>NZ_JBHJMQ010000001.1:195000-643049 GCF_042310375.1 Wenzhouxiangella psychrophila | reverse complement strand
AGTGGAAGGCCGCGCTGAACCAATTTATTATCCAATTCGAAGATCGGGTCACCGATCAACTATGAAGGCGGGCGGTTACACAGAAATCGGGACAGGCTCTACTGCGATACCATACGCCGCCGGGCCGTCAGTGGTCTTCTGAGACCACCATAAGCCTGAACGAGCGAACAAGCGAACGAGCAAACCAGCCAACGAAATGATCCAACTCTCCGGCATCACCCTCCGCCACGGCCCCGAGCCGCTGCTCGAGGACGCCTCGACCACGATCCATCCCGGTCAGAAAGTCGGGCTGGTCGGCGCCAACGGCAGCGGCAAGTCCAGCCTGTTCAGCCTGCTTCTCGGCGAAATGTCCGTGGACCAGGGGGAAGCCTCGCTGCCCGACGACTGGACCATCGGCTATATGGCCCAGGAGATCGAAGATCTCGACAAGGCGGCCATCGAGTACGTGATCGACGGCGATCAGCGCCTCAGGGAAGCTGAAGCCATGCTGGAGAAGGCGGAAGCCAAGGCGGACGGCCACGCCATCGCTGAGGCGCATGCAAGCCTCGACGAAGCCGGCAGTTACACGGCGCGCTCGCGAGCCGGCTCGCTGCTCAACGGTCTTGGCTTCGCAACCGAAGCGCACGAAAAGCCGGTGGGCAGCTTTTCGGGCGGCTGGCGCATTCGCCTGAGCCTGGCGCGGGCCCTGATGACACCGTCGGATCTCCTACTGCTCGACGAACCCACCAACCACCTCGACATGGAAACCGTGGTGTGGCTCGAGAGCTGGCTCAGGCGATTCGAGGGCACCCTCGTCGTGATCTCGCACGACCGCGACTTTCTCGACAATGTCGTCGATCGCATCGTGCACATCGAACACCGCCAACTGAACACCTACACCGGCGGCTACAGCGACTTCGAGCAGCAGCGCGCCGAACGCCTGGCCCAGCAGCAGGCGACCTTCGAGAAGCAGCAGCGCCAGATCGCCCACATGCAGAAATTCGTCGACCGCTTTCGTGCCCAGGCGAACAAGGCGCGTGCGGCCCAGAGCCGGCTCAAGGCGATCGAACGCATGGAAAAGGTCGCACCCGCGCATGCCGACTCTCCCTTCGACTTCGTCTTTCCCGAGCCGCCGCGCGCGTCCAACCCACTCATTCATCTCGACGACGTGCGGCTGGGCTACGGCGAGACGGTCATCCTCGACGGCATTTCGACCAGCCTGGCACCGGGCGATCGCGTCGGGTTGCTCGGTCTCAACGGCGCCGGTAAGTCGACCTTCGTGCGCGCCCTGGCCGGCGAACTGGAACCCATGGCCGGTCAGATCACGCGCACGCGCAATCTCAGGATCGGCTATTTCGCCCAGCACCAGCTCGAACAGCTTGATTCGGCGGCCAGCCCGGTCACGCACCTGCAGCGTATCGCCCCGGACGAGCGCGAGCAGAAGCTCCGGGATTTCCTTGGCGGGTTCGATTTTCGCGGCGACATGGCTACCGGTCCGGTCGCCCCCTTTTCCGGCGGCGAAAAGGCTCGGCTGGTACTCGCCCTGCTGGTCTGGCAGGCGCCCAACCTGCTGCTGCTCGACGAACCCACCAACCACCTCGACCTGGACATGCGCCACGCCCTGACCGTCGCGATGCAGGGCTTCGAGGGCGCCGTGGTGACCGTCTCCCACGACCGCCACCTGCTGCGCAACACCGTGGACGACTACTGGCTGGTAGCCGACGGCGGTGTGCGCCGATTCAAGGGCGACCTCGACGACTACCGGCGCTGGCTGGCCGAGCGCTCAAGCGCAACGGACGGACCCGCTTCCTCAAGCCCGGAGGACTCAACGCCGCATACCGCCGGCGCCCGCAAGGCCCGGCGCCGCGACCAGGCCGCCCGCCGGGCGCGCATCAAACCACTGCAAAACCGCGTCGACAAGCTCGACCGCCAGCTCGAGCAGACCAACCGCGCGCTGGTCGACATCGAGTCCGAGCTGGCGGATTCGGGTCTCTACGAAGAAGAACAGGCCGACCGGCTGCAACAGTTGCTCGCGCGCCAGGCCGAACTCAGACAAACGCTCGATTCGATCGAGAGTGAGTGGATGGAAGCCGCCGAGGCGCTCGAAGCGGAACGGGCGACCGGCTGATTCACGTCAGCCGTTCGGGTTCGATCTTGTCGCTCCTTGCCGAATCCTTTATGTTGAACCGTCGTTTCTGAGGGCCCCGACACGTGACCACGCTGCTTGCCATCGGTGACATGCACCTGGGACGCCCGCCCGCGGCGATTCCCGAGGATCTGCGTGGCCGTCGCGACGAGCTGGGTCCCGAAGTGGCCTGGTCTAGAGCGGTCGACGAGGCGATTCGCCGCCAGGTCGATGCCGTGATCCTGGCCGGCGATCTGGTCGACCACCGTCGGGATTTCTTCGTTGCTTACGGCCAGCTCAAGGCCGGCGTGGAGGAACTCGCCGCGGCCGGCATCCGCATTCTGGCCGTCGCGGGTAACCACGACACGGAGATCCTGCCGCGACTCGCCGGTGAAATCGAGCATCTGGAACTGCTGGGCCGGGACGGACAATGGCAGACGCAAAAAGTCGACAAAGTCACCATCCTGGGCTGGTCCTTTCCGCGCCCGCAGGTTCGCCACAGCCCGCTGGAGAGCATGCCCAAGGCGCGAGAGAAGGGAACCGTCATTGGCCTGCTGCATTGCGATCTCGACAAGGTCGACAGCCCCCATGCACCGGTCGCCCGCCGCGAACTGGAAGAGGCTCCGGTGGATGCGTGGCTGCTGGGCCACATTCACCGCCCCGATAACCTCGACGACGATCGCCCGATCGGCTACCTCGGCTCGATCTCGGCGTTGCGCGCTTCCGAAACCGGGCAACGCGGACCATGGCTGGTACAGGTCGAAGGCCGGGACATCGCCGCCGACCATTTGCCCATGGCGCCACTGCGCTACGAAGCACTCGACGTCGACTGCAGTGCGCTCGAGGACGCTGCCGCGTTGGGCGAGACCGTGCTGAGCGCCGTGCGCGAAAATCTTCGCCCCCTGGCCGAATACGACCACCCCCCGACCGCGGTCGGGCTGCGCATCACGCTCACGGGACAGACCCCTGCCGCTGCAAGCCTGGGTTCTGCCGCCGCCGAGCTGGCCGCCGATGGTCGCTCCTGGGAAGAGCACGGCATGGCCTGTTTCGTCGACAAGATCGAGTCGGTGGTCGTGCCGAGGCTGGACCTCAAACGCCTGTCGCGCCAGTCCGACCCCAGCGGCCTGCTCGCGCGCCGCCTGCTGGCGCTGGAATCACCCGAGGACGAGGAGTACCAACGCCTGGTGCGCCTGGCCCGGGAGTCCATGTCGCCGGTGCTGCAGGCCCGCGAGTTTCGCGACCTCGAAAGCGAGCCCGATGACGCCGCCATCGCCGCCTGGCTGCGCCGGGCCGGGCGGCTCGCCCTGACCCGCCTCGTTGCCCAGCGCGAGGAAGCGGGATGAAGCTGGAGCGAATCGACATTCGCAGCCTGGCGGGGCTGGAAGGGCCGGTCTCGATCCGCTTCGAGCCCGACGCGATCAATTTCATCACCGGCCCGAATGCCTCGGGCAAATCGAGCATCGTGCGCGCGGTGCGCGCCCTGCTCTACCCGGAACTCACCCCCGGTTTCTGCCACATTCATGCGCGCTGGCGCGTGGGCGAACACACGCTCGAGTGCGAGCGCCACGGCGAGCAGGTCACCTGGCTCGAGGGCAGCGAGCCGGCACCACCGCCATCACTCCCCGGCAGCGAGAGCATCGGCGCCTACCTCATCAGTTCCGAGGACCTGTCCCGCTTCGGCGACACCGATGCGCACATCGCGACCCAGATTCGTACGCTGCTGGCCGGCGGTTACGATCTCGACGCCGTCCTCGCGGAGCCACCGCTGACCCGTTCGCCACGACCGCAAAAGCGGGCACGGGAACTGGGCGACCTGGTTCGGGCGATCGAGGACAAGCAGGACGAATACGCGGAGCTCCAGGACGAACTCGACACGCTCGACGCGCTGCAGCGCGAACTCGAGGAAACCGGCCTTGCCGCTGGCGAGCTGCGTGCCTGCGAGGATGGCCTTGCCCTGGCTGACGCCATCGCTGCCAGAACCGCGCTCGAGAACACCCTCATCGAGGAATTTCCCGGCGGCATGGACCGCCTGCGCGGGGACGAGCTGACCCGGCTCGACCAGATCGAGGAACAGATCGCCCAGCGACGCAAGGACCTGGGGCTGACCAGGGAGTCACTCAATATCGCGGAGGAACGGCTGGCTGCCGGCGGCGGCGTCGATCCGCAGCAGCTCGAGGCCGTACAAGCCGAACTGGCCGACCGCCGCGACGAACTGGCCGATATCGAGCGCAGGATCGACCAGCACGCCGCGGCACTGGACCAGGCCATGCGCCAGCGAAAAACCGCCGGCGAACGATTCGGCCGCCTGAATGCCGATGCCCAGCCCGAACTGCCGCTCGATCAGCTCGAAGACTTCGAACGACAAGTCGATCGCGTCCTCGACCAGCGCGAGAAAGTGCGCTCGATCAGCGCCGAACTGGCACGCCTGCATGTGCCGCGCTCGGATGCCGCCGACGCGCCCGAAATCCTGCGCGACGCTCGCGACGCATTGTCGGAATGGATCGAACATGCCCGCCTCAGTGGCCTGGAAGGCCTGCTCTGGGGCGGATTGTCACTGGCCGGCGCAATGGCCGGCTGGCGCCTGCTCGGCCCGCGCTCGGTCGAACCCTTCAGCGAACTTATCCTGCTGATCCTTCTTGCCGTCGGCGTACCGGCATTCATGCTCGGTCGCTTCATCCTGCGCTTTCGCTACCTGGGCACGGCGCGGGCCCGGTTCCTGGCGACCGGCGTGGAACCCCCGCTGGGCTGGAGTGAGGAAGAAGTCGAGACCCGGCTCGAGCGACTCGAGCAGGAACTGGAGTCGGCAACCAGCCGGCAGGTGCAACACAATCACGCCGGCGAGCTGCGGGAACGGCTCAACGAGGAGCGAGCACGACTCGAAGAAGCACGCGCGAAACTGCTGGCGGCAGGCGAAGCGCTGGGCCTGAAGTCGGAAACGCGGCTGGAGACGAGCTTTCTGCTCTGGGCGCGGCAACTGCACGACTGGCAACAGGCCGACCGCGCAGTGGCGCAATACCAGCACGAGCTCGAACACGACCGCTCGGCCCAGGCCAAAAGCCGAAACCAGGCGGCCGAACTGCTCAAGCGCTACGGCTTCGACGAGATCAAGGATCTCTCCAGTCGCAGCCTGGCCAGCGTGCTGCACCAGCTCACGCCACGCATGCGCACCAATGCCGAGCTGCACAACGAAATCCAGGCACAACGCAATCGCTTGGGCGAACTGGAAGCCGATGTCGAAATGCTGCAGCATCGCCACGCCCAGGTATTCGAGCAGGCCGGCATCGACAGCGACGACCGCGACACCCTCGTTCAACGAATCGAACAACACGAAGAGTGGCGTCAACTCGAGCAGAAGCGCCGCGACCGCTCACTGGAAGTGTCCCGACTCGAGCAGAAACTCGACGCCGACAAGGAACTGCTCAACCAGGCCCGGGAACAGCAGCGCGAGGCCCTGGCCCAGCGCCACGAGGAACTGGCCGAAAAAGCCAAGCGCCGCGACGAACTCAACCGGCACATCGCCACCATCCACACCCGACATGAGGACCTGGTTCGCCGGCGGGAGCTGCAGTCTCTGACCGGCGAGTACGAGCAGCAGCGCGAAGCCTTGGCCGACGAATTCGACCAGCACATGCTCGCCGCCGCCGGGCAGACCCTGATCGAGGACGTGCGCATCGCCCATCAGGCCGACAATGAACCGGCCGCCCTCCGGCGTGCTGCCCACTGGTTCGAGCGCTTCACGCATCATCGTTATCGGCTGCAATTTCGCGGCGAGCGCTTCGAGGCCTTCGACGCCCGCGCCGAACAGCCGCGCTCACTGGCCGAGCTGTCCACCGCCACCCGCACCCAGCTGTTGCTGGCCGTCAGGCTGGCCTGGATCGAACAGGCCGAGCGCAATCGCGAGCCGCTTCCGGTATTCATGGACGAAGTTCTGACCACTTCCGATCCGGATCGCTACCAGCTGGTGGTCGAATCGGTGCAGGAAATCGCCGCCGGCGGACGCCAGATGTTCTACCTGACGGCACAGAGCGACGAAGCCACGGCCTGGGCCGCCTGGGTCGACAAGGGCCCGCAGCCGCACACCGTCGACATGGCCGAAGTCCGCCGCGGCCAGATCGAACCGCTGAGGCTGTCCATGCCGGCCGGCGAACGCCGCCGGCGCGACGTCCCCGATCCAGGTGAGCATTCCCCGGAGGATTGGGCACGCGAGGCCGGTATCGGGCCGATCAGGCCCTGGCTGGGAACGGGCATGATCGAGGTGTTCCACCTGCTTCACGACGACCTGGCGCTGGCCGCGCGCCTGATGCGTCTGGAACTGTCGCGTGTGGGCGAACTGACGGGCTTTCTCGACAGTAGCGACGACGCCGACTTGCTCAATGCCGGTGAGCGCAAGATGCTCGAGCGGCGCTGCAATGCCGCGGCGCTGATCCTCGACAACTGGCGCGCGCGACATCACCGGCCGGTGGATGCCGGCGCCCTGGCCGCCTTCGGGCAGATCACCGACACCTTCATGCCGCGGGTGCTCGACCTGCTCGAGGAAGTCGACGGTCACCCACGGGCGCTGATGGAAGGTCTGCGGCAAGGCCGCGTCAGCCGTTTCCGTACCGACACGACCGACGCACTGGAACAGTGGCTGGCCGACAATCGCTACCTCGCCAGCCGAAGCGAAGCGCCCTCGATCACCGCCGCCGAACTGGCCAGTCGAACGGGGCTGAGCCCGGAAGAAGCCGCTGAACTGCGCGAATGGATCGTCAGCGCCATCGACGATCCGCTTCAAGACAATGCCTAACTAACCCGTAGCGATCGGGGCGAGGCCTGTTGTCGCGACTTCGACGCCGCCGAGGAGCGCAGGGGCAGTCGGAAAAAGCTCCGCCGATGTTTGAGCACTGGGCCGGCAGGCCCAGTGTGAGTTGAGGCGGAGCCCGACTGGCCCGAGCACCACAGGGAACTCAGCCGCGAATCGTTCGCGGCTGAGCAAGTCGCACGAGCGACAACAGGTCTCGCCCCGATCGCGGCCCTACAAATTCCTCCCATAGAACAACTCCTGCATCTCCTGTCGCATGCGCTTTTCAATGCGATTGCGCTCGCGCTTTTCGAGATCCTCGGCATTGATGCCGAAAAGGTAGTTGTCCAGGTCGAAATCCTTCAGCCGCATCTTGGTATGGAAGAGGTTTTCCTGGTAGACATTGACGTCGATCATCTCGTAGGCCTTCTTCGTGTCGCGGCTGAAGTAATCCTGGATCGAGGTGATCTTGTGGTCGATGAAATGCTTGCGGCCGCGTACGTCGCGGGTAAAACCGCGCACCCGGTAATCAACGGTGACGATGTCCGATTCGAAGCTGTGGATCAGGTAATTGAGTGCCTTCAACGGCGAGATCACGCCGCAGGTCGCCACGTCGATATCGGCCCGGAATGTACAGATGCCGTCGTGCGGGTGGCTTTCCGGGTAGGTGTGTACCGTGATATGAGACTTGTCGAGATGCCCGACTACCGACTCCGGCAAAGGACCGGGTGCCGCCGAAACCGCATCGCCGGCATCGTCGACCGGCTCTTCGGCGATCAACATCGTTACGCTCGCGCCCTGGGGCTCGTAGTCCTGGCGGGCGATATTGAGAATATCGGCTCCAATGATGTTCGAGACGTCGGTCAGGATCTGCGTGAGCCGTTCGGCATTGTAGGCCTCGTCAATGTAGGCGATGTAGTCGTGACGCTGCCCTGAGGACGTTGCGAAACAAAGATCATAGATATTGAAGCTGAGCGCCTTGGTCAGATTGTTGAAGCCGTGCAGCTTGATGCGGCGTGAAACCATAATTTAAGAATCCTGTACCTGGCGCCGGTAAAAGCACGCAATTATCAACCATTGACCAGTCCCGTTTCCACCCCGAAATCCGCTACACTGCCTTCCAAGACAGTGTTACGCGTTTGACGCGCGTCACGACCCGGGGGCAAAATTGCGGGCAAGAGGCCGCACCCCATGCCCGGGACGGCGCATGAAGGGCGGCCGCTGGAAAGGGAAGCATTCACCACCAAAACCATAAGAAGACGCGATGAGAGATTTCCAGTTCTACCCGATTGACCGAGAGGCCATGGATCGATTTCTCGCCATCTGTCAGCGCCAGCACTATCCGGCCAAGACAACGATCATGCGCCCGGGCGATCCCAGCGATACCCTGTTGTACATCATCGAGGGCTCGGTATCGGTATCGACCGAAGGTGACGACGGTCGGGAACTCATTCTCAGCTACCTCAACCCCGGTGATTTCATCGGTGAGATGGGGCTGTTCATGAAACCGACAAAGCGCGAGTCCCTGGTACGCACCCGCAGCAAATGCGAGGTCGCCGAGGTTTCCTATGAACGTCTCCGCCAGGCACTGGACAGCGATTTGCGCGCGCACGCCATCGACATCCTCACGGCCATCGGCTCGAAACTGGCCCAGCGTTTGCTCCACACCCGGCGCAAGGTCTACCACCTCGCCTTCCTGGATACCCAGGGGCGGATTGCCAAGACACTGATCGACCTGTGCGGCGAGCCGGACGCGATTTCACACCCGGAAGGCACGCAGATCAAGATTACGCGTCAGGAATTGAGCCGAATCGTGGGTTGCTCGCGGGAAATGGCCGGTCGCGTCATGAAGAACCTCGAAGAAGAAGGCATGATTCGCGCGTCCGGCAAGACGGTGGTCGTCATCGGCACGTACAAGGGCGCTCCCGGCTGATCGACTTCGGATACCCGCCGGAAGCCGCCTGCCCCGGCGGCAAGCTTATTGACCTGACAGCCTCACTGAATCGCCCAGACGACAGCGGCTGCAATGGCCGCAACGGCAACGACTGCGGCCACCCAGGGCAGCCAGCTGGTTTTTCCGCTCTCCGGCGCATCTGCCTGGTCTGGGTCGTAGAGACGGAATTCGACCCGGCCAAAGCGAACACGGTCTCCGCTGGAAATAGCCGAACTCGAGATCTTTCGGTCGTTGACGAATGTGCCGTTGGTCGATAGCAGGTTGACGACACGCCAGCCGGCCGAGTCCCTGACGAGCCGGGCGTGTTCCGAAGAGACGCTGGAATCCTCGAGCCGCAGGTCGCAACTGTCCGCCCGACCCACGATGATGCGCGTACTACTCAGCGCGAAGGACTCTCCGCTGACTCCGCTACTCACGCCGGTCAGCTCGGCACGGGAACCCGAACCCGGCTCACCGGAAGCCTCTCCCAGAAGCTGATTGACTTCATCTCGGCTGAATACCTGAGTGCCCTGGGGGCCTTGATCCTTGCGACTTGATCGACCGCTTTCGCTACTCATATCTACTCCCTCCGAATCCTTGCCATTCTATCCTCAGCGTCGTCCGAATGGCCACTTCCAGCGCGAACGTTGTGCCTCCGGCGGTGCCGCCACCGCAACCGCCGACACATTGTCATGGGCTCCCGAGGCCAGGGCGTCCTGAAGAAGGGTATCGACCAGCCCCCGGGCACCGGTTGCCCCCGCCGATCTGACGATTCGCTCGAGTTCGCCGTCACCGAGCTCACCCGACAGCCCGTCGGAGCAAAGCAGGATCATGTCGCCGGGCTGCCATTCGCCTTCGAGCACATCGATACGAGGCCCCTGTTCGCCGGCCAGCCCGAGGCAATCGGTCAGGACGTGCCGCTGCGGGTGGCGGGTAGCTTCGTCGGGCGTGAGCGCCCCGGAAGCGACGAGAACGCCGGCCACGTTGTGGTCGCTGGTCAGCTGTTGAAAGCGATCGTGGCCCGGAGAAAACCGGTAAGCTCGGCTGTCACCAACCCAGCAAACTTCGTAACGACCTTCCCGTTCCACCAGGGCGACGATAGTGGTTCCCATATCATTGAATTCGGGGTTATCGAGTTGCTCGGATCGAATCGCTTCGTGAGCCGCCGTGACCGCGTCCACGAGACCGGCCCCGCGCAAGATTCGTTCGCGTACGGTATCTCGCGCAATAACGCTGGCGCGTGCCCCGCCGGCATGCCCGCCCATACCGTCTGCCACCAACCACAGGCCCAGTTCATCGTCAGCGAGGACGGCATCCTGATTTTCCCGGCGGACGCGCCCGATGTCGCTGACCGATGCCGAACGCCTGCTCCCCGAGTCTTGCGTGACGCTGTTCATGATCGCTCTATCGCGTAAAATTCCGGGGATTCACGTCCCGCAAGCGGGCCGGCCCCTATTGTGTTTTCGGCCAGAATAGCCGATTTTTCCAGACACGGCGAATCCACCCCTGTCTCCATCAGAATCTACTTAAACGGTATATCGTAATGAAACCGGACAACAGCGTCCAAGCCAGCGAGTGGCGCATACTCAAGTTCGGCGGCAGCTCGGTGGCACGATCCGAGAACTGGCCCCGCATTGTCGAGCAGGTCAGGCTGGCGGCCCGGCAGGAACGCAAAGTAGCCGTGGTGGTATCCGCGCTGCGAGGTATTACCGATTTACTGCAGGCCCACATCGACGCCGGCAAGGACGCGGATCGCGAGTCACTGTTGGCCGAAGTCGTGCAGCGCCACACCGCCGCACTGGTCGCCTGCGGCCTGCCCGAGGCAACACTGGATAACCCGTTGGCCGAACTGCATGACTTTCTGGCGCAGCAGTTCGACATCGAATCCCCCGCCGACCAGGCCCGGCTGCTTGCCTTTGGCGAGGTCCTGTCCAGCCACCTGGCGATTGCCCGCCTCGGGCTGGACGGTGTATCGGCCGCATGGCTCGACAGTCGCAAGCTGCTGCGCAGCGATGAAAGCGAGGGCCGAAGCCGTCGCGCCCGCTATCTGTCTGCCCGGTGCATACCCCGGACCGACCCGCAACGGGCCGCCGCATTGGCGAACAAGTCGGATGTCTGGGTCATGCCCGGCTTCATCGCCGCCAACGCCGCCGGCGAGACGGTCCTCCTGGGGCGCGGGGGATCGGACACCTCGGCCACGGCGCTGGCCGCCGTGCTGGGCGCCCGCCAAGTGGAAATCTTTTCGGATGTGCCCGGCCTGTTTTCAGCCGATCCGCGACGCGTGCCGGGGGCGCGGCTGCTCAAGCAGGTCGGCTTTCGCGAAGCCCAGGAACTGGCGGCCATGGGCGCCAAGGCGCTGCATCCGGCGGCACTGATTCCGGCCCACGAGCAGGGCATCGAGATCCGGATGCGCCAGACCGACCGGCCGGATATCGAAGGCACCCGCATCACCTCGGCGGCCCACGAGCACGGCGCGCAGGTCAAGGCCATCGTGCAACGCAAGCCGATCACGCTGATCTCACTCGAAGATATCGGCATGTGGCAGCAGGTCGGCTTTCTGGCGGCCGTCTTCGATGTCTTTCGTCAACTCGGCCTGTCTGTCGACCAGGTATCGACTTCCGAATCCAACGTTACCCTCACCCTCGACCCCGGCGCCAACGTGGCCGACCAGGCCGTCCTGGACGAGCTGACCCGGGAGCTCGGCAAACTGTGCCGGGTCGAAGTGCTGACCGACTGCGCCACCGTCAGCCTGGTGGGGCTGGGCATTCGCACCATCCTGCACCGGCTCGGACCGGCGCTGGAGGTCTTCGAGCAACGGCGCATCTTCCAGGTCAGCCAGGCCGCCAACGATCTCAACCTGACCTTCGTGGTCGAATCGCGCCATGCCGATCGCCTGGTGCAGCAGCTCCATCAGCAGGTCATTCCCGGCGGCGTCGGCGGCGACTCGGTATTCGGACCAACCTTCGAGCAACTGTTCCGCGACGAGACCGCGCCGGTGCACATCCCGCCCTGGTGGCAGCACCGGCGCGACGAACTCCTGCAGCTCATGCAAGGCCGCGAAAGCGCCTATGTCTACGACCTGCCCACGGTGCGCGAAGCCTGCCGGAGGCTGAGCGGGCTCAACTCGGTCGATCGCGTGCTCTACTCGATGAAGGCCAATCCGCATCCGGAGGTGCTGCGCACAGTCGTGGCCGGCGGCCTGGGTATCGAGTGCGTTTCGCTCGCCGAGGCCCGCCACGCCCTCGAACAGGCACCTGGTCTCGAGCCTGAAAGGATGCTGTTCACGCCCAATTTCGCACCGCGCGAGGAATACCGCCAGGCGGTCGCGATGGGCCTGCCGCTGACGGTCGACAACCTGCACGTGCTCGAGCACTGGGGTCACGACCTGGCCGGCCAGTCGATCTTCCTGCGCCTGGACCCGGGCTCGGGACTGGGTCATCACAAGCTGGTGCGCACCGCCGGCAGCAATTCCAAGTTCGGCATCCCGTTGAGCGAACTCGAGCGTGCGCAGACCCTGTGCCGCGCCCATGACATCCGTATCCGCGGCCTGCACGCGCACACCGGCTCGGGCATCATGCATCCCGACAACTGGCATCGCAGCCTGGAAACGCTGGGCGAAGCGGCGCGGCGCATCGATACCGTCGAAATCATCAATCTCGGCGGCGGTCTGGGCGTACCCGACCGGTCCGACGAACTGCCGCTCGACACCACCGCCATGGACGGTGGCCTGGCCGAACTCAAAAAACAGTTGCCCCGCTCGGTCCAGGTCTGGATCGAACCGGGTCGCTACGTGATTTCGCCGGCCGGCGTGCTGCTGGCTCGCGTGACCCAGACCAAGAGCAAGGGCGGCGTTCGCTACGTCGGCGTGGCCACCGGCATGAACTCGCTCATCCGCCCGGCGCTCTACGGCGCCTGGCATGAAATCGTCAACTTGAGCCGCATCGACGAGCCGGGTAACCATGTCTACAACGTCGTCGGACCGATCTGCGAGACCGGCGACATCCTGGGCATGGATCGCCTGCTGCCGCAATCGAGCGAGGGAGACGTGCTGCTGATCGCCAACACCGGCGCCTACGGCGCGGCCATGGCGTCGCGCTACAACCTGCGCGAGCCGGCCGGCGAAATCGTGCTCGACTGACCCCGGCTTCAGCCCGACGGCATGACCATTACGGGCATTCGCCAGTGGGTGAGCAGGCGGTCGGCCGCCGGCGAGTTCAGCCAGGCACCGCTGCGTGCGACCACGAGTTCGACCGCACGCTCCTCGGCCAGGATGCGCAGCACTTCTCCGGTACCCATGTCCTGAAGGACTCGCAATCGCCACAGGCGGCCCATATCCCCGATCGTCTCCGTCAGGCGTTTGAACTCATCCTCGTCGGCCTGGGGCGCCAGTAGAACGAGCAGATCGCGATCGATCGCTCGCGCCCGCGCGGCTGCCGACTTCAACAGGGTTTGGGCCGAGCCGACCTCTTCAATCAGCACTGCAATACGCCCAGGCCGGCGCACCGGCTCCGCTGAACAGATCTGCACGGCGCCCGCCGCATTGCGGGCCAACACCAGCGGTGCGCCACCGAGCCTGCGTCCGAGCCGGGCCGACCAGCCCACCCTGCCGAGCATCAACAAGTCCCCGGGCCCGGACAACGCCAGCACCTCCTCGACCAGGCGCCCGTGAACCACGACCAGTTCCCAGGCCACTCCGGCTCCGCGCACCGTGTCCTCGATGACCCGTCGAATGGAGGCCGGGCCGCTGTCACGCCGCCGCCCCAGGAGGGTTTCGTCGAGCGGCCGTATCGCCCCGGATACCGCACCCACTTCCCCTGCAAAGGGAAAAGCCGCGCTACGCGCGCGATCCGGCTCTTCGACCGAAACGGCGAGCAGTGGCACCTGATGGCGGCCGGCCAGCTCCGCGGCGGTCTCCAGCGCACGCAGGGCATCGGGGGACGCGTCGATCAGGACAACGACGCGCGAAGGTCGCAGACTGTCGGTCAGGCCGTTGTCAGAGCTTTTGCCCATTGTCCTTCCCGTCGCCGGCTTGCCTGCCGCGGGCTTTGCGGGCAATTCGTGCGAACGCCTTCAGGCGATCGGCTACCCGACGGTTGAAGCTGTCTTCCGGGAACCCGCCGTCCTTGTCGAGCTCCCCGGCATCCAGACCCGTCAGCAGCGCGAGCGCTTCGTCGACGCTGCTCACCGGGTAGATCCGGAACCGACCCTCGGCCACGGCCCCGCGCACTTCGGGCTTGACCATTAGGTGCTCGACATTGGCCGCCGGCACCAGAACGCCATGACCATCGAGCTCGCCGGCCTGTCGACAAACGTCGAAGAAACCTTCGACTTTCTCGCTGATGCCACCGACGGCCTGGACCCGGCCATGCTGATTGACCGAGCCGGTCACCGCCAGGGACTGCTTCAACGGCACGCGGGCGATGGCCGAAAGCAGCACGCAGGTTTCGGCCAGGGAGGCCGAATCACCTTCGATGCCGCCATAAGACTGCTCGAAGACCACGCTGCCCGAAAGCGACAGCTCGCTTTCGGGTGCGTAGCGGCTGGCGATGAAGCGCGACAGGATCAGCATGCCCTTGCTGTGAATCGGCCCGCCCAGCTCGACCTCGCGTTCGATATCAACCACCTGACCATGCCCCGGACGCGCGGTCGCCGTGATGCGCGCCGGCCTGCCGAATCGGAAATCGCCGAGTTGGAGTACCGACAGCCCGTTGATCTGGGCCACGGTCGCGCCGCTGGTCGACACCATGACCGTGCCCCGGCCGATCTGCTCAAGGCTGGCCTGCTGCAGTCGGCCGGCCCGCACGTTCCGCTCGTCGATGGCCCGCTGGACATGGTCAACCGTAACGGTTCCGGAATTCGCCTCACCGGCCCAGTAGCCCGCTTCGGTAAGCACATCACGCAAGACACGGTCATCCGCGGAGAGCTTGCGCTGGTCATCGGCCAGGCGGCTGGCGTGTTCGATCATCCTGGCCACCGCCGTTCGGTCGAGCGGCGGCGTGTCGGCGCGTTGGGCCAGTGAGGCGAGCATGCGCGCATAGAGCATGTGGTTGTCGTCGTTGCGGTCGATGTCGTCGGCGAAATCCGCCTCGACCTTGAACAGCTCGAGGAAATCCGGGTCGTAGTGGGCCAGCATGTAGTAGAGCAGCCGCTCACCCACCAGGACCACCTTGACCGAAAGCGGGATGTTGCCGGGCTGGAGGCTGGCCGTGCTGACCAGGCCATAAAGCCGTTCGAGCGATTCGATGCGCACGTCGCCGGAAAAAAGCACACGCTTGAGGCTCTCCCAGGCCATCGGGTGCGAGAGCACGCGCCGCGCATCGAGAATCAGGTAGCCGCCGTTGGCGCGGTGCAACGCACCGGGGCGGATCATCGAGACATCGGTGTAGAGGGCGCCATCACGCATCTGGTGCTCGATCCAACCGACCAGGTGATGATGCGTGGGCAGGTCCTCGTAGACGACCGGCGCGCCCTCGGCCTCGGCATTATCGACCAGCAGGTTGACCCGGAATCGTTCCAGAAACCCCTCGGGCGGACCACTGCCGCGACGACCCCGCAGAGCCTCGGCATTTTCGACCACGTGTTCGCGGGCGGCATCGAGGTGTCGGGTTACGTCCGGCTCGTGCGACCAGTGTTCCTTGAGTTCTCGAATCGGCCCACCCAGCGCGAACAGGATCATCTCCTCGTTGAGTTCCCGGACGCGGTTACGAAGCTCCTTGCGCAGCGCGGGTATGCGCTGGATCTCCTGCTGCAGTTTCTTCTGCAGCTCGGCCACCTTCTCCTCGATCTTTTCGCGCTCGTCGTCAGGCAATTTCTCGTATTCGTCCGGATCCAGCACCTCGCCGTCGCGCATGGGCGCAAGCGTGAACCCGCCGGGGGTGGAGACCAGCGCGATATCGGACTCACTGGCCTCCTCACCGATGGCACTCAGGCCTTTTTGCTGGCGCTGTTCGAACTCGTCCTGGATGTCCTGCATCCGGCTCTGGTATTCCTCGCTCTCGAACACCGCCGCCACACCAGTGCGCAACTCCTCGATAAAACCGTCCATGTCGCGCCTGAGACTCCGGCCTTCACCGGCCTCGAGCCGAATGGCACTCGGGCAGTCCGGATCGGAGAAGTTGTAGACGTAACACCAGTCCGGTGGCGCATCCTCGTCGGCCGCCCGGTTCTCCAGGAATCGGCGCACCAGGGAGTGGCGATCGACGCCGCGGGGACCGAGCACGAACAGGTTGAAACCGTGGTTGCGGATACCCGTTCCGAAGCGCATGGCCTGGAGCAGCCGATCCTGCCCGACCGGTTCGCCAAGCGGGTCGAGTGAATCCGTGGTTTCGAAATCCAGGTTTTCCACCGGGCAACTCCGGTAGACCTGGTCAACGCTCAACGGCTTGATGTCGGCCATGCACTATCCCCTGTCCTAGTCGAATACGCCTACTTTAACGTCCCCGTCGAACGCACGGAAAATAAACGGGCAATGATTCCAGGATGCAAGGATAACTGTATTGATTTACAGTATTCGCATGAGCACCTTTGTGAAAGCAACGGGCCGCGGAGCCAAGTCCAACCCGGAAACCCGATTTGCCAGCAGCCGCAGCGAAAACTTCGACGACGGCTGGACGCAAGAGCTGGAAGATCTGCCCACGCTCAAGACACAGGTCAGGCCGGAACAAGCGCGTTCAATCATTTCGCGCAATCGCTCACCAGACGTCCCCTTCGAGCAGTCGGTCAACCCCTATCGTGGCTGCGAGCACGGCTGCGTATACTGCTTTGCACGGCCCTCGCACAGCTACCTGGATCTCTCCCCCGGGCTGGACTTCGAGACCCGGCTGTTTCACAAGGAAAACGCGGTCGAACTGCTCGAGACGGAACTGCGAAAGCCCGGCTACCGATGCCGGCCCATCGTGCTGGGTATCAACACCGACGCCTACCAGCCGATCGAGCGCGAACTGCGTCTGACGAGGCGCCTGCTCGAACTGCTGGCCGAATACCGTCATCCGGTCAGCATTCTGACCAAGGGCGTGACCATCCTGCGTGATCTCGACATCCTGGGTGAGCTGGCGCGTGAGCACCTGGTGTCGGTCTCGGTCAGCATCACGACACTGGATAACGGCCTCAAGCGAACCCTCGAACCACGTACGGCCTCGCCGGGAGCCCGGCTGCGCATCCTCTCGGAACTGCACGGCATCGGCATTGAACCGGGCGTGATGGTGGCGCCGGTAATCCCGGCCATCAACGATCACGAAATCGAGGCCATCCTGGAAGCTTCGGCCGACGCCGGGGCGACAAGAGCCGGCTATGTGGTGCTGCGCTTGCCGCATGAACTCAAGGACTTGTTCCGCGAGTGGCTACGCAACCATTACCCCGATCGCGCCGATCATGTCATGAGCCTGGTAAGACAGCTGCACGGCGGTAGCGACTACGATCCGGCCTGGGGCCGGCGTCAGACGGGCGCGGGACAGGTCGCCGAACTGATCGCCAACCGGTTCCGGATCGCGCGAAGGCGCCACGGCCTGGACCGCGACCACCGGCCACCGCTGAATACCGAACTGTTCCGGGTGCCCGCGAGAAGCGGCGATCAGATGGGCCTATGGGCGGAGTGAGCAGCTACCAGTCGATCGGCCGGCGATTGCGAAAGAAGCCGCCGGTCGGCCCATCGTCAGGCAACGTGGCCAGCCAGAGGGGCGTATCGGCGCCCTGCTCGACAGAATTCGGCGCCTGATCACCGCCCATGTCGGTTCGCACCCAGCCGGGGCAGGCGGAATTGACCTTCACGTTCTCGCCCAGGGCCTGGGCCGCCTTGACGGTGAGGGCATTGAGCCCGGCCTTGCTGACGGCATAAGCAGGCGGACCTTCGAGGTTCTCCGCGAAAGCGCCCCAGCCGGAGGTCATGTTGACGATGCGCCCCCAGCCGCGCTCGCGCATCGGCACGCCCAGCGTCTGGATCAGTTCGAAAGCGGCGATCAGGTGAACCTGCAGCGAATGGACGAAATCGGCCAGCCCCAGCTGCTCGAAGTCGTCCTTGACCAGCACACCGGCATTGTTGACCAGGATATCGATCGGTCCGTACTGGTCGGCCAGCTGCCTGGCCGCTTCGCCAACAACGCCGGGCTCGCTCAGATCCAGCGCGACCCCGGTTACCTTCCCATCGATCTGGCCGACAGCCTCCTGCGCCTTGTCGACACTACGTGCACCGGCGAGCACATGGATGTCGCGTTCAGCCAGACCGCGGGCAATAGCGAGGCCAATGCCCCGATTGGCGCCGGTGACCAGTGCGGTTCGTCGCTGCTCGGTCATGCGGTTCTCCTGTAATCTATTGTCCGACCAGCGCCGAAAGGTAGTCGTTCGGTTCGACCAGCTCGAAGCCCGGGGTTTCGGACACGAAATGCCGCAGCCAGTAGCTATGGCCCGAACCGTAGACGACCAGCACGCGCTCACCCGGCTCCACCACCGTCATGAGCTTGGCGAAAATGCGGGCATTGCGCTCGTAGTAGCGGGCATTGAGCAGGGCCCCGGGCTGTCGGTTCGCATCGCCGACGTCCAGCATGCCGTAATAGCCGATGCCCTGCATCCGCTCGATCATGGCGGGCTGGTTGATCCAGTGCAGGGCGTTGCCGATATGTCCTTCGGCATGCAGCCGACCCACGGTCTGCACGTAAGACGATCCCATGCGGTTCATCGCCTCGATGGCGGCCATCTGGTCGTTGGCCTCGGCGAACTCGGCGACCTGGTCGAAGGGATAGTAATCCTTCTCCTCGTCCTTTTCGTCGATCCCGTAGACGTGCTCATGATTCAGCCTGTGCGCCAGGCGAAAGCCGATCTGCACGCGCTCGTTGCGAGTCTCCTCGAGCACTTCCGGCTCGAATTCAGAATACGCCGCGAGCGATAGATCCTCGCGTTGGGACAGGGCCTCGACGGCGACCCGGTCGGGGCCGAAGGCGGCGAGCATCGTCGCGATATCCTCGAGCTGGCGCTGCCGCGACTCGGAGGTGACGTCGTCGACCTCGACGTTGTGCAGGTCCAGCCCGGGATTGGCCAGGTGGTAAGTGCCCAGCACCATGACCTGAACATCGCGCGCATGCAGCGCGGTTGTGCACAGCGTGGTCAGCAGCAAAGTCGTCAGCAGTAATACCGCTCGTTGCATGACAATCTCCCTGGAAGTCAATTTACGTTTGGCCCCATTGTGTCGCTGGTGGACCGGCAACCGCATGTGCCATCGGTCCCACCTGAATACTCCGCGAACGCCGTCAGGAGGGAAATACGAGGAAGGTCACGATCAGGTATAGGGCGTAGGCCAGGAGAAACAGCGCGCCCTCGATCCGGCTCAGGCGCCGCCCCGTCCACAGCAAGACCAGGACAGCCACGCTGCAGGCCAGCAACACCCACTGGTCGAACACCACCATCCGCTGCGGCAAGGGCAGCTCCTGCAGCAGCGAGGACACGCCGAGAATCCCGAGCAGGTTGAACAGGTTGCTGCCCAGAATGTTGCCCACGGCTACCTCGACCTGCCGGCGAAGCGTGGCGAGCAGGGACACCGCCAGCTCGGGCAGCGACGTCCCCACCGCTACCAGGGTCAGGCCGATGACGGCCTCCGAGATGCCCAGGTCGCGGGCAAGCGCGACCGCGCCGACCAGCAGCACCCGGGAGCCGGCGATGAGCAGCACCAGCCCGCCGATCGTTGCGGCCACGATGAAAGCAACGGACCGGTCCGCGCTTCCCGGGACAGCGGCCGCCGTATCGCCTGATCCGTCCTGAAGCGCCTGCGCCCTGCTTTCCGTACGATAGGCCCAGGCTAAATACAGGACGAGACCGGCCAGCAAGATAAAGCCATCCATCCGGCCAAGCGCAATGCCGCCGGCAAGCACGATGAACAGTCCGCTGGCCACCACGCCGGAGACACCGTCTCTCGACAGGCCCAGCGGCGTGACCGGCAATGGCCGCACCACCGCGCAAAGACCGAGAATCAGCAATACGTTGCCGATATTGCTGCCCACGACGTTGCCCAGCGCGATGCCCGGCTGATCGATCAGTGCGGCATCCACGCTGACCACCAGCTCGGGCGTTGAAGTGCCGAAACCGACCACCACCAGCCCGGTCAGCAAGGTGCTGATGCCGAGGCGGCGCGCCAGCCCGAGTGCGCCGGCGATCAGCACCTCGCCGCCGAGTGTGAGCAGGCCGATTCCGACGACGACCAGCAGCAGGTCGATCCACATACACCTCTCCCCGGGTTCAATCAAGCTTGAGGAATCGCCAGTCAGTTTAACGTCCTTGCGACTCGTGGCCTTGAACCGCGCCTTCGATCAAGGCTATTCTCCGCGGGTAGATTCCGTTTCCAATCTGTCGTCAAGAAGCAGCCAAGAGGGAGCGCTTCATGAACCAGCCTGAATCAGCCGGCCAGACGTCGGCGACATCAACCACCATTGAGTTCCGCGGCGGCAAGGCGCTGAGCGCCCTGCCCATCGCCTTTTTCATCGCCTGGGCCATTTTCCAGTCGGGCGTTCTCGCCATCGGCGACACCGCCGGGCTGATCGCCGGCATGCTCATCGGCCTGATCATCGGCATGCTGTTCGTCAAGGGGCCCTGGAAGACTTATGCCGACGCCATTTTCGAGGGCATGGCGCAGCCGGTCGCGGTCACCGCCATCGTGGCCTGGCTGTGGGCCGGCATGTTCTCGGCCACGCTGCAGGTCGGCGGCTTCGTCGACGGACTGGGCTGGCTCGCCCAGGTGACCGGGGTCGGACCAACGCTGTTCCCGGCCATCACCTTTATCCTGGCCGGCCTGCTGGCCACGGGTATCGGCACCGGTTACGGCACCGTCATCGCCTTCGTGGCCCTGTTCTTCCCGGCCGGCGTCGCACTGGGCGCCGACCCGGTGCTGATGCTCGGCGCCATCCTGTCCGGGGCGGTATTCGGCGATAACCTCGCGCCGGTTTCCGACACCACCATCGTCAGCGCCGTCACCCAGGATTCGGACGTCGGCGGCGTGGTTGCCAGCCGCTTCAAGTACGCCATAACCGCGGCCATCCTTGCGCTGATCGCCTACATCGTGGCCGCCGGCATGACGCCCGAAAGCAACGTCGACGCCAGTGCGCGCGCGCTGTTCGCCGAAACCAGCAATCCCGTCGGCCTGCTTCACCTGCTGTCGATGGGCACGGTGATCTTCACCGCCATCGCCGGGCGCCACATCATCGAGGCCATCTCCTGGGGCCTGATCGTGGCGGTCGTGATCAACGTGGTCTTCGGTCTGGCGCCGGGCAGCGACATGCTGGTGTTCAACGTGCCCGAGGGCAGCTGGGCAGCCGAGACGTTCTCCGGCTGGCCGCTGATTGCCACGGCCGAGTCGGCCAGCGTGGGCGGCAGCATCTACGACGGCGCCTTCGGCTTCGTGACGCTGAGCGTGCTGATCCTGCTGGTGATCGCCGGGGCGCAGATCATGATTCGCGGCGGCGGCTTCCAGGCCATGCAGGACTGGCTGCTGCGCTCGGTCGCCAAGACCGTGCGCTCGGCCGAGCTCACCATGGTCACCGTCACCGCCGGCATCAACGCGGCCGTGACCATCAACACCGCGGCCGAAATCGCGATCGCCCCCTACATCGCCAAGATCGGCAAGAAGTTCAACATCAACGGCTACCGACGCGCCAACATCCTCGACGCCAATACCTCGGCGCTGGGCTACATCTTCCCCTGGTCGGGCGGCGTCCTGGTCGCCTTCACCCAGATGAACGAGCTGGTCGACGTCTACCCGTGGTTCACGCAGGATCTGGTCGTCAGCCCGATTGCCGCGTGGCCCTGGGTTTTCCATGGATGGCTGCTGGTCTTCATCTTCCTGTTCGCCGCCATTACCGGTTTCGGCCGTGAATACACCTCCGACCGCATCAGCAAGGGAGCGAACACGATATGAGCCTGTTCAAGACCTGGACATTCCGCAGCGCCCACCCGACCTTCGAGGCGGGCGAGGAAATCAATGCCTACCTGACCACCATCGACGCCGACACCGGACGGGCCGAGGCCCGAATCGGCGATTCGATACTGGAAGTCAGCGGCGCCAAGCCGGAGCAACTCGACCAGCTCGTGATGCTCAAGGTGCAGTCGTTCGATACCCAAAGCCATCGCGGGCAGGCGCAGATCATCGATTAACACGGAGCCTCTGAAACGCGCTCCGTGCAGAGCTATTCAGAGGCTCTTCAAGGATTTTCGCGGGCGATGCGCTCGTGGATTTCGCCGATCTTGCGAATGGCCGCCGATCCGTACCACGGCTTGTATTCGGCCCGCAGCAACCCGGCCTCGATGGCCGGGTCGCTCGCGGTCAGTTCACGTGCGGCCTCGACCGTCTCGACATCGAAGATGAAGATTCCGCGCAAGTCGCCGCCATCGATGAACGGACCGGCCTGCAGCAGATGGCCTGCTTCGGCCAGGCGCCGGATGTTTTCGAGGTGCCCCCTCTGTAGTTCGGCGGCCCTGGCGTCGTCGATGCCCGTTCGGTCGCCGGCCTTCAGGAGCACCATCACGTAGCGCGCCATGCCGTAGGCGTCGGCGCCGAGCGCCGCCGCCAGTTCGGCGTCGAACGCAGCAGGCGCCTCCGCACCGTCGGAGGCATCCTCTCGTGCAACGGTGGACTGGAGGGATAGAACCAGCAACCCCGTCAGAATCAGACTGAATGTGTGCTTCATGGCGAACTCCAGAGCATGACCAGGGACCGTTCAGGAAGTCTGCCACAATCCCGCAATCGGCATCACGTTCCGATCGAGCCCCACCGGCGAATCAGGCCACAAAGCCAGGCCGCGGACGCCGCGTAGTCCTGCATCGAGAAGACGAACTCCTGGCCCCGAAAGGCCGACTGGAGCTGCGTAACGCCACGGTGCGTGTGCCAGCGGCCGGCATCTTCGTGATAGCTCAGGGCAGGCAGGCCGGGCCCGGGGTTCAGCCAGGCCGGTACGCGCCACAGCGTCGGCCGCGGAGAGCCCCGGCGGGTCAGCCGTAGTGCGCGACGATAGCGACTGAAAACACCGCTGCCCGGCAACGATGTCTTTGTCCCCAAACCGGACAGCTGATCGCGCGCCAGGTAGAGCACATTGTTGCGATTGCGGTCATGGTGCAAGTGCGGATGATCCGCCGCCCAACCTCGAATGTCGTCCGGGCAATCAGCCACCGACACCACCCGGTCGACCTGCATCCATCCCCAGAGCAGATGCTGGCGCGGCGCCCGGGCGTCGAACACGAGCCGGCCGCGGTGCCGGCGGGTCTGCTGAAACAGCCCGAAGAAGACAAACACGTCACCCGGCCCCACGCCCTGGTTGCGCAGGTGTCCCTGGGCCGCGCCCTCCTGACCGAATACCGGCTGCCAACCCGCTGGCCTCGGGCGGTCGGCTGCAATCAGATCGGGATCGAGATGAGCGCGCGAATTGCGCCGGATGCGGCCACCGGTCAGATTGGAAACAAGCGCGCCGATGTCCCGTCCTTCACTGCCGATCTCGCCATACCGAACGGGCGAGCGCGGATCGGGAATCGGTAGCGACACGATCCGCCCGTCGGGCAGGATCGGGCTGGGCACGCCGCCGGAGGTGGAGTCGAAGCCCTTGCGGCTGAGGATGATCTTCATGCCGGCCTCATCAATTCCCGGCCAAGGCCGGAATTTTGCAGGTCGTGCCGACCGATGCTAATTTGACCCTGCGTTGGTTCCAGATAGCAGAGACAGAAATGATCCATGCCACTCGATTGATCGGCCTGCTCGTTTGCTTCCCGGCATTCGCCGTAGTTGCTGATATTTCCGTCACGAATGAATTCGACTGCTCCGAAGAAGACCGTGAAGTGACTCCTCTGTCGCGCACACAACCCTACTACCCGCACTCGGCCATGATGTACTGCCTTTCGGGTTCGGTGGACCTTGAATTCACCATCGATACTCAGGGGATACCAAAGGATATCAGCGTCGTCGAAAGCGAGCCGGCGGGTGTCTTCGACCGGGCCGCCATCGATGCCGTCGAACGGTGGCACTTCATCCCCGCCTGCCGCGACGGAGAACGCGCCGAACGGACGGCCACCCAGACCATTGAGTTCGAGCTTCCCGGGGCATCGGCGAGCAAGTGCCGAAACCAGTTCGACAATGCGAATGAAGAAACGGCTCGCCTGTTAGGCGAACTCGGCGCCCGATATGCCCTGCTAGCCGAGATTCATCTGGGCCAGGCGCCGCGCGAGCGGCTTCAAGATTCGGCGGCCACGCCACTGGGCCGATTCGATGGCGACCTGGACCGGGTTGCGCGGTTCCACGAACGCGCTCTGGAACATATTGCGCGGATCGGCGGGGAGTCGAAGTCGCCGAGCACGAGTTTTGGGGACGTCATGTTCGCTCTCAATCCGTACGTGCTGGCCGAACATCCCGACTTGTCGAATCTCCGACTGGTGATGGACGAATACCGACAAGTCGTGGCCCGTCGGGCCGACCACGCCCGCGAACGTCATCGCGAAATCAAGGCCGATTTCCAGCGGCTCGCGAGAGAGACGAATCTATCCACGCAGCAGTTGGAGCGGCTTGTCTTCCCCTTCCTCGGCAATGTGACGGCGCCCGGCGAGGCGGTGCATCGGCAACAACTCGAACCGCTGGAGCATTTGCAGGCGCTGGTCGATTTGCTCGAAGTGAGCCACGGATCCTGGCATGCCGAGGGCGGACGCATCGTATTCGATAGCAAAGCCGACCAGACAACCTGGTCCGAGCAACTGCAGGAACTGTACAAGCGTCGGGACGAGGCGCGAAAGCACAACCGCAACTGGTTCCGAAGCTTCCAGGATTACTCCGACTGAACCGGTGCGATTGCGCCATAATGAGGCGCCAGTGATTCGCACCGGGAAGCATCGTCCATGACTAACGCCTACCAGGCGTCCGATATCGAAGTCCTCCAGGGCCTGGAGCCGGTCCGGCGCCGGCCGGGCATGTACACCGACACCACCCGGCCCAACCACCTGGTCGCCGAAGTCGTCGACAACGCAGTCGACGAGGCCCTGGCCGGCTACGCGAAGCTCATCGAAGTCGTACTCCACAAGGACGGCTCGGTCGAGGTCACCGACGACGGCCGCGGCATGCCGGTCGACCCGCATCCGGAGCACAAGCTGCCCGGGGTTGAACTGATCCTCAGCCGGCTTCACGCCGGCGGCAAGTTCTCGGGCAAGAACTACAAGTTCTCCGGCGGCCTCCACGGCGTGGGCGTCTCGGTGGTCAACGCCCTGTCGCAGAAGCTGGTCTGCCGGATCAAGCGCAATGGCGAAGAGCACGAAATCGTCTTTGCCGGCGGCGAAACCGAAACGCCGCTGACCGTGATCGACTCGGTCGGCAAGCGCAACACCGGCACGAAGGTTCATTTCTGGCCCGACCCACAATATTTCGACTCGCCCAACATCTCGCGCCCGCGGCTCAAGCACCTGCTCAAGGCCAAGGCGATTCTCTGCCCGGGGCTGGAAGTTCGGCTGGACGACCGCGCCAACGACGAGACCGAGACCTGGCAGTTCGAGGACGGCCTGACCGACTACCTGACCGAAAGCCTCGAGGGTCTCGAACGCGTGCCCGAAAATCCCTTCACGGGCGAATTCTCCGGCGCCGACCAGGAGGCCGAGTGGGCGCTGACCTGGGTGCCCGAGGGCGAGCTGACCCAGGAGTCCTACGTCAACCTGATTCCCACCCCCGCCGGCGGCACCCATACCAACGGGCTGCGCACGGGATTGATCGAGGCCCTGCGCGAGTTCTGCGAAATCCGCACCCTGCTGCCGCGCGGCGTCAAGCTTGCGCCGGAAGATATCTGGGAGCGGCTGAGCTTCCTGCTGTCGATCAAGCTCGACGATCCGCAGTTCTCCGGCCAGACCAAGGAACGGTTGAGTTCGCGTTCGGCCGCCAGCTTCGTCTCCGGCGTGGTCAAGGACGCTTTCGCGCTGTGGCTGAACAAGCATGTGACCGACGGCGAGGCGATCGCGAAGCTGGCCATCGACAATGCCCTCAAGCGCCAGAAAGCGCGCAAGAAGGTCGCGCGGCGCAAGGTGACCCAGGGCCCCGCCCTGCCCGGCAAGCTGGCCGACTGCGCCTCGACCGACCTGGAAGAAACGGAACTGTTCCTGGTCGAGGGCGACTCGGCCGGCGGCAGTGCCAAGCAGGCGCGCAATCGCGAGTTCCAGGCGATCATGCCGCTCCGGGGCAAGATCCTCAACACCTGGGAGACCGACCCGGCCCAGGTGCTGCAATCGCAGGAAGTCCACGACCTGGCCATCGCCATCGGCGTCGACCCCAGTTCAGACGATTTGAGCAAGCTTCGATACGGCAAGGTCATCATCCTGGCCGACGCCGACTCGGACGGCCTGCATATCGCCACCCTGCTTTCTGCGCTGTTCCTCAAGCACTTCCGCCCGCTGGTCGACGCAGGTCGCGTGTTCGTGGCCATGCCGCCGCTGTTTCGCATCGACGTCGGCAAGCAGACCCACTACGCCCTCGACCACGAAGAGCGCCAGGGCATCTTCGCCCTGATCGAGGCCGAAAAGCTCAAGGGCAAGGTCACCGAAACCCGCTTCAAGGGCCTGGGTGAGATGAGCCCGCTGCAGCTGCGCGAGACCACCATCGACCCCGACACCCGCCGCCTGCTGCAATTGACCGTCGACGATCCGGCCGTAACCGACGCGCTGATGGACATGCTGCTGGGCAAGAAGCGAGCATCTGATCGCCGCGCCTGGCTGGAGGAAAAGGGCAACCTGGCCGACGTCGAAGTCTGAGCTGCGAAACGTCCCGGACTGATCTCCTTCTCCGCTGCCGCCTGAACAAATCAGCGTTATCTGGCCAGTGATGCCGCACCTGCACCCGGCGTGTATGCTGTAATCAGGGGCTCGGCCGCAATCTGCGGTCGCCGACAACTGGCAAACGGCGGAGAGGAACGATGCTCAGAGACCTGATCCAGGCCTACCCCGAACTGGCCGCCGTCGCAGTGCTGGTACTCGGCATCGGGCTGGGCAAGCTCGCCGCGGTGATGACCCGCCGCCTGCTCTCATTGACCGACCGTGTCGCGGCCCGATACAGCGGCGGCGATCGCACTCGCATATCGCCGGTGTTCCAACAAGCCGCATCGGTGTTCGTCTTCATTGTCGTGTTGGCCCTGGCGATCATCGTTGCCGTGAGGCTGCTCGACATCGACCCGTTGAGCGGCTGGCTCGATGCCTTGCTGGCCTACGTGCCGCGTTTCATCCTGGGCCTGCTGATCATCGGCGCCGGCACCGTGCTGGGCACGCTCACACGCACCCTCATCGCAAGCCTGATGGCACAGGGCGACGCCAATGCGCTGTTGCCGCGGCTTGCCCAGGTCGGCGTGGTGCTGATCGCGTTCGTCACCGGCCTGCAGCAGATCGGTATCGATATTTCGTTCATCACCCAGCTGTCGCTGATCGTGCTCGCCGCGCTGCTGGGCGGCTTGTCCATCGCCTTCGCCCTCGGGGCAAAACAATACGTGGCCAATCTCATGGCGCAGTCGGAACTGGCCCGTTACTCGACCGGGGACCGCCTGCGCATCGACGAGGACGAGGGAGAAATCGTCGAGATCCATCGCACCGGCCTGACACTGGCAACGGACGAAGGACTGGTCTCGATACCGGCCGCACGCCTGACCAGTGGCCGCGTGCTGCAGCTGACCGACAACTCGCGCGGAGATTGACGCAATGACACCGGCCAATCCGCTGAAACTCGCCTACGCACGCCGGTATCCCGCTGAAGTGGCATCCCAGCTCGCCCAGCGCGGCGGCGAAGAGACGGCGCACACCCTCGACGGACTTCCCGATCAAGTCGCCGCTGCCGTGATCGCCCGCCTGCCCCACGGTATCGGCATCCGCGTACTTGCCGGCCAGGCCGACGAACGCATTGCGGCCTGGCTCGGTGCCGCCGGGCTGGATCACGCGCTGGCGATTCTGCTGCACGTCGATGCCGGCCGCCGCACCCGCATCCTGGATGCCCTGCCTGGCCGACGTACCCGTCGCGTACTACGACGGCTCGTGATCTTTCCGGCCGACACCGTGGGTGCGTCGCTCAATCCGGCGGCGATGCGCCTCGATGCCGACATGCAATTGGGCGAAGCCGTGGAACTGATGCGCGGCGACGAGTCCGAAATCGAGCGGATTGTCTGGCTGGTCGATGACGAGGGCCACTACCTGGGCCGGCTCGACCTGGGTCGGGCGCTGGCGGCGCGGTCGGACCGTTCTCGTCTCAGGGAATTCCTCGTCAGCATCAAGCCGCTGCGCGCCGAGACGACACTCGCCGGCGCGCGTGACTTCAGCGAGTGGCTCGAACAAGCTGAATTGCCGGTCGTCGACGAGCTGGGCCACCTGCTCGGCTCGATTACCCGTGCCCGGCTGATGGCGAAACTGGGTACGGCGCATCGGTCGGATCCGGGACTGGCCGATGGCATCAGCGACCTGGCCAGGCAGTATTTCCGAATCATGGGCATCTGCCTGGGCGATCTTTTCGGCATGCCGGGGACTCGACGATGAGCACCGGCATCGAAAACGAGTTTGTCCGACGCCACCCGGTTGTCGCGGCCGAGGAACTCGAGGCCCTCCCGGAGGACCATCTCGAACCGATCGTTGCCGATCTTGATCCCACCGCCCTCGCCGTGGCCATGGAATATCTAAGCCCGCCCAAGGCACTGGCCGTGTTTACCAGCCTGCCGCGCGAGTCAGGGCTGGAAATCCTCGAGCGGGCCGCACCCAGGCTCGCGATCACCGTCCTGGCACAACTGCCCGCGAGCGAGCGCGACGAACTGCTCGCCGCGGTGACCCCGACGAGCAGAAATGACCTGGAGCGACTGATGTCGTTCCCCGACGAGTCGGCGGGGCGACTGATGGACCGATCGTTTCTCACCGTCAAGGCGGACATGACCGTTGGCAAGGCGCTCAAGCGCCTGCAGGATTCACCAGTCCGGGGGCTGCGATCGCTGTTTGTGGTAACGCCCGACTCCCGGCTGGCCGGCCGCGTCGATATCCAGGACCTGGCGCTGGCAGGACCGGACGAGCCGGTGCGCGAATACGTGCAACCGGCCGGGGAGACCGTCACCATCCAGACCAACCGCGAAGAGCTGGTGGAGTTACTCGAGCGCTCTCGCAAGGACTCGGTGCCGGTCGTCGACGCCGACGGCCGGCTAGCCGGCGTGGTGCGCTATCGCAGCCTGTTCCACGCCATCGAGGACGTCGCTTCCGCCGACATCCAGAAGATGGTCGGTGTCAGCCCCGAGGAACGCGCCTTGTCGCTGCCCGGCTTCGCCATCCGGCGTCGGCTGCCTTGGCTGCACATCAACCTGCTCACTGCGTTTCTCGCCGCCTCGGTGGTCGGCCTGTTCGAAAACCTGATCGCCCAGTTCACCGCGCTGGCCGTGCTGCTTCCCGTCGTGGCCGGACAGTCCGGCAACGCCGGGGCCCAGGCCCTGGCGGTGACCATGCGCGGCCTGGCGCTGCGCGAGGTCGGCATCCGCCAATGGCGCTCGGTGCTGAACAAGGAAATCATGGTCGGCCTGTTCAACGGCCTGGCGCTGGCGGTCACCTGCGGTCTGGCCGTTTTCGTCTGGAGCCAGAGCCTCGGGCTGGCGCTGGTCATCGCCGTGGCGATGATCATGTCCATGCTCGCCGCCGGCATCGCCGGCGCACTGGTACCGATGGTACTGACCCGGCTGGGTCAGGACCCGGCCACCGCCTCGTCAATCATCCTGACCACCATCACCGATGTGGCCGGCTTCTTCTCGTTTCTCGGCACCGCGATGCTGCTGGCGTTCATGCTGTAGCACTCCGGCTCGTGGATATTTCCGGCGGGCGGCGAATGGCAGGCCTGACCTCGGAAAGGTTTCTCGCAAAGTCGCCAAGGCGCAAAGAACGCATAGGAAAGCCCAGGGAATGGAAAAGGACAACCTGACTTTCTGGAACCCCATGAATTGACATGAATTGTTTTTCCCTTTGCGCCCTTTGCGCCTTTGCGAGAGGTCTTGTTTGAAGCGAGCAAAGCGCATTGACGAACTACTGACACAAAATCTGATCCAATGCGGATATGGAATCTCGAATCCGCAATCGTTCGCGCAGGCGCCTGCTGGGTTTGGCGGCGGGTTCGCTGCCGCTGCTCTGGCTGGGCGGCCTGTCCATTCGCAGTTTCGCAGGAGAGGCCATGACTTCGATACCGATGTCGTTCGAACCGCTCGATCTGGGTGACGCGCGCTGGCGCGAGATTCTCGACGCCGACGAGTACCGGGTGCTGCGCCGAGAAGGCACCGAGCGCGCCGGCAGCAGCGCGCTCAACGACGAAAAACGCGCCGGCACCTTCATCTGCGCCGGCTGTTTCCTGCCGCTGTTCTCGAGCGAGCACAAGTACGAATCCGGCACCGGCTGGCCCAGCTTCTACCAGCCGATCCATCCCGATCACATGGACACCAAGAAGGACTTCCGCCTCATCTGGCCGCGTACCGAGTACCACTGTGCGCGCTGCGGCGGCCACCAGGGGCACGTGTTCGACGACGGCCCCGAACCGACCGGACAACGCTGGTGCAACAACGGGGTGGCGCTGGAGTTCGTGCCTGAGGGTGAAGATCTTCCGGAGATGAGGACGTCATGAACCTCGGCCGCTTCCCCGCCCTGACCGCGATCATCGTCGCCGGAGCGCTGTACGCCGGCCCGGCCTTCGCTCAGCAAGACGACGAGCTCGCGCGCGCGACCTTCGCCGGCGGCTGTTTCTGGTGCATGGAACCGCCCTATGATGAGGTCGACGGCGTTGTCGAGACGATCTCCGGATTCAGCGGCGGAGACGTCGAGAATCCTACCTACAAGCAGGTCGTACAGGGCGGCACCGGGCACCTGGAGGTCGTCCAGGTGGTCTACGACCCGGAAAAGGTCGATTACCAGCAATTGCTGGACATCTACTGGCCCAACGTCGACCCCTTCGACGGCGGCGGTCAGTTCTGCGACCGCGGCGAAAGTTACCGCCCGGCAATCTTCGCGCACGACGAGCGCCAGGAACAACTTGCGCAAGAGAGCCTGGAGGCCCGGCAGTCACGATTCGAGCAGCCCATCGAGGTCACCATCGAACCTTTCGAGGCCTTCTACCCGGCCGAGGCCTATCACCAGAACTACTACGAGAAGAACTCGGTTCGCTACAAGTACTACCGCTGGCGCTGCGGGCGCGACGAGCGGCTCGAGGAAGTCTGGGGCGAGAACGCGGGCAATTGACTACAAAGACCATTCCGGCACAATGCGTGACTTTTGTCACACTCGATTCCTCGGCCGTTACGGCATGATGGTCGACCAAGCAATACAACCCCAATACGACGGAGCACCCCCATGCAGCAGCTTGCGTGTAACTGCAGACGACTTCTTTTTGCGCTGATGCTGGCCGCCCTGCCCGTGCTTGCCGCCGCCGAGGCGGAAGGCATCGAGCACGTCGCCAGCGTCGAAGGCATCACTGAGTACCGGCTCGACAACGGCATGAAAGTACTTCTGATGCCCGATCGCAGCCGGCCGACGACCACCGCCAACATCACCTACTTCGTCGGCTCCAAGCACGAGAGCTACGGCGAGACGGGCATGGCCCACCTGCTCGAGCACATGTTGTTCTACGGCACGCCCGACCACCAGGACATCAAGGCCGAGATTTCCGAGCGTGGCGGCCGGGCCAACGGCACCACCTGGTACGACCGCACCAATTACTACCAGACCCTGCCGGCCGGCGAGGAAAACCTCGAATGGGCCCTGCGCATGGAAGCTGACCGCATGGTCAATTCCCTGATCGACGGCGAGGACCTGGAATCGGAAATGACGGTGGTGCGCAACGAATTCGAGATCGGCGAGACCAGTCCGTTCCGCGTGCTGATGCAGCGCGTCATGGCCACCGCCTACATGTGGCACGGCTACGGACGTTCGACCATCGGCGCCCGCGCCGATATCGAGAACGTGCCGGTCGAGCGCCTGCAGGATTTCTATCGCCGCTACTACCAGCCCGACAACGCCATGCTGATTCTTTCGGGCAACTTCGAAACGGACAAGGCCCTTGCCCTGGTCGAGGAGGAGTTCGGCGCCATCCCCGCGCCCGAGCGCACCGGCGACATGAAACTCTGGCCCACCTATACCCGCGAGCCGACCCAGGATGGCGAACGCAGCGTCAACGTGCGTCGCTCGGGCGAGTTCCAGTCCGTGATGGGCGCCTGGCACATCCCGTCGGCGGTGCACGAGGATTTCGCCGCCATTCAGGTGCTCTCCCACGTGCTCGGTGAAGCACCCTCGGGTCGCCTGCACCAGGCGCTGGTCGTCGAGGAACTCGCCAGCCAGGTTGGCACCTACACGCTATCGCTGGGCGAGCCCGCCCTGTTGATGACGTACGCGCAGGTCGACAAGGATGACGACCTGTCCGCTGCACGCAAGGCGATGATCGAAACCGTGGACGCCCTCGAGGAGAATCCGCCGACGCAGGAAGAGGTCGAACGGGCGGCGAACGCGCTCAAGCGCAACGTCGAAGTCGCTCTCAACGATTCCAACCGCGTCGGCATCGAGCTCAGTGAATGGGCCGCGACCGGCGACTGGCGGTTGATGTTCCTCAACCGTGACCGTCTCGACGAAGTCACGGTCGACGACGTCGTGCGCGTGGCCAACACCTACCTGGTCCGCGACAACCGCACCATCGGCCAGTTCCTCCCCGAGGACGATCCGCAGCGCGCGGAAATCCCCGAAGCGCCGGAGGCGGAGAAGCTGCTCGCCGACTACGAAGGCGGTGAAGGCCAAAGCCAGGGCGAATCCTTCGACCCCACGGCCGATAACATCGAAGAGCGACTGGTCCGCTTCGAACTGCCCAACGGCGCCCAGGTGGTTCTGCTGCCCAAGGAAACGCGGGGTGACCGCGTCCAGGGCCGCATCGTCACACGCATGGGCACGCTCGAGACCCTGACCGGCCTGGACAACGTGCCCGGCATGACCGCCAGCATGCTCATGCGCGGCTCGGAGAACCACGACCGCCAGGCAATCCGCGACCGCGTCAGCGAACTGCAGTCGACCCTGTCGATCGGCGGCGGCAACAGCGTGTCCGCCAGCATGGAAAGCACGCGGGAGAATCTCGGCGAATTGCTGAACTTGACCGCCGACGTACTGCGTAACCCGACCTTCAAACCCTCGGAGCTCGAGGAGCTGCGGCGCCAGCAGTTGACGCAGCTCGACCAGGCCAGCGACAACCCGATGTCGGTCGCCTCCCGCCTGCTTAACCGCCATGCCAATCAGCATCCACCTGAACATCCCGAATACACGCCGAGCTGGGACGAGGCGGAAGCACGAATCGAGTCGGTCAAGCGCGAACAACTCATAGACTTCCACGATCGCTTCTACGGCTTCGGGCCGGGCACGACCATCAGTTTCGTCGGCGATTTCGATGCCGACGAATTGCGCGGTCAGCTGGAATCCCTGTTCGGCGAATGGTCGCAGGAGATTGCCTTCGAACGCTACGATCGTCCCTACCACGAGCCGGAACAGGCCGCGCTCGAGGCACAGCTCGACGACAAGGCCAATGCCGGCCTGCTGGGCACCCAGCCCATCCCGATGAGCGACGATCATCCGGACTATCCCGCCCTGTCGCTGGCCGGCCACCTGCTCGGCGGCGGTTTCCTCAATTCCCGCCTGGCCGATCGCATTCGCGACACCGAAGGGCTGAGCTACGGCGTCGGCGGCAGCGTCAATGCCGACAGCATCGACGAGCGGGGTTCGTTCTTCGTCTACGCCATGTATGCGCCCGAAAACCGCGAGCGCCTGGTCGAAGTGCTGTTCGAGGAACTCAACGATGCCGTCGAAAACGGCTTCGACGAAGAAGAAGTCGCCAAGGCCCGGCGCGGCTATCTGCAGCAACTCGAACTGGCCAGAAGCGACGACGGCCAGTTGATGTCGCTGCTCAACAACCATCTCTATCTCGATCGCGACATGTTCTATCGGGCGGAATTCGAGCAGAAAGTCAGCGAGTTGACCGCCGAGGACGTCAGTGAAGCCGCACGGGAGCACCTCTCACCGGAGAAACTCAGTTACGCCGTGGCCGGCGACTTCGAGGACGATTCCGACGAATCCGCGGAAGAGGATTCCGAAGAGTAAAAAAGGAACTCCGGGGTGCCCGCTGTCCGAGCGGGTGCCCCGGGGTATGATGCGCAGCATCATGTTTCGCCGCACGATTCTTCCACGCCTGATCTTCGGCGTTTACCGCATCTTGAGCGCAAGCTGGCGGCTGCGCCGTCACGAGCCGCCCGCCCTGGTCGAGCGCCTTGAAAGCGGGCAGCCATTCGTGGTTGCCATGTGGCACGGTGACGAGCTTGGCCTGGTTTGCTTCGGCCGCTTCTATCACTTGGCCGTGATGGCTTCCCACAGCAAGGACGGCGAACTGCTCGATTACGTCCTGCGCAAGTCCGGCTTCGCCACGACCCGGGGCTCCTCCAGCCGCGGCGGTTCCCGCGCCCTGCGCGGCCTGATGCGCCTGGCGCGCCAGGGCTGGTCTCCGGTGATTGCTGTCGACGGCCCGCGAGGCCCGGTCCACAAGGCCAAACCCGGTGTGCTGGAACTGGCCCGGGTGACCGGCCTGCCGGTTTTTCCCTGCGCCATGGCCTGCAGCCGCCACATTCCGCTGCATCGCTCCTGGGATCTGACGGACCTGCCAACCCCGTTCGCGAAGGTCCTGATCTACTGGGGCGAGCCGATCGTCGTCGACCGCGAAGGCGACGCCCGCTCGCCGCAGATGACGCAGCAGCTCGAAGACGCCATCAACCGCTGCCGACACGAAGCCCGGGAAATGCTGCCGGGCCTCGATTGACTGGCCATGGGGCGGCTGTTCCTTCAATCGCAATGGCGGCTTCTGCGCCTGGGCGCACGCGCGCTCCGGCCACCGGCCAACGGCATGGGCCGCCGCTCGCTTCGCCGCGCCCTGATCATGCTGCTGGTCATCCCCGGGCTTTTCCTGCTCAATCTGTATCACTGGCTCGGCCTGGCGCTCGACGAGATCCTGTTTCGCGGCTACCGGAAAGTTTCAGTGGAACGGCCGCTATTCGTCGTCGGCGTACCCCGCAGCGGCACGACCTTTCTTCACGGCGTGCTGGCCGAAGACAAACGCACCACCACTTTTTCGACCTGGGAATGCTTCTTCGCCCTGTCAGTGACGTGGCGCAAACTCTGGCGCGGGATCGGCCGCCTCGACGCGCGCGTGGGCCGTCCACTGGGCCGTCTGGTCGATTTCCTCACCCGGCGCCTGACCGGCGGCTTCGAGGACACCCACCCGGTGCGTCTCGACCAGCCCGAGGAAGACTTCTTCTGCCTGCTGCCGCCGATGACCTGCTTCGTGCTGGTCGTGCTGTTCCCCGACAGCCCGGACCTGTGGCGCATGGCCCGGCTGGACACCGATGACGATGTCCACTTCCGGAGAAGGCAGCTCGATTACTACCACCGCACCGTTCAGCGTCACCTGTATGTACACGGCCAGGAGCACCGTTTCCTGTCGAAGAACGCCTCCTTCGCCGGCATGGTCGGCAGCCTGTCGCAAACCTTCCCCGATGCTCGATTCATCGTCTGCCTGCGCGAACCCGAACGCGCGCTGTCCTCGCAGCTGAGCACCCTTTCCGACTCACTGCGATTCTTCGCCAGCGATGGCGCGCCGCAACGCTTCAACGAACATTTCGCCGAACTGTTCGCCTTCTACTTCGACAACCTGTTCGAGAAGGCCGACCGCCTGCCGGCCGATCGCATCGCCCTGCTCAACAATGTCGAAATCCGGGCGCATCTCGAAGCGGCCGTCACGCAGACCCTGGACCGGCTTCAGGTCGATCCCGCCCCGTCGTTCGCGAAGCGGCTGCAAGCTCGCGCGCAGGAGTCGCGACAGCACCGCTCAGCGCACAAACACGAGCTCAGCGACAGCAAGCTCGACCCGGCATGGCTGAAAGAGCAATTTGCCGATATCCTTGCCCGTCATGACTTCAGCCGCGACCGATTCGCCTCCCGTGACTGACGCCGACCGACTGCGCGTGTTGATCTGCTGCGACGCGGCGATCGAGCGCAACGGCGTGGGTTCCTATTACGGCGACCTGATCGAGCAAATCGGCGACTCGGTCGAAGCCATCGAACTGATCGCCCCCGGGCACGGTCCGAAACCCCTGATAAGCTTTCCGCTGCCCGGCGACAGGACACAGCAAGCCGCACTGCCGGCCGGCTGGCGCATGGCGCGCGACTTTGACCGACTCAAGCCCCATATCGTCATCATCGCCACGCCCGGCCCCTACGGCATGACCGGCGCGAGGCTCGCGCGACGCCGCGGCATTCCCTTCATCTACGGCTTCCACACCCACTTCGAGGCGCTCAGCGAACTCTACTGGGGCCGCCTGATGACCGCCGTGGCGACGCGCTACCTGGAATCGCGCAACCGCAAGCTGTTCGAGCGCGCCGCCCTGACGCTGGCCCATTCCGGCAGCATGGTGGAACTGGCCAGGAATCTGGGCGCGCGCCGTGCCGAACTGGCGGCCACCCTGCTGCCGGGGCGCTTCGACCGTTCGCCGGAACCAAAGTCCGGCCCGGTGGAAAAGATTCTCTTCGTCGGCCGCCTGGCCGCCGAAAAACGCATCGATCGCCTGCTCGATGCCGCGGCCAGGCGCCCCGGGCTCACGTTCAGCTTCGCCGGCCAGGGCCCGCTCACCGAGACTGTCGCAGCCGCCGCGCGCGAGCACGAAAACATCCGCCACCTCGGCTGGGTCCGGCGAGAATCCATACCGGACTTGCTGGCCGAACACGACGCGCTGGTCCTGCCGTCGGATGTCGAATCCTTCGGTACGGTGGCGCTGGAAGCCATTGCCTGCGCCCGGCCCGCGCTGGTGTCGACGCACTGCGGCATCGGCGAATGGCCGCAGCTCGATCCGGTGCTGTATCGCTTCGACCCGGACCATTCCGACGCCATGGTGCGTGCCCTGGACGCCCTGGTCGAATTACCAAAGGAAGAGCGGCATGCGCGGGCCGATCAAGGCGTGGCCGCCTACGCCGCCATCCGGGATGAAGGCCGGCGGGCCTGGCTCGAGACCTTGGTCGAGGTGGCCCGTGCGGCCTGACATCTCCATCCACGACGTCATGCCCGAAACGCTCGATCGGGTGGCCGAACAACTCGAGCTGATCGAACGGCATTGTCCGGGCCCGGTCACGCTATTGGTCGTGCCCGGCAAGGAGTGGACGGATTCGGCCCTGGACCGTTTGCGCGCCTGGGCGGTGGAGGGCCATCCGCTCGCCGGCCACGGCTGGGCACACCGCGCCCGCCACATCCGCGGGCTCAAGCACCGACTGCATAGCCTGTTCATCTCGCGCGACTGCGCCGAGCACCTGGCCCTGACATCCTCAGAAATCATCGATCTGATGACGCGCAATCAGCAATGGTTCGACGACCATAATCTGCCCGCACCGGAGCTTTATGTGCCACCGGCCTGGGCGCTGGGGCCGGTGACCGCCGCCGAAATCCGGCCGACCGGATTCGCTCGCGTTGAAACCATGAGCGGCTATCTCGACGTCGCTACCGGCCAATTCCGACGCAGCGCCCTGATCGGATTCGAGGCCGCCAGCGCGTGGCAAGGGCCGGTACTGAAAGTCTCCAATGCATTCAATCGCCTGCTCGCCCGCCGGCTGCCGTTACGCGTGGCCCTGCACCCTAACGACCATCGGCTACCCCTGGCCGGGGATCTGGAAGCGACTCTGAAACGCTGCGGTCACTAGGGAGTCTCTGAACACATGATCGGGTACACTTTTGCCCCATGAAAATCGCAAGCTGGAACCTCAATTCACTCAAGGTGCGCCTGCCGCAGGTGCTCGAATGGCTGGAACACCAGCACCCGGACGTGCTCGGGCTGCAGGAGACCAAGCTGACCGACGAGAACTTCCCGGTCGAGGCCATCGAGGAAGCCGGTTATCACGTCGCCTACGCCGGCCAGCCGACCTACAACGGCGTCGCGCTGCTCGCGCGCGAGCAACCACTCGACGTCATGACCGAGATCCCCGACTTTCCCGACGAACAAAAGCGCGTCATCGCCGGCACCGTCGGCAACGTGCGCGTCATCAATCTCTACGTGGTCAACGGCAAGGAAGTCGGCTCCGACAAATACGACTACAAGCTGGCCTGGCTGGAGGCGGTCCGCAAGTGGATCGCCGACGAGCTCACCCGCCACGACAAACTCGTCGTGATGGGAGATTTCAACATTGCCCCGGACGATCGCGACGTGCACGACCCCGAGGCCTGGCACGAAAAGATACTCTGCTCGACACCCGAGCGCGACGCGCTCAAGGCCATGCTCGATCTCGGCCTGCACGACAGTTTCCGCCTGTTCGAACAGCCTGAAGACACGTTTTCATGGTGGGACTACCGCGCCGCGGCTTTCCGCCGCGGCCTAGGTCTGCGCATCGACCTGGTGCTTTGTTCCGACGCCCTGAAGATGACCTGCACGACCAGCTACGTGGACAAGGAGCCGCGCAAAAACGAACGGCCCAGCGATCATGCACCGGTGGTCGCCGAGTTTTCTCTCTGACTGGCGCCGGGAGACATCACGCCAGGGTGGTGCTAGACTTTTTGCAACTGCCGCCGGCGGTTACCAGAAAAACAATCGAGAACAGGGGGAACATCACCATGACGTTTCGAATCGTACCGGCCCTGCTGCCGGTCATCGCCGCCGCTGCGCTCGCAGGTAGCGCCCAAGCTGCCACGCTCAAGCTCATCGATCATCGGTCCGAACTGATCCGTAACGGACAGCACGAGCCGGCGCCCGGTCAGGATTCGATGAGAGCCAATCCCGACGATGTCCTCTTTTCGATTGATTTCGAAGTCAACATCGAAACTTCTGAAGCCTCCCCGGAAATAGCCAGTACGCTGGAGTCCGAGCAAATCGGCATTTGGGAGATCGAAGCAGACGAAGGCGAGGTTGTGGGTGACCCGGTCTGCTATCAGTATGCGCACGAACACAGTCTGTCCGTGACCGCCTCGGGTCAGGCAGCCGCGGGCGCCATCATCGGTGGCCAGAATCCGCTGGCGGAAGCCTCCGCCAGTCTCGATCCGCCTCCCGGAAGCTACGACTATAGTGTCGATGTCACCGGCCCCGGCGGCATCGAGGTGAACGGTGTGGAGATGCCGCTTGCGTTCGGCCCAGCGGAAGTTACCGAAGGCAATAGTCTGGATGGAGAGGAATCGGGGGTCTTTCTGACTTCGATCGGGGAAACGATTACGCTCCATCAGGCGTTCGCGGCGGCGGCAGCGGCACTCCACCCCGGCAGTGCAGAGGTGCGCGGGTCCACGGAGATCGCATTTTCCGAGACCGACCTGGCCCAGTGCTACCCGTCGATCGGGCTGACCCCGGATTCCCTCGATTTCGGCAACCGGGAAGTCGGTACCACCAGCGACCCACTTAGCATCTTGCTGGAGAACGGCGGCCCCGCGGATCTCGAAGTGGACAGCATCAGCGCCGCGGGCGCGTCGTTCTCCACAGCCGATGGCAGTTGCGCCACACCGCCGTTCAGTCTGCCGGCGGGCAGCAGTTGTACGCTCGAATATACCTTCTCCCCCGATGCACCCGGACCCGCAACCGAGACCGTTACGCTCGAGAGCAATGCACCGGATGCGCCGCACGAGATTCAGCTGCAGGGCAACGGCATCCAGGCCGGCCTGGTGCTCGACCCGGGCGTGCTCGATTTCGGTAATCAGGAAGTCGGAACCGGAAGCAGCCCAATCAGCGTCTCCATCGAGAACAGCGGAGACGCCGAGCTACGAGTCGAAAGCGCAACGTCACCAATCGCGCCGTTCGCCGCAGCCGACGGCACCTGCGGAAGCGCACCGTTCACACTGACCCCGGGCGCCACCTGCACGCTCGGCTACAGCTTCAGCCCCGCGGCAACTGGAGAGGCTTCCCAGTCAATCGCGCTCAAGAGCAACGCTCCCGACGGGCCTCACCAATTCGAACTGCAAGGCAACGGCACGCAGGCGGAAACAGTCCTGAGCCTCGACAACGTCGATTTCGGGGAGCAGGCATTCGGCACGTCCAGTGAACCCCGGTCGATCACGATCAGCAATGCCGGAGACGCCGACCTGGTCATCGACGACATCGACAACCCCCAACCACCGTTCGAGATCACCGGCGGCAGCTGTTACCCGCTACCGGCCACGATCGCACCCGGGGAAAGCTGCATGATCGAGGCAAGGATGTCGCCGACATCATGGTCCGGATCGTTTACTGGCGAGATTCTGATCTTCAGCAATTCGCCCTCCAGTCCGGATCGTGTCGGCCTGCGCGGCACCAGTCCGGCGCCGCTTCCGGTGCCCACGCTGGGCCTGCCCTTCGCGGTGCTGCTGATCCTGTCGATACTTGCGATCACACGGCGATGGCATCGACAGCACGCTAGAGGCTGACCGAAAACGCAAACGCCCAACCGCGCCGCCACGGGCGGCCGGTGATCATGCGCCCGTTGCGCTTGCCCAGCAGGCTGGCTCGTTGATGCCTGTGCCGCTGGGCAGTGTTTTGCTACCGCCGGGTTGGCTGGCCTCGACAAATCAAAGTCAAAAGCGGTTCCGCCCGCCTGCTCCGCAGGATGTTTCTATGAGGCGTCCGGTTACCTGGCGCTAGGTTGTTCTTTACCGCTGCACGCAGTGGTGGCCCCGACAAGTCAACTGCTGTTTCGCCCGGCTTGCTTCGCAAGCTCTTGCGGCGAGCAACTTTTTTCTCGCGCGAAAAAAGTAGCCAAAAGCGCGCTGAAAAGATGGCGGACTCGTTTCGGGAGTCCCACCGGGGAGCGGCTTCAGTATTTTGTCTGGGGTTTCGTTTGAAATCTCTGAGACACAGGCGGGCTTACGACGTCCGATTGGACTGGCCCGCACCCAGCCTCACGACCTCGAAAGCGAGGCTTCGACGTCCGTGCTAAGGGTTTGAAGCCAGGGCGCATTCACCTGACGTCATCTCCAATGGCACAGCCAAAGCCGGGTTGATCGAGGTCGGGCCGTCAGAATGCAGATTACGCCCAAGGGACGTCGAAGACACCAAGTGTCTAGACGGAGCAGGAGCGAAGTTAGAAACAAAATACTGAAGCCTGCGCGTCTTGTTGGTCCTGCGGCGCATCCGTACTCTTTTCAGCGCGCTTTTGGATTCCTTTTACCGCGCGAGGTAAAAGGAATTCGCCGCAAGAGCCTGCGAAGCAGGCCGGGCGAAACAGCCTTTGAAGTGTCGAAACCCGCACCGCGACGAGCAGTCGCACCCATACGAGGTGCCAACCGATTAAAGCAGGCCGCCGGCTGCAATCAGCCGAGAATCGCCTGCGCCCCGCCTTCGAGGTTATAAACCTGCGTGTAGCCCTGCTTGCGGTAGTGCTCGGCGTACTGCTGCGAGGTCTGGCCGACATTGCATACGAACACCAGCGGCTGGTTGGGATCGCCGTCCTTAAGCTTGGCCATCAAGTCGGCATCCAGGGGCTCGGCGAAATCCAGCGGCTTTTCGCCGCGGTCGGCCTCGTTGCGGGTATCGATTACCAGGATGCGTTCGCCTGAATTGATGCGTTCCTGAAGTTCGGCCGGCGTCATTTGCTTGACCGGCGCCGGCGCACCCGGCAGGTCGAGCTTGAGACCCTCGCCCTGGACGGTCTCGACCCAGTCGACGGTCGCACCCTTGGCGCGCTGTGCGCTGGCGAGATCCATCAGCACGGTAATGCCATTCGACTCGGTCTCGATCTCGCTGCCTTCCTTCGGTCCGACCTGGAACTGGGCGTCCCAACCCGAATCGATGGCGAAATGCAGGTGATTGCCCGGATAAGCCTCCAGAAATTCGCGAATCTTTCCGGCCGCCTTGTCGGTAATCGTAATCTCCGGCGGCGTGCGGTCGGGCTTTTCCAGCCCGAACATTTCGTGCAGCTCGCCGGTGTTGAACATCTCGCCGATGATGTCGTTGCCACCGACCAGCTCGCCGTCGACATACAGCTGCGGAATGGTCGGCCAGTCACCGAAGACCTTGATGCCCTCGCGGATATTGTCGTCCTCGAGCACGTTGTAAGTAGCGTAATCGCCTTCCAGCAGCTGGTCGAGGATGCCGGCGGTGCGGGCCGAAAAGCCGCACTGCGGCATCTTCGGCGTGCCCTTCATGTAGAGCACCACGCGGTGCGAGGCAATCTGCGATTCGATCTTTTCCCGAACGGCGGGGTCTAGAGACATGGGTGTAGGGACCTGCTTGAATGAGTTTCGATATTGATTGTTGGGCTTCCAGAGGCCACTATCAAGGCAAATGCGGCAATCCCGACGCATCAGAACATCGAACACGGTATCCTATTGGGTTCCCCGAACATACGCCAACGTATGCCCTCGACGGGGCAACGCGGCTGGAGGCTTGCTTGAAGACACTGCATCATCCTGATTTCGAAAAAGATTCCTGTGGATTCGGGCTGATCGCCCGACTGGATGATGCCGCCCGTCACGACACCGTGGCTGATGCGGTTCAAGCCCTGGTGCGCCTGACGCATCGTGGAGCGGTCGCGCCCGACGGCAAGACCGGTGACGGCTGTGGCTTGCTGCTGAAAATGCCGACCGAGTTCCTGCGAGCGGTTGCCCAGGAGGCGGGCATCGAGCTGGGCGAGCAGTTCGCCGTCGGCACGATTTTCCTCGACCATCACGACGATCGAGCCGCCGATCAGAAGGCGGTTCTCGTAAACGAAATCATGGGCCGAGAGCTCGCTGTTGCCGGATGGCGCCGAGTGCCGGTCGACCCGGAAGCCTGCGGCGAGACCGCCCGCGCCACGCTCCCGCGCATCGAGCAGGTCTTTGTCACCCCGGCCGATACCATCGACGACGACGATTTCGAGCGGCGACTCCTGCTGGCCCGCCGTCGCTGCGAGCAGTCCGCCGGTGACAAGCCGGACTACATCGCCAGCCTTTCGGCCCGCACGATCAGCTACAAGGGCATGGTGATGCCCGAATACCTGGCCACCTTCTACCCGGACCTGGCCGATAAGCGCATGGCCACTTCGGTGGCGGTTTTTCACCAGCGTTTCTCCACCAACACCCTGCCCAAGTGGTCGCTGGCCCAGCCCTTCCGGATGCTGGCCCACAACGGCGAGATCAACACCATCCGTGGCAACCGCCACTGGGCGCGCGCCCGGCGCAAGCTGCTGGCCTCACCACTACTGACCGAGCTGGGCGAAATCGACCCGCCGGTGGGCATGCAGGGTTCGGATTCCAGCTCGCTCGACAACATGCTCGAGCTGCTCGTCGCCGGTGGCATGGATATGCCCCAGGCGGTGCGCATTCTGATTCCGCCGGCCTGGCAAACCGACGACAACCTCGATGCCGATTTGCGTGCCTTCCACGAATTCTTCGCCTTCCACCAGGAAGCCTGGGACGGCCCGGCCGGCCTGGTGATGTGCGACGGCCGGCACGCGGTTTGCGCGCTCGACCGCAACGGACTCAGACCGGCGCGCTGGACCAAGACCACCGACAATCGTCTGATCGTCGCGTCCGAGACCGGCGTGGTCGACGTGCCGATCGAACAGGTCGCCGCCCGCGGCCGGCTGGGGCCGGGACAGATCCTGGTCGCGGACCTGGCCACCGGTGAACTGCTCGACCATCGCGGCGTCGACAAGCAGCTCAAGAATCTGCATCCATGGCAGGACTGGCTGAAATCGGGCGTGAAGTACCTCGACTCGGAGCTGGTCGACGTGCACATGGCCGCCGAGCCTTTCGATACCGACACCCTGGCCAGCTACCAGAAGATGTTCAACTTCTCGCGCGAAGAACGGCGCGAGGTCGTCGCAGTGCTGGCCAATACCCAGGCCGAGGCTGTGGGCTCGATGGGCGACGACACGCCCATGCCCGTACTCTCGACCAAGGTACGCTCACTGTTCGACTGCTTCCGGCAGCAGTTCGCCCAGGTGACCAATCCCGCGATCGACAGCCTGCGAGAGAAGATCGTGATGTCGCTCGAGACCGGTATCGGCCGCAAGGGCAATGTGTTCGAGCCCGGTCCCGAGCTGGCCGACCGCGTGGTGCTGAACTCGCCCGTGCTGTCACAGCGCAAACTGCGGCAGCTGATCAATACGCCGCAGTTCGGCCTGCCCTCGGAGTTTCTCGACCTCAACGTGCCGGCCGACCAGCCGCTCGAAGAAGCGCTGCGCGATTTGTGCCGGCAGGCCGAGGAAGCGGTGAACAACGGCACCCTGATCCTGCTGATCTCCGATCGCTACCTCAAGCACGATCACCTGCCGGTCCACGCCCTGCTGGCCACCGGCGCGATCCACCATCACCTGCTCGAAACCGGCCAGCGCCCGCTTTGCAACTTGATCGTGGAGACCGCCACGGCCCGGGACCCGCACCACTTCGCCTGCCTGATCGGCTTCGGCGCAACGGCCGTCTATCCCTATCTCGTCTACCAGACCCTGCAGGCCATGGCCAACGCCGGCGAGTTCGAGCATCCGCGCGACGAAGCCCTGCAGCTCGGGCGCGCCTACCGCCGGGGCATCCGCAAGGGCCTTTACAAGATCCTGTCGAAGATGGGGATCTCGACTATCGGCTCCTACCGCGGTGCGCAGTTGTTCGAACTTGTCGGCCTGGCCGACGAGGTCGTTGATCTGTGTTTCCCCGGGGCGGTCAGCCGTATCCAGGGCGCGACCTTCACCGACCTGCATGACGACCAGCGCAAGCTCGCGCGCTGGGCCTGGGAGAAGCGCGTGCCGATCGAGCACGGCGGCCTCTACCGCTACGTCGACCACGGTGAGTATCACGCCTGGAATCCCGACGTGGTCACCGCCCTGCACCGCGCCACCCAGAACACCGATCGCGCCGCCTGGGATGAATACACCCGCCTGGTCAACGACCGCGAGCCGGCGACCCTGCGCGACCTGCTGAAGATCACCAGCCCGAATGAGCCGATCGAACTCGACGCGGTCGAACCCGTCGAGTCGATCTTCAAGCGCTTCGATTCGGCCGGCATGAGCCTCGGTGCCCTGTCACCGGAGGCGCACGAGGCGATCGCGATCGCCATGAACCGCATCGGGGCGCGCTCGAACTCCGGCGAAGGCGGCGAGGACCCGCTGCGTTACGGCACCGAGAAGCGTTCCAAGATCAAGCAGATCGCCTCGGGCCGTTTCGGCGTGACGCCGGAATACCTGATCAACGCCGAAGTCATCCAGATCAAGATCGCCCAGGGCGCCAAGCCCGGCGAGGGCGGCCAGCTGCCCGGCCACAAGGTCGACAAGCTGATCGCCCGACTGCGCTACGCCACGCCGGGCGTGGGCCTGATCTCGCCGCCGCCGCACCACGACATTTATTCCATCGAAGACCTGGCGCAGCTGATCTTCGACCTCAAGCAGGTCAACCCCGAGGCGCTGGTCTCGGTCAAACTGGTATCCGAGCCGGGCATCGGCACGGTCGCCGCCGGCGTGGTCAAGGCCTATGCCGACCTGATCACGGTCTCCGGCTACGACGGCGGCACCGGCGCGAGCCCGCTGACTTCAGTGAAGTACGCCGGCGCGCCGTGGGAGCTGGGCCTGTCGGAAGTCCGCCAGGTGCTGATGGCCAACGACCTCAGGGGCCAGGTGCGCATCCAGGCCGACGGCGGCCTCAAGACCGCCGTGGACGTGGTCAAGGCCGCCATCCTGGGGGCCGAAAGCTTCGGCTTCGGCACCGCGCCGATGATCGCCATCGGCTGCAAGTACCTGCGCATCTGCCATCTCAACAACTGCGCCACGGGTGTGGCCACGCAGCACGAGGTGCTGCGCAAAAAGCATTTCATCGGCCTGCCCGAGATGGTAATCAACTTCTTCCGCTTCGTCGCCGAGGACGTCAGGGCCATCCTGGCCGAACTGGGCGTGTCGAAACTGGAGGACCTGATCGGCCGCACCGAGTACCTGGAACGCATCGAGGGGCTGACCGAGCGACAGAACCGTCTCGATCTCTCGCCGCTGCTGGCCGAAACCGGCCTGGAATCGGGCGCCGAGCGCTTCTGTGTCGCCGAACGCAACCCGCCGCACGACAAGGGTGAGCTGGCGCAGAAGATCGAGGACGATACCGCCGGGGCGGTCAAAAACCTGGCGGGCGGGCGTTTCGAGTACGCCATTCGCAACAGTGATCGTTCGATCGGCGCACGTCTTTCCGGCTTTATCGCCCGCCATCACGGCAACCAGGGTATGGCCGAATCCCCCCTCAGCCTGGCGTTCACCGGCACGGCCGGGCAGAGCTTCGGCGCCTTCAATGCCGGCGGCCTGGAGTTGACGCTCACCGGCGAGGCCAACGACTACGTCGGAAAAGGCATGACCGGCGGGCGCATCGTCCTGCGCGTTCCTTCGGGCATCCAATATACCGCCTGCGAAACACCGGTCATGGGCAACACCTGCCTGTACGGCGCCACCGGCGGCGAGTTGTTCGCCGAAGGCACCGCCGGCGAGCGCTTCGCCGTACGTAACTCAGGCGCGGTAGCCGTCATCGAGGGCGCCGGCGACCACTGCTGCGAATACATGACGGGCGGTATGGTGGTCGTGCTCGGCAAGACCGGCATCAACTTCGGTGCCGGCATGACCGGCGGCTTCGCCTATGTGCTCGATCTCGACCGCGGTTTCGTGGACCGCTACAACCACGAGCTGATCGACATCCACCACATCGCGCCCGAGAGCATGGAAAACCACGTGCACCACCTGCGTAACCTGATCATGCGTCACCACGAACTCACCGGCAGCCGGCACGCCGTCGAAGTCCTCGACGACTTCCGCCGCATGCTGCCGAAGTTCTGGCTGGTCAAGCCCAAGGCCGCCGACCTCGACGACCTGATCGCCTCGCTGCGTAACGCGGCCTAAGCTAAATCAAAACCTTTTTGTCCACAGATGAACACAGATAAACACAGATGGGAAAACAAGAGGCTCGAATCGGCCTTGGCTGATCAGTCGACCAATCGGTTCTTCGGTCAAACCATCCAGGCGAACTGTTTTATCCGTGTTCATCTGTGTTCATCTGTGGACATTTAATTTAAAAAAGTTATGGACAAACCAAGCAATTTGCACTTTCTGAATAGCCCGCGCACCAATCCTGAAGAGGTGCCGATCCCGATTCGCGTGCGCGAGTGGGGTGAGATTTACGGGCAGTACGATGAAGACGGCGCCGAAGACCAGTCGGCGCGCTGCATCGACTGTGGCAACCCGTATTGCGAGTGGAAGTGCCCGGTGCACAACTACATCCCCGACTGGCTGCGCCTGGTCCGCCAGGGGCGCCTGTTCGAGGCCGCCGACCTGTGCCACCAGACCAACGCCCTGCCGGAGATGTGCGGACGCATTTGCCCCCAGGATCGTCTATGCGAAGGCGCCTGCACGCTCAACGACGGCCTGGGCGCGGTCACCATCGGCTCGGTCGAGAAATACATCACCGACGAAGCCATCAAGCAGGGCTGGCGCCCGGATCTGTCCCACGTTCAGCCGACCGGGAAGAAAGTCGCCGTCGTCGGCGCCGGACCGGCCGGCCTGGGTTGTGCCGACCGGCTAACTCGCCACGGCGTCGAGGCGCATGTCTTCGACAAGTATCCGCGCATCGGCGGCCTGCTGACCTATGGCATTCCGCCTTTCAAGCTCGAGAAGCACGTGGTCGAAACGCGCCGGGAAATCATGGAAGGCATGGGCATCCGCTTCCATCTCGGCCAGGAAGTGGGCAAGGACATCTCGCTCGATGAACTGCTCGATCAATACGATGCCGTTTTTCTGGGCATGGGGACCTACAAATACGTCGACGGCCGCCTGGAAAACCAGGACCTGCCCGGCGTGATTGCCTCCCTGCCCTACCTGATCGGCAATATCGGGCAGGTGCTCGAAGAACCGATGGAAGGCTTCGACTACGTCAACCTCAAGGACCAGCGCGTGGTCGTGCTCGGCGGCGGCGACACCGCCATGGACTGTGTTCGCACCGCCATCCGCCAGGGAGCGAGCGAGGTCACCTGCGCCTACCGCCGTGACGAGGAAAACATGCCCGGCAGCCGAAGAGAGGTGAAGAACGCCAAGGACGAGGGCGTCCACTTCCTGTTCAATCGCCAGCCCGTGGGCATCGTCGGCAACGTTAAGGCTGAAGGCGTCAAACTGGTCGAGACGCAACTCGGCGATCCCGACGAGGCGGGCCGCCGACGTCCCGAGGCCGTACCCGGCAGCGAGCAGGTCGTCGAGGCCGATACCGTCATCATCGCCTTCGGCTTCCGCCCCAATCCGCCGGAATGGCTGACGGCCGCCGGCGTGGAAACGCACGATGACGGCCGCCTGGTCGTCGGCGCGGAAGGCCACAGCGGCTACCAGACCAGCCTCCAAAAGATCTACGCCGGCGGCGACATGGTGCGCGGCGCCGACCTGGTCGTCACCGCCGTCTACGAGGGCCGCGAAGCCGCCCACTGCATTCTTTCTGACCTCGGCATCGACGCGCCCACATCGCAGCACGAAACAACCGCGGCGGCTGTCGGCTAGCATTCCCTCAGGCACCCGCAAAGCAGAGCCCTTTTCCCGAAGGGCTCCACTCCTCCTGCGTTTTTTACTTTCTATACGCTCCTGTGATAGCGTCGCTCGTTGATTTTTCGATTGGGGATCGATTGCTTCACCAGCACCGTCTCTCTTCACGCACGTGAATTGATTGGACTGTAAGGGGATGCTCGATTCCGAGAAGAGGGACGGAATCATGAAAGCTCACCGCACATCTCATTCAATCAGCAAGCTATCGTCGGCCCTGCCACCGTTGCTCAATGGCTTCCGGAAAGCGTCATCGACTCGCCCCGAGTTGGTAGGTGACTTGCCATGAGAACGGTACCGACTTCCATACAACGAAAGTTTCCCCTTCTCTGGGTGCTGGTTTTTACCTCCCTGGCATGGGGCACGTCAGCGGCTTTCGGAGCAGTCACGAGCGAGGTGACGTTCGGGTTCTCCAAATATGACGGCAGCCTGGCCAACGGGGATTCCTACACTGCGACCATCGAGGCCGACGGCACGGCCGATCAGATGACGTTCAGCAACTGGCGGATCGACGAGTCCTACGCGCTTGACTTCGGCGTGAACATGAACAACGGCGGCCCGGACTCGATATTCGCCGACCCCGCGGGTGACGGTTTCCAGTTCGTTTCTTTCACCACGGAGGTTTTCTGCGGAACGTCGTGGTCGTTCGATATCGTCGGTTACAAGGACGGCAGCCCGGTCGCGGGGGCGAGCCAGAGCTACAATCTCGGCGGTCTTGGCGGGCCCACGACGCATTCGGTCGGGTTCGACTCCGTCGACGAGGTCCGGTTCGAGAACTACTCCACCAACGATGGAAACCAGTGTCTGGTCATCGACGACATCGTCGTCGACCAGGAGGTCGTAGCGAACACGGCCCCCTCTTTCTCGAACCTCGATGCGACCGTCATGTTCGACGAGGCGGACGGGATACCGGTCGTCGTCGATGCCGATGCGACAGTCGCCGATACGGAGCACGATAGTGCCAACGACTACGCCGGCAGCACGCTCACCGTCGCGCGCGAGGGTGGTGCGAACGCCGACGACGATTTCAGCTTCGACACCGGCGCGGGCACGTTCACGGTGTCAGGGGGCGATCTGCTGACCGGCGGCAATGTCTTCGCGAGCTTCACTGACAACTCGGGGACGTTGACCGTTAGTTTCAATTCCAGCGAGGCCGCGGCAACCTCCTCCCTGGTGGACGATGTCCTGCAGGGCGTGACCTACGCGAATACCGGCAGCCCGGTCGTCGTCGAGTACGGCCTGAGATTGAGTTTCGACGACGGCGGGCTACAGACATCGGATTCCGTCCCGGTCGAGTTCGATCCCGAACTGGCCCCTGTGACCGCGAACACGACCTGGGATTTTACGGAACTGGGCCCGGAACTCTCCAATTTCGACCCGATCGACGCGCGCATCGTCACCGAATCCACGTTCGAACTGCTCTTCCACGGCTTCCGGTTCGGCGATGCCAGCGAGAGCGGTTCCATCGATTCCAACGAACTGCAACTCGACCAGGTCACCTCCGACGAGCGTACGACCGGCGTACGCTTCGAGTCCGACGAGCCGTTCTCGCTCGAAACGATCGACATCGACAATTTCTCGACCTTCGCGCAGGACGTGGTGGTCCATGCCTATCTTGACAACTCGCTGGTCGACAGCCGGTCATTCTCATACGGTGCCTCCAGTGGCTATCAGACGCGGCAGTTCGCATCGGCGAACACCGCCTTCGCGAACGTCGACGAAATCCGGGTCACCACCAACGTCGACGAGTCTGTCGCCCTCGACAATATCGTGGTGGACGCCGGCAACTCCCCTCCGACGGTGGATCTTGACACGGGTGCCGGTGGCACCGGCCACAGCGCAGCATTCAGCGAGAACACCAATCAGGGCGTCACGGCTTCGGACGGTGTGGCGGTCACTGGCCCCGTGGCCACCTCCGACTCCGACGGAAGCATCGAATCGGCAACATACACTCTGGATAATCCGCAAGGAGACGCGGGCGAAGGCTTGGCAGTGGATACCGCTCCGCTTGCGTCCGCACTCGGGTTCACGACGTCGTCCAACCAGATCACGATCACCCGCAATTCGGCGAGCCTCGCCGATTTGATCGAGGCGATGGAGGCCGTGCACTACCAGAACAACAGCGACACGCCGGACCTGACGACCCGGACGGTAACGGTCGAGGTAGCCGACGACGGCGGGGCGACCGCGAGCGCCACGGCAACGATCACCATTGAAGCGGGCAACGACACGCCGATGATCAGCGGTCCGGGCGGCACGCTACGACCCGACGAGGACGTGGCATTCGACCTCTCCGGCGCCAATGAAATCCAGATTGCGGATGTGGACGCGGGCGGCGCAACGGTCGAGGTATCGGTGTCGGCAAACAACGGCACGCTGACGCTCGGTTCGACAACCGGTCTCGCATTCGACAGCGGCGGCAACGGGGCCAGTGCATTCACAGTGAGCGGTACGGTCACCGACCTCAACAACGCCCTGTCGACCCTCGCCTATCTGGGCGATCCGGATTACTTCGGCACGGATACCATCTCGGCAACGGTCAACGACCGCGGCAACACCGGAACGGATCCGGGGCTGACCGGGGACGCCAGCAGCGAGGCGGATTCCACAACGGTGTCGCTAGACGTCCAGTCGGTACCCGATGCACCGACGATCACCGCGATCGCCGATCAGACCACGGATGAGGATACGGCCCTCAGTGGAATCGCGTTCATGATCGACGATGCCGAAACCGCCGCGAGTGGACTGACGCTCTCGTTCACGGCTGCCGATCCTTCACTGATCAACAGCCACGCCTTCGGTGGTTCCGGCACCAACCGCACGCTGGACATCGTACCCGCGGACGATCAGAACGGCGCCACGATGATCACCATTACGGTCGACGATGGAGGACTGAGCACGCAGGAGAGCTTCCAGCTCACGATCAATGCGGTCAATGACCTGCCGACGGTATCGCCGGCGATTTCCACATTCGACACCACCGTGGACGAAGACGCTTCCGTTCCGTCATTCGCGTTCACGGTCGATGATGTCGAATCGGGCGGGGCCGGCGTTACCGTCTTGGCCTCTTCCGACAACCAGACGCTGGTGCCCGACACGAACCTGTCGATCACGGACAACGGCGGCGGCGACCGGACACTGGATATCACGCTGGCGGCGGATGAAAACGGGACGGCCAACATCACCGTCACGCTCGACGACGGCACCGATACGGTGGACGGCAGCTTCACACTCACCGTGAACGCCGTGAACGATCCGCCGGCCGTGTCGCTCGACCAGAGCTCGGACACCATTCCCGAAAACAATGGTAGCGACGTGACCGTCGCGCAGATCACGGTCGAAGACGACAACGAAGACGGCAGCACCAACGATCTCTCGCTGAATGGCCCGAACGCCGGGAACTTCGCCATCAGCGGCAGCGACCTCGTCTTCACCGGCAGCGCCGATTTCGAGGCGAAGGATACCTACAACGTGTCCGTCGAGGTCAATGACCCGGCGGTGGGCAGCACACCGGACGATACCGCGAGCTTCACGCTGAATATCAGCGATGTCGATGAAGAACCGGTTTTCCAGGCCACGGGGCCATTCTCCGTAGACGAAGCCGCCGGCAACGGCTTTGCTGTCGGAGACGTGGATGCGACCGATGGAGACGGCGGCGCTACCGATGCCAACTTGACTTACGCGATTGTCGGCGGCAATACGGGTGCCCCATTCGCGATCGATGGCGGAGCCGGAGCAATCACCGTCAACGATGCGAGTGCAATCGATTTCGATACCAGCCCGACATTCAGCCTGGACGTCGAAGCCGACGACGGCACGAACGCGCCAACCGCCACGGTGACCGTCAACGTCAACAACGCGGCACCTTCGACCCCCGTCGACAGCGACGGCGCCTCCGGTGGTTCCGTGAGCGAAGACGCCGCCAACGGCACAGCGGTCGGCATCACCGCCGACGCCAGTGATCCGGCCGGCGGCAACGTCAGCTACGCGCTGACCGACGATGCCGGCGGACGCTTCCAGATCAACGCCGGCACGGGCATTGTCACGGTTGCCGACACTTCGCTGATCGACTTCGAGAGCGCGACATCGCACAGCATCACCATCGTGGCCTCCGATGACGACGGCGTGGACTCGAGCCCGGCTTCGTTCACGATCGCCGTTACCGATGTCGACAGCCCGCCGGAATTCACGTCGACCGGCCCGTTCGCCGTCGGCGAGGCGCCGAGCAACGGGATTCTGGTGGGCGATGTCGACGCAAATGATGGTGACGGCGGCAGTGCCGATGCGGGTATTAGCTACGCGATAACAGGAGGCAATGCCAGCGGTGCCTTCGCGATCGACAACAGCGGTGTAATCGAGGTGGCCGACGGATCGCTGATCGATTTCGAGGACAGCGCTTCATTCGTCCTCACGATCGAGGCCGACGACGGCGGCAGCACGGCATCCGCAACGGTAACCATCAATGTCACCGACGAGCCGCCCTCACAGCCGGTCGATACGGACGGCTCCGCAGATTCGGTGGCCGAAGATGCCGCCAACGGCGATCCTGTCGGGGTCGACGTAACGTCTTCGGACCCCGCCGGCGGAGACATCACCTATACGCTCACCGACGATGCCGGCGGCCGCTTCGCCATTGACGGCGCCGGAGTGGTTACAGTCGCCGATGCTGCATCCATCGACTTTGAAAATGCGACCAGTCACACGCTGGTTATCGAAGCGCGCGACGCAGACGGGACAGCCTCCTCTTCCCTGACGGTGACCATTGCGGTGACCGATGTGCTCGAGACACCTACGGTGACAGCCCCGCCGGGATTGACCATCGATGCCGCAGGTCTGTTCACCGAGGTTAATCTCGAACGTGACGGCACGGCGACCGCCGACGATGACGAGGACGGCAGTCTCACGCCGACACCGGAGGACATCACGACACCGACCTGGCTGCGGCCGGGAACTCACGCCATTACCTGGTCTGCCACCGACAGCGATGACCAAACGGGCACCGATATCCAGATCGTCGAGGTCCGACCCCGTGTAGGGATCGGTCCGGACCGCACCGTTCAGGAAGGCACGAGCATCGAAATACCGATCGAGCTCAACGGCGATGCACTCGACGGTACGACGCCGACTATCGACGTCGATGTGTCCGGGACAAGCACCGCGGACGGTGCGGACTACGCGGGCCTTGGCGCGCCGCTGTCGGTCTCCATCCTGGCCGGTCGGACCGGCACGATCAGTTTCGATGTGCTCGACGACGGGCTGTCGGGCGAGGGCCCGGAAACACTGGTGCTCGAACTGACGGGCACCGCCGGAAATACCGTGCTGGCCGAGCGCAGGCAGGTCACCATCACCATCGTGGAGGACAACACGCCGCCGGTGGTTTCACTGGAAGCTCAGCAGGGGGCGAACAATCCGGCGGTTATCATCGACGGCACGGTAACCGACACGGTGACCGTCTCGGCCGACACCGTGGACGCAACGTCTGCGGCCGACATGACCTTTGACTGGAACGATGCCGAAACGGGCCTCGTGGACCTGGCCAACGATGGCGATCCCGCGACGTTCGAGTTCGATCCTTCGGTCGTCGCGCCCGGCATCTACGACATCGAGGTCACCGCCACCGATGACGATCCGTCGCCCCTGTCGGGCACCGCCAGCCTGCGGCTGCGCGTGATCGATCCGTTTCCGGCGTTGACCGGCGCCGATACCGACAACGATGGCTTGCCCGACAACGATGCAGCGGAAGGCCGGCCCGATCGCGATGGCGATTCACTACCCGACTACCGCGATCCATACGCAGATCGAAACACCACCCATGCCGACCTGGCCGACCCGAGTGGTTATCGTCTCGAAACCGAGCCGGGACTGAAGCTGAGCATCGGACGCGTCGCTTTCGCCGTCGACAAGGACGGATCGCAGGTCAGCGCGGCCGATATCACCAACACGCTGGGTCTTACCGATGCCCGAACCAACGTCGGCGGCTATTTCGACTTCCGAGTGGACGGCCTGCCGACGCCCGGTGCCGTTATCGATGTGGTGGTGCCGCAACGCGCGGCGATTCCGGCCGACCCGGTGTATCGAAAGATCGATGCCAGCGGCCAGTGGGCCGACTTCGTTAAAGACGGACAAGATGCCGTGGCCTCGGCGCCCGGGGCACCCGGATATTGCCCGCCGACGGACGATCCGGCGTACACAGCAGGACTGACGCCGGGAGACTGGTGCGTGCGCCTGACGATTGCCGACGGCGGGCCCAATGACTCCGACGGCGTCGCCAACGCCCGCGTCGTCGATCCCGGCGGCGTCGCCGAAGCCGTCGTGCCCCCGACCATCACCAACGCGCCGGCGACTTCCGTTCAGCAGGACTCGGCCTACGAATACATTCCCCAGGTCGACGATCCCGATCCGGGCGATACCGCGACGTTCTCGATCAGCGGCCAGCCCGCCTGGACCACCTTCGACACTGCCACCGGCGCGCTGACGGGTACGCCGGGCAACGCCGATGTCGGCGTCTACGGAAACATCGAAATCACCGTGACCGACAGCTATGGCGAGACCGACAGCACGGGGACGTTTTCAATCGAGGTCGTCAACGTCAACGATGCACCGACAATTAGCGGCAACCCGCCTGGACAGGTGGCGCAAGACAACGCCTATACCTTCACACCCACCGCCGACGACATCGACAACGGCGACAGCCTGGTATTCAGCATCGAAGGAAAGCCGGCCTGGGCGGCCTTCGACCCGGTCGACGGCACACTGTCCGGCACGCCGGGTAACGAGGACGTGGGCACTTACAGCGGCATCGAGATTACCGTCGAAGACGCTGCAGGCGCTTCAGCGACACTGGGACCCTTTGCCATCGAAGTGACCAACGTCAACGATGCCCCGACCCTGTCGGCCATCGCCGACCAGACGACCGACGAGGATCAGCCGGTGGGAACCATTGCGCTTACCGTTGGAGATGTCGACGATCCACTCGGCGACTTGAGCCTTTCTCTGAGCAGCGACAATCCCTCGCTGATCGGAAGCTTCACCTTCAACGGCAGCGGTGCGCAGCGCAGCCTTGACCTGAGCCCCGCCCCGGATGCCTCCGGCACCGCCAATGTCACCGTGAGCGTCAGCGACGGCGACCTGAGCACCTCGCAATCATTTTTGCTGGAGGTCAATCCGGTCAACGATCCGCCGGAAATCGTTTCGACGCTGGATGACATCGTGATCGGAGGAAGAGAAGGCAGCATCTCGTTCGACATTCGCATTGACGATGTGGATACCCCCGTCGACTCACTGGTCGTAACGGGGCAATCCGATCTTCAGACCCTGGTTCCCGACGCCAACATCGTGGTCACCGGAACGGGCGCAGAGCGTCAGGTCGAAGTGACTCCGAACCCCAATCGCTCCGGAAGCGCGCGCATCACGCTCATCGTCGACGACGGTTCCGATACGGCAAGGGGTTCGTTCGACATCAGCGTCAGGCCCATCGCCATTCCCGTCCTGTCCTGGCCCGGACTCCTGATCCTGTCGGCCCTGATGGCCGCACTCGCCGCAGCCGGCACAAAGCGGGTGGCAATTCGAAGGGCCGAGTGACCATGACCTCCGAAAGCCCCGCGGCCTGACGGTCGCGGGGCGACCAACAAGCTTTAACCGCCGCCCTCCCGGGAATCGTCGTCCCCGTTTTCCCCGTTGCCGTTGTCCTGATCCTCGAGCAATGGATCATCAGCTCGGTCGCCCGGCGCATCGACGGGAATGGGCTCGTCTTCCCAGAGTTCAACGTCGGGCTCTTCGTCGAGATACTGGCGCAGTCGGTGCTGGCGTGAACGTTCATTCTCGAACTGGATCTCCAGAGTGAAAGTCAGGCGCCAATCGCTGCGCCGTTCGCCGGTATCGAAGTCCTTGGGCCAGGCATGGGCCGGCTCGATCTCGTAGTAGAGCCAGTGACGCAGGAACTGGCGGCGATAGCGCAGGGCGACGAAGTATTCCTCGGTTTCGAATTCCGGTTCGGTATGGCCCCAGGCGCCGATCTCGGCACGGACGGCGCTCTTGAGATCCAGCTGGCGGAACGACACCAGGCCGGTGCGCCAGTCGATGCCGTCGGACTTCTCTGACCAGGTGCCGCGCCCGCTCCAGCGCAGCAGGCGATTGCGATCCGGTAGCCATTCCCAGTCCAACCTTGTGGTCAATCCCAGGCCCTCCTCGCGTTCCCAGAACGCAGACTGCGTGAAGCGCCCCAGGGTCCGGTCGGTCAACCCCCGGATGTAACGATACCGTCCCCGCAAGCGGGGGTTGAGCGAACCGCTGCTAACGCGGATGGTGCCGTCGACATCGAAGCGACTGCGCGCTCGCTCGCTGGCCAGAAATCGCAGGCCCAGCCGCGTCTGATTCTCGGGATCGTCGAACGCGCCCGCGGGATCCGAATAGTCGCCCTCCAGATCCTCGTCGCGCGCGACCAGCAAACGGACCCGTTCTGACAGGCGCGGAAGGATGACGTTGGCGCGCACCCCGACCCGATACTGCCAGCCCTCGTGCTCATCCCAGCGCGCGGCATTGCGCAGGCGCACGAAGCTACCGACGGGATTTTCTTCCAGGGTGCGTGGGTCGCCGAAGAAACCATCGAACCAGGCCGCCGGTGCACACAGTCGCTGGTTGAGATAGGAGTGCGTCAGGTCCAGCCAACCTTCAGGCCTGCCCTCCTCGTCAAGGCAGGAGACCTGCATCAGGCGTTGCTGTCGGGCCTGACGTTCGGCACGTTTCTCGTTGGTCGCGCTTTCCTCGACCTGCTTCTGCCCTTCGGCCTGCTCCTCTTCGGTCTGACGCTCCGCGACGTCCAGCGTCGCATCACCGGCGTACGCGACCGACGCGAGAGCGGTTGCCATGACCGCCAGCAGAAGGCGTGGATCACGTCGTTTCATGACACAATCCTCATCGAATATGGTCCTTCAGAATGCACAAGCCCCGGACAAGATTGCATGCTAGTGAAGTCATCATACGACAAGTCCAAGATTTGGCGCACCAGCCCGCAACGATGGTACCGGCATGAATGAATCGACCACGGGCACAAGGCCGTATGAGAATCTGGGCCCGGAAGTGGTACTCGATGCCGTCGAAGCACTGGGGCTGCGAGCTGACTGGCGGCTTCTGGCGCTCAACAGCTTCGAAAACCGGGTCTGGCAGGTCGGCCTGGAAGACGCCGAACCCGTGGTGGTCAAGTTCTACCGGCCCGAGCGCTGGAGCGACGAGGCGATCGAGGAAGAGCACGCCTTTTCCATCGAGCTGGCTGACTCGGGCCTGTCCGTGGTCGCTCCCGTTTCGATCCAGGGGTGCACCCTGCATCGACACGAGGGTTTTCGCCTGGCGGTCTTTCCACGCCGGGGCGGGCACGCACCCGAACCCGCTCACGAGCCCACACTGCGAACGCTGGGCCGCGCGCTGGGCCGCATGCATGCCGTCGGGGCGACCGGACGGTTCCGGCATCGGCCGGAACTGACCATCGCCGAACGCGGTCGCGAGCCGGTCGACTGGCTGGTCGAGAATCGCTGGCTTCCGCCGCACCTGGAGGAAGCGTTTGCGAGCCTCGCAGAGCACCTGCTCGAAGCCATAGCCGCGGCGTTCGAACGTGCCGGCGACTACCGACGCATCCGCCTGCACGGCGACTGCCATCCGGGCAATATTCTCTGGCGCGACGAGCATGCGCATTTTGTCGATCTGGACGACTGCCTGACCGGCCCGGCGATCCAGGACTTGTGGATGCTGATTTCCGGCGAGCGCCCCGAGCGCGAGCAGCAGATGGGCTGGCTGATCGAGGAATACCGGCTCTTCCACGAATTCGACCCGCGCGAGCTGCATCTGATCGAAGCATTGCGTACCCTGCGAATGATCTACTACCAGGCCTGGCTCGCACGGCGCTGGGATGATCCCGCCTTTCCCGCCGCCTTCCCATGGTTCGGCGACGACCGTCACTGGGAGAGCATTATCGGACAGCTGCGCGAACAGCTCGCCGAGCTGTCCGAGCCGCCGCTGAACCTCACGCATGGCTGAATTGGCGCTACCGATCGACCGCGACACCTTCGAGTTGGCCGCGGGCGGGTTGCGCGAAAACGGCTGGTGGGTGGGTGAAAATGCGCTGGATCGCTCGCTCGTCGACGAACTTCGCGGCGACCTGAACGAACTCATGGAAACCGATCGTCTGCATCGGGCCGGCATCGGCCGTGAACGGGACTTCCACCTCGACCGCGGAATCCGCAGCGATCGCGTCTTCTGGCTGACGCGCCAAAGACCGGTCCAGACGCGCTTTCTCAAGCGGATGGAGCAGCTTCGGCTGTCCCTCAATCGCGAACTGTTTCTGGGCCTGTTCGAATTCGAGGCCCATTACGCGCACTACCCGCCTGGCGGGCTGTACCGAAAACACCTCGACAGTTTTCGGGGCGCGGCCAATCGCGTCGTCTCCGCCGTGACCTATCTGACCGAGAACTGGCAGCCCTGCGACGGCGGCGAGTTGGTTGTCTACGGAGAAGATGGAGAAAGCGTTTCGGCCACGGTCGAGCCACGCGCCGGGACGTTCGTGTTGTTTCTCAGTGAAGAGGTTCCCCACGAGGTCCTGACCTCCCGCACCGACCGCACCAGCATCGCCGGCTGGTTCCGGCTCAATACTTCGATCGGCGGCCAGATCGACCCGGCCCGGTAAATCCACATCGAATTCCCGTCCCGCTTCGGAGATCGCTAATTGACCGGTCGGTCAATCAATGCTAATCTCGCGCCGAAATGAACGAATCCATCGCCACAAGAGATCCGGATCTCACCCGGGCCCGCATTCTTGAAGCGGCATTCGACCTGTTCGTCGACCGCGGTTTCGCGGCCGTGAGCATGCGCGAACTGGCCGAGCGCTCGGGCGTGACCAAGAGCCTGATTCATCACCATTTCGGCACAAAGGAAGGCCTCTGGGACGCCGTCAAGGAAGTGGCTTTCGCTCGTTATTACGAAGGGCAGAAGGATGAACTCGAGGGCGCGGACAGCCCCGACCCGAAACTGCTGAGTAACGGCGTCATTCGTTATTTCCGCTTTCTGCAGGACAACCCGCAGGTCGTTCGGCTGTTCACCTGGATGCACCTGGAGGGCGACACGACCTGCAACGAAATGGACGCCGAACTGGTCGAGCTCGGCGCCCGCCGCGTACGCGAGGCCCAGGAAGCCGGCCTGCTCCGCTCCGACGTCAATCCGACCCACGTGGTTACCGTGTTCATCCACGCCTGCTCGCAGTGGTTCGAAGTGCGCACCCAGCACAAGAATTGGAAAGGCAACGGCAGCGACGATGAATATCTCGACGATTTCCTCAAGATTTTCATGGACGGCCTGGCACCACGCGCGACCGTGCCGCAAACCGACGACAGCTGAGTCTTTTTGATCATGAACTCCGAGACCCTTTCAAACGCCCAAATAACTGACCGACCGGCCAGTTTATTACAGACTTCTCGACGCATAGTGCAGGTGCCGTTCCTCGCCATTCTCCTGGCGGTGGCCGTTGCCTGCTCGAATGGAACCGGCACCGAGGCACCGCCGCGGGAACCGGGCCAACCCGTTCGCGTGGCCGCGGTCAGCGACAGCAAGCCGCCGGTGCGGCTGCGCTTACCGGGTGTGACCCGCGCGGTCGAACGCGCCGACCTGGCCTTCCTGCACAGCGGCCTGCTGGCCGAGCGCCTGGTCGCCCGGGGCGAATCAATCAGCGCAGGTCAGGCTCTGGCCATCCTGCATAACCCCGCGCTGATGCCGGGTGTATCAGGCGCCGAAGCCCGGGTTCGGGAACTCGACGAACAGTTCGAGCGGCTCGAGCGCGAAACACAGCGCCTGACCAACCTGCACGAACGCGGCCTGGTGTCCACCGACGAACTCGATCGCGTGCGGGCCCAGCGCAATGCCACGCGCGAAGCGCGCGGCCAGGCTCAGGCCCGGCTCGAGGAAGCGCGCGATCAGCTGGATGAAGCAACGCTGCGTGCGCCCTTTTCCGGCCGGGTCGCGGCCCTGCCGGTCGAACCCGGCCAGTTCGTCAGCCCCGGCCAGACGATCATTTCCATCAGCGCACCCGAGCGCCTCGAGATTGCCCTCGATCTGTCGACCCGGCAGGCGCGGACACTAGCCGTGGGTGATTCCGCAACAGTGCGTGGAGTCGACGGCGGCGCGAGCAAAAGCGGATCGATTCGGGAAATTGGCCTGCCCGCTCCGGGCCAGCCGGCAACGGCTGTCATCGACCTGCCCGACGCTGACTGGCCCGAGTGGTCGCCCGGGCAGGCCGTGCACGTCGAACTGTCCTGGACCGGCAGCAACCGGCTGAGTATCCCCCTCGACGCCCTGGTCGATACCGGCGAGGGCCTGCCGCACGTGTTCCGACTGCGCGATGAACACGCCGAACTCGTCAGCGTCATTCCCGGCGAACTCGACGGCGGCCGGGTACGCGTCGACGGTGATCTCGAGCCCGGAGACGAGGTGGTCATCGCCGGGCACGGCCAGTTGCTGAACGGCGAGCGGGTGCGGGTTCTGCGATGAGATTGATGCAAGCCGCCCTGCACCGCCGGCGCCTGATCCTGACCGGCGTGGCGATGCTCTCGGTGATCGGCCTGGCAGCCTGGCTGGGCATGGACCGCCAGGAAGATCCCTTTTTCCCGTTTCGCTACGGCAACGTCCAGGTGGCCTGGCCCGGCGCCGAGCCGGCCGAGATCGAACGCCTCGTTCTCGACCCGCTGGAAGAGGAAATCGCCGGGGTCGAGGAAGTCAACGAGATCCGCGGCACCGCGCGCCTGGGCTTCGCCCACCTGATCGTGGGCATGCATCAGCACGTCTACGATACCGACGCCGTCTGGGATCGCATTCGCGTCGCGGTCGAGCGAGCCGAGCAGCGCTTTCCCGACGGCGCCGGCCCGGCCGCCATCGAGGACCGCTCGATGGAAACACACGGCATCGTGCTGGCCGTGACCGGTTCCGACGACTTGCTGGATCTGCTCGATGCCGCTCGCAACCTCAAGCGCGACCTGTTCCGGATTCCCGATGTCGGGCGCATCGATGTGCTGGCCGATCCCGGCGAACAACTCATCATCCGGCTCGACGATGCCGACGCCATGGCGGCCGGTATCGACATTCAGTCGCTGGCCGAACAGGTCGCCGAACGCAACCGGGTCATGCCCGGCGGCACCCTGGCCAGCGGCGGCCGCGCCCTGGTGGTGCGCCCGCTCACCGATTTCGACGATATCGAGGCGCTTGCCGACACCCCGATCCGCACGCGAACCGGGCAGATCGTGCCTTTGAGCGAAATCGCCAGCATCCGGCTGGCTCCGCAGGAGCCGGCCGTGGAGCGTATGTGGTTCAACGGCGAGCCCGCGATCGGGCTCGGCATCGTCATCCCGGAGAACCGGCTCAACGCCGTTCGCTTCGGACGCCAGGCGCGCGAAATCATCGAGGAACTGCGCCCGGACTACGCACCGCTGGACATCCGCGAGATGTTCTACCAGCCGCGCTGGGTCGAAAAGCGAATCGGGGAACTGGGGCGATCCCTGCTGATCGGCGTAGGCGTGGTCGCCATCGTCCTGCTGCTCACCATGGGACCGAGGCTGGGATTCGTCGTCGCCACGCTCCTGCCGGTGGTCACCCTCAGCGGCCTGGCCATCTACGCCATGGGCGGCGGCGTGCTCCACCAGATGGCCATCGCCGGCATGGTGATCGCGCTCGGTATGCTGGTCGACAACGCCATCGTGATGGTCGAGAACCTGCAATGGCATCTCGACCGCGGCAAGGGTCGGACCCAGGCGGCCGTCACCGCCGTGGCCGAGCTGGCTGGCCCGCTGGCGGCGGCCACCGGCACCACCCTGGCGGCATTCACGCCGCTGCTGCTGTCGACTGGCGACACGGCCGACTTCACGCGGGGTATTCCGATCATGGTGATGCTGATCCTGGTGGTGAGCTACCTCTACGCGGTGCTGGTGACCCCCGCAGTCGCGGCCGCCATACTCAAGCCCGGCGAGGGCAATACCTCGGCAGGGCTGGAAAATATCGGCCGGCGCCTGGGCCGCATCGCCGTGACCCGCCCCTGGCCGGTCATGGGCGTGACCGCGCTGATGGTCGTCGGCGCCCTGGGCATCAGCGGGTTCATGCAGCGCGACTTCTTCCCCAGCACCGACCGCAACCAGCTCATCGTCGACCTGTATTTCGCGGAAGGTACGCGGCTCGAGCACACCGCCCTGAAAGCCAGCGACCTGGCCGCTTCAATGGAAAACCTGCCGCAGGTCCGTGCCGTGCACCACTTCGCCGGCTTCAGCGGCCCGCGCTTTTACTACAACCTGATCGAGATTCCACGCTCGCCCCACCTGGCCCGACTGGTGGTCGTTACCGACGACGACTCACAACTGCCCGAGGTGATGGACTGGATCGATCGCCATGTATCCGATCGAATCCCGGATGCCCAGGTGGTCGCCCACCGCCTCGGCCAGGGGCCGCCGGTGGACGCCCCGGTCGAGGTCTTGCTCTACGGGGACAATTCCGCCGATCTGGCACGCGCGAGCCGTCAGGTCATGGCCGCGGTGCGCGCCACGCCCGGCGCGCGCGACGTGCGCCACAAACTCGGCGACGGCATGCCCACGCTGACCTTCGCCATCGACGACGCCGAGGCGGCGCGTCACGGCATCAACCGCTCCGACATCGCCAATGTGCTCGCCCAGGCCAGCTTCGGACGGCAGATCTCGACCTGGCGGGCGGGCCGGGAACCGGTGCCGATCAGCCTGCGAAGCCCCGATGGCGAGGACCTGCCCGAACGCGCCCTGGCGGGACTTCAGGTACCCACCGCCGACGGCCCGGTTCCGCTGGACCAGTTCGTACAGGTCGGACTCGACCTCCAACCCGCGGTCATCCTTCACCGCGACCTTCAGCGCATGACGTCCGTTCTGGCCGAAACGACCGGGGAGGTGACCTACAACGAAGTCGTCAGCGAGCTGCAGCCCCGGCTCGACCAACTCGAGCTGCCGCCGGGCGTGCGAATGGAACAGGGCGGCTCCGCGGCCGAGGCCGATAGCGCCAACAGCGCCCTGTTCAGCTCCCTGCCCATCGGCGTCGTACTGCTGATCGGCTTTTTGCTGTGGCAGTTCAACTCGTTCCGCCTGGTGGGCCTGGTGTTGCTGACCGTACCGCTGGCGGCGATCGGCGTCGTACCCGGCCTGATCCTCTCCGGTCAGCCCTTCAGCTTCACCGCCACCCTGGGCGTGGTCGCACTGATCGGTATCGTGGTGAACAACGCCATCGTGCTCATCGACGTCATACAGACCAACCAGTCCGAGGGTCTGACCGTCGAGCAGGCGGTTTCCGGCGCCGTGGGCCGACGCATCCGGCCCATTCTGCTGACCACGGCCACCACCATCGTCGGCCTGCTGCCGCTGACCCTCACGCAGTCCACGCTGTGGCCGCCGCTGGCCTGGGCGATCATCTCCGGACTGCTGGCCGCGACCCTGCTGACCCTGGTGGTGATTCCGGCGGCCTATCGGCTGGTCCAGCCCGAAGACCGTACCGCCCGAGTCGGCTGACCACCATCGCCCCGCGGTGACCCGAGCCGGTCACCCGTCGGGCGGAATCTCCAGCGGTACCCGAAAGACTCGCTCTCCCGCTTCCATACGCTTGCGGGCTTCCGGATCGCGCATGGCCTCGGCCAGCGCGGTCGCCAATTCGTACTGGCGGGCGTCGTAGCCGGCCCGCTCCAGCGCCGACAGGAAACCGGCCTGCGAGCCCTCGTGGACCTGGGCCAGCGCCTTGATCTGCGGATGACCACGGTCGAGGTCCTCGGGGTGGTTGAAGGAGTCTTCGCAGGCGGCTTTCGAGGTGGAGTGGTAACTGCGGCAGTTGAGCGGGCGCCCCGCGTAGCCGCTGCAACGGCCTTTGACCAGGGCCGGACAGGGAATGTTGGTGCGAAGAATGTCGTCGGAGTCCAGATCGCGAAGCCGCTGGTCGGTCTCCTCGGCCCGCTGCTCGAATCGCGCGAAGGCCTCCCGGTGGAGACTGCCCCGAAGATAGTCGAGCAGCGCGAACACCTCAGGCGCCGTTGCCATCACGCGCAGGTGACAGCAGAAGTCGCAGCCGGCCTCGCAGGCCAGCGGACCGCGGTCGGCAGGCGGAAGGCGTCGCGTTTGCGACTCGACCACGCGCTGGGCCTGCCGCAGGCCGCGCCCCGACCCTTGCCGCATGGCACGGCCCGTTTCCTCGAGGCTTTCCTGCGCCACCCGCATCCGGATAGCGCCGCCGGCAGTATGGCGGGAGTCGGTCATCGCTTCACAATCGGCTTTACAGAGACCGAATGCTACCACTGCCAAAAGCGCCCTATCGCAACCACCGACCGCTTGCGTGGTGCGGGCCGCCGGCTAGACTACCTTGGCAAGCGCATTGTCTGTTGACCATTCTCGCCGCATATCGAGTGGTGGTTGCTGTCGGCGTCAAAGCGGCCTAAAATACGCGGTCTTCGGGCGATTAGCTCAGTGGGAGAGCACTGTCTTCACACGGCAGGGGTCGCTGGTTCAAGTCCAGCATCGCCCACCACCGAATTCCAGCGGGGCCGGCTCTTCCGGCCCCTTTTTTGTGGTTCATCGCGCATTACCGGGGAAGGCTGCCCGGATCTTGAGGAAGAAGTATTCCTGGTCACGGTAGCCGTAGGCCCTGCGCTTGATGACCTTGATCGTGTTGTTGATGCCTTCTACCACGCTGGTATTGAGCGGGTGACGGCAACGCGCCAGAATGCCGTGTAGATAGGGCTTCAGGCGCTGTGCGAAGCGCTGCAACGCATCGATGCCGCTGCTCATGGCCTGATCGAACCAGTTTTGCCAGGCCTTGAGGGCCCAGCCCTCGCGGCGGTAGTACCACAGCCGCTTGAGCTCGTCGCGCAACAGATAGACGGTCAGCAATGCCTGGTTGGCTTCGAGCAGCTCATCGAGCCGGACCTTCTGAGTCTGGTTGAGCCCTTTCCGGTTGCGCAGCAGCAACCAGCGGGCGGACTTGACGACCTTTCGGGCCGGCCGATCCTGACGCAGTCGGTTAGCCTCGTCGACCCGAACCCGATCGATCACTTCACGGCCGTACTTGGCCACGACGTGGAACAGGTCATAGACGATCTCCGCCTGCGGGCAGTGGGCCCGGATCTCCACTTCATAGGCCGTCGTCATGTCGATGGCGACCGCCTCGATGCGCTTGCACACCCCTTCGGGCAGCCCCTCGAAGAAGGTCTGCGCGGTCTCGCGGGAACGGCCAAGCCCGACCCACAGCACTTGGCGCTGGATCGGTTCGACGACCACCGTGGCATAGCGATGCCCCTTGTGAAGCGCGAACTCATCCATGGCCAGGTAGCGGATCGCTGACCAGTCCGGCTCAGGCAGACTCGCTTTGAGCCGGTTCATGTCGATGCCTTTGACCGTGTGCCAGTCCAGATCGTAGAAACGGCTAACGCCCTGAATCGTCATCCCTTCCAGCAATCGGCCACAGGCATCGGCCAGACGGTCGGTGACACGCTGATAGCGACTCAGCCAGCTCAGCTGCTCCAGGCGTGGCCCGCCGCAATGGTCGCACCAGACCCGGCGGCGAGGGACCACCAGAACAACCCGATACTCAAACAGCGGGAGATCCCGAACGCGACGAGTGACCGTTTCATGCACCTGCCGGCATCGCTTCCCGCAGCCCGAGCAGGTCATGACCTTGCGCGTGGGCTCCAAATGAAGCTCGACGGTGCCCGTCTCGCTCTCGGGCCAGACCACGTCCTTGAGCCGATAGCCCTCCCAGGCTCCCAGTCGTTCCAGCGTCTTTCGGTCAAGCATCGGCCTCTCCAGAATCTTTTTGATCTGGAAAGACTACGACTACTCAGCTAGAAATGCTCCCCGGAATTGCGCGAAGAACCTTTTTTGTCCTGCCTGTTTACGTACAACTACCGTACGTGCAATTGCGTAATGACTGCACGTCCTCCTTTACCTAGCATGTCGTCACGCCAAGACGACTGTCCGCAAGGAGGACACATTAAGTGTTGACATCAATCCTGCAATCCATCAGGAACCGCCTCGACGGTGCCGGCCTCTGGCTGGCGCCGCTGGGGCTTCGACTGCTGCTGGCCTACGAGTTCTTCAGCGCCGGGCAGCAGAAGCTCGGCGCCGGCCTGGGCGAGGCCCCCGGCTGGTTTGCCAACCAGAACTTTCCCATTCCGTTCGGCCTCCTGCCGGCCGACATGAACTGGATGCTGGTCACCCTGGGCGAGCTGGTGGCCGGCCTGGCGCTGTTGTTCGGCCTGTTCACGCGTTTCTTCGCGTTCGTGCTGCTGATCATCACCACTGTGGCCATCGCCGCCGTGCACTGGCCGGAATCCTGGGCCAGCCTCGGACAGCTCTGGGAAGGTTACTCGGTATCGCGCGTCATGGACGACGGCGAGTTCCGCGGCAACTTCCGCATTCCGCTGCTTTTCCTGGCCATGCTGCTGCCGCTGCTGTTCTCCGGCCCCGGCAAGCTGAGCCTCGACCACCTGATCGTGCATCTGACCGGCAATCAGAAACTGCAGGAGACTACAACCGACACGACCGCCTTCGCGCTGGCTGCGCTGATCTTCGCCGTGATCACCTTCTGGTTGATCCCGACCTGGGGCATTGTGCTGACGCTGGTCGCCATCGCCCTGTTCATTCGTGCCAGAATGAGCAGCCAACCGGATTCCAACGGCAAAGACGGCTAATGACCGCCGAGAAATCCACGGCAAGCGATCAGGCTCGCGCGCCCTGCGTCTTCGTTACCGACGACGACGACTCGGTGCGCGAGGCCATCGCCTTCCTGCTCGACTCCGAACAACTGGACTACATGCTTTGCGCCTCGGCCGACAAGCTGCTCGGAGCCGTCACGCCCGATCATCGCGGCTGCATCCTGCTCGACGTACGCATGCCGGGCCTTGATGGACTACAGGCGCAGCAGGCGCTCAACGAGCGCGGCATTCGCTTGCCGGTCATCTTCATTTCCGGTCACGCCGACGTCAACACGGCCGTTCGCGCCGTACAGGCCGGCGCGCTGGATTTCGTCGAGAAACCGTTCAACGATGAATTGCTGGTCGAGAAAATCCGGAACGCCACCGAACTCGACCGCGAGGAATGGGAGAACGAAATCGAGCGTGACGAGATCGAACGGCGAATCGTCTCGCTCACTCCCCGCGAACGCCAGGTTGTGGAAGGCATTCTCGAGGGCAAACTCAACAAGATCATCGCCGACGACCTGGACATCAGCGTGCGTACCGTCGAAATCCACCGCGCCAATGCGCTCGAGAAGATCGGTGCACGCAACAGCTCTGAGATGATCCGGATGGTGCTGTCGAGCTACAGCTACCGCAACTGGCTCCTATAGCGACTGTCGTCTTCGACCCAGTCGCCGGGGCAGCTGTCAGGTTTTGACAGCCTCCGCAATCCGGTGAACCGGCAGGCTGAAACAGAACGTCGCACCCGGCCCCTGGGTGTCCTCGATCCAGACTTTCCCCTGGTGACGATCGATCACCGATCGGCACAACGACAGCCCGATGCCCAGACCCTGTTTGCGGGTACTGACAAATGGATCGAACAAGCGCTCGCGCAGTTCCTCGTCGACGCCCCTGCCGGTATCACTGACGCAAACCACGACCTCATCACCCTCGGCGCTGACATGAACCGACAGTTCCCGGCGGGAATTTTCGCTGTCATTGATGGCTTCGATGCCGTTACGCACCAGGTTGAAAATGACCTGCTGGATCAGCACCGAGTCGACCCGCACCGTGGGCAGGTCCTCCGGCGCGATCAGGCTAAGACGGACGTGGTGATGACGCGCTTCGGTCTCGAGCAGGATGCGGCATTCCCGCACCAGGTGGGCGGCGGGAACGGGATGGGGTTTCATTTCACCGCGACGGATGAAGGTGCGAAGCTTGCTGACCACCTCCCGCGCATGCTCGGCACTGGCGAGTGAGCTACTCATCGCCTTGTGAAGGTCCGATTCGGAAAGCCGCCCCTGCTCGAGCATACGCAGACAGGTGCGGCAATAGGTCATGATGGCCGTCAGTGGCTGGTTGACCTCGTGGGCGAGCGCCGAAGCCAGTTCGCCCATCGAACCCAGGCGCGAGACATGGGCCAGCTCGGTCAGGTGTTGACGAGCCCGGGCCTCACTGTCGCGCAATGCGCGCTCGGCCTGCAGGCGTTCGATCTCGGCGCCGGCCCGCGCGGCGATGATGCGAAACATCGATTCGACGACGGCATCCTCGGCCATCGGCTTGCGACCGTACACCGCGATGTGCCCCAGGGTTCTTCCGTCGCTGGGTGCGAGCACCGGGATGCCGATGAAGCTCTCCATCCCCCCTTCTTCAGCAGCCCACTCGGGAAACCGCTTCGACAGGTCGTCGGGATAGAAGCAGAAGGCACCACCGTGAATGACTTCCTCGCAGGGGGTTCCGACCAGGTCGAACTCGATATTCTCGGCGATATCTTCACCCTCCCAGAAAGCCAGGGTTCGGACATGATTTTCGGGATACTCCAGGCACTCCGTCGCCAGCGCGGCGTTGACGTCCAGGCTCTCGGCCAGGCGGGTGACCAGTGCGCGGAAATAGTCGGCACCGGTCAGCGGGGCGGTGATCTCGTTGATCATCTCGACCATCTGCTCGACCTGCCAGCGACGATGGTCGCCGTTGGCGGGCGCTGGCTCGGCCGCTCGGGACGTTTCAGACACCGGACTATCCATCAAACGACTCTCTCTTCCGCTTCAAGGGCACGCACCAATTTCTGGCAGCCGACCGACGGAATCGTTCCATGCACCATGGCACGCGGAATCTGTCGCTACGGCGTTTGCAGGAGGTGCGTGCATGAGCCGATTGTACGGTGGCCTGCAGCGGGCGCGCAAAGGCGGCCTGTGACAAAAAAGGGCACTGCCCCTATGATGTGCAGGTTCGATTCACAAGGCAAAATTCAATGGAATGGCTGAGTTGGGAACTACTGATCTGGCCCACCTGGGTACTGGCCGTGTTGTTGGTGGTCATCGGCCTGATCGGCACCGTGCTGCCTATTCTCCCCGGCGTTCCCATCATGTTGCTTGGTTTTGTCCTGATGGCCTGGCTGGACGGTTTCGTACATGTGGGTTGGGGAACACTGTTCGGCCTGACGGGCCTGACCATCCTGTCGGTGTTCATCGATTTCATTGCAACCGCCGAGGGAGCGCGACGTTTCGGAGCGGGGCGCTATGCAATCCTGGGCGCCACTCTGGGCTTGTTGTTCGGGCTGTTCTTCGGGCTCGTCGGCATCCTGCTTGGACCCTTCCTGGGCGCCGTCCTCGGTCACCTCGTCGGGAAAGCCAACCTGGATGATTCGATTCGCGCCGGCGTCGGCGCCGGCATCGGCGTGATGGTGGGCACGGTCGCCGGGGCAGCGATCGGCGTTGTGATGGTGGTTTGGTTCGCGCTGGCGTGGTGGCTTTAAGGGGTTCCGGGTTCCGGGTTCCGGGTTCCGGGTTCCGGGTTCAGGTTTCAGGTTTCAGGTTTCAGGTTTCAGGTTTCAGGTTTCAGGTTTCAGGAAGATATTAAGGGGTTTGGGGTTCGGGGTTCGGGAACGAACTCGATTGGGTTTAAAACGAAGGGCATGCATGACGCCAGGGTTTTCGGCAAGGAACAATCGGCTTCGCCAAACGCTCCTGAACCCTGAACACTGAACCCCTTGTTACACGAACGAACTCACGCACAGGCTGATCAGCCCGCCGGAGAAGATACCCAGTGCCAGCATGGCCACGCCGTTGACCGTCAGGACAGCCCGAAAGTCGACCGGGGCGGAAACCGGCTCGGCGTGCTCGGGCTCATCGAAATACATCAGCTTGACCACGCGGAGGTAGTAGAAGGCGCCGATGACGGCCGTGATGACCGCCAGGATGGACAGCCAGGTAAAGCCCGCGGAAAGCGCGGCGGCAATCACCTGCCACTTGGCGAAGAAGCCGACGAATACCGGAATACCGGCCAGCGAAAACATCAGCATCAGCATCATCAGCGCATGCCATGGGTTGCGCTTGGCCAGGCCCTTGAGATCGTCCAGATTCTCTGCTTCCGCACCCTTGTTCGACAACAGGATCAGGACGGCAAAGGCGCCGGCGGACATGATGGCGTAGACAATGGCGTAGAACATGGCCGCGGCGTAGCCCTGCTGGGTCGCCGGCAGCATGCCAAGCAGCACGAAGCCCATGTGCGAAACGGTCGAATAGGCAAGCATCCGCTTGATGTTGGTCTGGGCAATGGCGACCACGTTGCCCAGCACCATCGAGAGGCCTGCCAGAACGATCAGCATGCCCTGCCAATCGGCGTGGAGTTCGATCAGGCCGTTGTCGAGCAGGCGGATGGCCAGCGCCACGGCGGCCAATTTCGGTACCGAACTGAGGAAAAGCGTAATCGGCAGCGGCGCGCCGTGATAGACGTCGGGGACCCACATGTGCAGCGGAACGGCGCCCAGCTTGAAGGCGATGCCCATGACGATGAAGACCAGTCCGACGGTCAGCAGCATACTCTCGCCCATTCCGGAGGCCAGGGCGGCATTCACCGCATTGAGATCCAGGCTGCCGGTTGCACCGAAAATCAGGCTCATGCCGAAAAGCAGGAAGCCTGACGCCAGGGAGCCCAGCACGAAGTACTTCATGGCCGCTTCGGAACCCTGCAGGGAATTGCGATCGATCGCCACCAGCGCGTAGCTCGCAAGGGTCAACAGTTCGAGACCCAGGTAGACGGTCAGCAGGGATCCGGCCGAAATCAGCACCATCGTGCCAAGAAGGGCGAACAGGCTGAGGGTATAGAACTCGCCCTTGAACAGGCCGAACTGACGCAGGTAATGCTTGGCGTAGACGAACACGCCGATCAATATCAGGTAACAGAACACCTTGAGCACGTCACCGAATCGGTCACGGATGAAGGTATCGCTGAAGGCGTAGACCACTTCTCCGGGCGCCATCATCAGGCGCAGGCTCAGGATGGTGGCAAAAACCAGCGTAATCACGGCCAGTGTATGCGTCAGCCCGCGCCGCTCGTCGGAGATGAACAGGTCGGCCAGCAGTACCACGCAAGCCATGCTGAGCACGAAGATCTCGGGTAGCGCCAGTTGCAGTTCGGCAATGGTCATGTCGTAATCACTTGTCTATTTCTATTGGTCCACAGAAGAAGGTGTGTTCATCCATGGACGGATTAATCAAGTTTCGATTGCATGATGTGCTCGACCAGGTTCTGGACCGAAGGCTCCATCAACTCGATCAGCGGGTAGGGCCACAGCCCAAGGCCCAGCGTGAAGATCGCAAGGACCGTCAGCATGAACCACTCCCGACCGTCGAGATCCTTGAGCGAAGCGACATTGTCGTTGGCCACTTCTCCATAGAACACGCGCTTGACCAGCCACAGACTGTAGGCCGCGCCTAGAATCAGAGTAGCCGCAGCGGCGAAAGCGAACCAGAAACTGGCGTGGAAGGCCGCCAGGATAACCATGAACTCGCCGACGAAGCCGGAGGTGCCGGGCAGCCCGGAATTTGCCATGAAGAACAGCACGGCGAACATGGCGAACCAGGGCATGGTGTTGGCCACCCCACCGTAGGCCGAGATTTCGCGGCTGTGGACCCGATCGTAGAGCACGCCGACGGCCAGGAACATGGCGCCGGAGATGAAGCCGTGCGAAATCATCTGCACCATGGACCCCGAAATACCAAGACCGGCGCCGGTCAGTTCACCGGTATTGCGTGCGATGGCAAAGGCCAGGAACATGCCCAGGGTGACAAAGCCCATGTGCGAGATGGAGCTGTAGGCGATCAGCTTCTTCATGTCACTTTGCGCGAGCGCCACAAAACCGATGTAGACGATGGCGATCAGCGACAGGGCGATTACCAGCCAGTCGAGGTGCGCGGCCGCATCCGGGGTGATCGGCAGGGCAAAGCGCAGCAGGCCGTAGCCGCCGATCTTGAGCATCACCGCCGCCAGGACGACCGAACCGCCGGTGGGTGCCTCGACGTGAGCGTCGGGCAACCAGGTATGCACCGGCCACATCGGCACCTTGACGGCGAAAGCGATCAGGAAGGCCAGGAAGACCAGGATCTGCGCCGACAGACCGAACCGGTGCTGCTGCAGGTCGGCCACGGCGAAACTGCCGGAATCGAGGTAGAGCCACAGCAGCGCGATGAGCATGAACACCGAGCCGAAGAAGGTGAAAAGGAAGAACTTGACCGTGGCATAGATCCGGTTGGGCCCGCCCCAGATACCGATGATCAGGAACATCGGGACCAGGATGGCCTCGAAAAATACGTAGAACAGCAACGCGTCGAGCGCTGCGAACATGCCGGTCATCAACGCATGCAGCATCAGGAACGCGGCCATGTACTGGTGCGGCCGGTCAGTGATACGCCAGCCGCCGATGACCACCAGCACGCAGATAAGCGTGTTGAGCAGGATCAGCGGCAGCGAAAGTCCGTCGATGCCCAGATGGTAGTGAATATTGAACGCCTCGATCCAGACGGCCTTCTCGACGAACTGCATCTGCGCGGTCGAGGCATCGAAGCCGATGTAGAGCAGCAGCGACAATGCGAAGGTCACCAGCGCGACGATCAGTGCCAGCGGGCGAACCAGGTCGGGCGAGCGCTGACCGAGCGCGGCCACGACGACGGCGCCGGCGATCGGAATCCAGGTCAGCAGACTCAGCAGGGGCCAATCCAACATCGATTCAATCCTTACCGGAGCAGAACGAACGACGCCACGAGCGCGACCAGCGCGACCACCATGACGAAGGCGTAGTGGAACAGGAAGCCGGACTGCAGTTGACGCAGTGCGCCGGACATGCGACCAACCATGCGGGCCGAACCATTGACCAGCCAGCCGTCGATGACGGTGCGGTCACCGCCCTTCGACAGGCCCGAGGCAATACTCAGGCCGGTACCGGCCAGGATCTTCTGATACAGCTCGTCGAAGCCGTACTTGTTGTCGAGGATCTTCCAGACGGCGTGGAATCGTTGCTTGAGCGATTCGGCCAGGGCCGGATTCAACAAGTAGACGTAGGTCGCAACCCCAACGCCCAGCATTGCCAGCCAGAACACCGGCGTCATGAATCCGTGCAGGGCGAAGGCCAGAACGCCATGATCAAACTTGCCGGCCAGGTTGTTGGCAACGACGTCATTGGCCTCACGCACGAAGATGGAATCAGACAGCGCCCCACCGAACAACAGCGGCTCGACCGTGAAATAGCCGATGGCCAGAGACGGAATGGCCAGCAGGATCAGCGGAACGGTCACCACCGCGGGCGGCTCGTGTGCGTGCGAACGGGTTTCCTCGTCCATCCGCGTGGGCCCGTGGAAGGTCAGGTAGAGCATGCGGAAGGTATACAGCGCGGTAATCACCACGCCGGCCATGACCGCGAAATAGGCAAACCCGGCACCGGGTCGGTCAGCGTAGTGAACCGCCTCGATGATGAGGTCCTTCGAGAAGAAGCCCGAGAAGAACGGGAAACCGATCAGCGCCAGCGAGCCGACCCAGGCAGTGGCTGCAGTGATCGGCATGTACTTGCCCAAGCCCCCCATTTCGCGCATGTCCTGCTTGTGGTGCAGCGCGATGATGACCGAACCGGCGGCCAGGAACAGCAGCGCCTTGAAGAAGGCGTGGGTCATCAGGTGGAAAATCGCTACCGAGTAGGCAGAGGCGCCGAGCGCCACGGTCATGTAGCCCAACTGCGACAGGGTCGAGTAGGCGACGACGCGCTTGATGTCGTTCTGGACGATGCCGACCAGGCCCATGAACAGGGCCGTGATTGCCCCGATGACCAGGATGAAGCTCAGGGCGACGTCCGAGGTCTCGAAGATCGGCGATAGGCGCGCAACCATGAAAATGCCGGCGGTGACCATGGTGGCGGCATGGATCAGCGCCGAAATCGGTGTGGGACCTTCCATCGAGTCGGGCAGCCACACGTGCAGCGGCACCTGCGCCGATTTGCCCATGGCACCGATGAACAGGCAGATGCAGATGACGGTCATCAGCGACCACTGCGTATCGCCGAACAGGCTGATGGTAGCGCCCTCCACGGCCGGAACCTGCGCGAACACCTCGGCGTAGTTGAGCGAACCCATATACACCAGGATGGCGGCAATACCGAGCAGGAAACCGAAGTCGCCGACGCGGTTGACCAGGAAAGCCTTGAGATTGGCCTTCACCGCCGTATCCTTCTTGAACCAGAATCCGATCAACAGGTAGGAGACCAGACCGACCGCTTCCCAGCCGAAAAACAACTGCATGAAGTTGTTCGCCATCACCAGCATCAGCATGGCGAAAGTGAACAGGTTGATGTAGGAGAAAAAGCGCTGGTAGCCGGGATCGTCGTGCATGTAGCCGATGGTGTAGATGTGCACCATCAGAGAAACGAAGGTCACCACGGTCATCATCAGCGCGGTAAGGCTGTCGACCAGGAAACCGACCTCGAAGCGAATACCGTCCGCCACTGCCCAGGTGTAGACGGTGTAGTCCATTGTCGGCAAGCCGTTGAAGAAAACCTGCCAGGCAACCCAGGCCGACAGCAGGGCAGAACCGGCCACCGCGAGAATGGTGATCCAGTGCGCACCCGCTCTACCGACCTGGTGACGCAACAACCCGGCCACGGCGCTGCCGATCAGCGGCAGCAGCGGTATCAACAGCAGTACGGTTTCAATACTCACAGCCTGTCATTCCATTCTTTAATTATGAAACCGTCCACAGATGAACACAGATAAACACAGATCAAACAAAAGGCTTCGGACAATCCGTCGAGAGGCCTGAGCATTCAGGTGTTGCTCCAGTTGCACTTTATTTCCTTTTTCTCTTTTTTTTTAAATCTGTGTTCATCTGTGTTCATCTGTGGACAATTGAATTTTTCGAGCCTAACCCTTCAGGTCGGAAATATCCTCGACGCTGATCGAGCCGCGGTTCCTGAACAGCACTACCAGCAGCGCCAGGCCGATGGCGGCCTCGGCCGCGGCCACGGTCAGGATGAAGAACACGAACACCTGCCCGTCGAGCACGTCGAGAAAACGCGAAAAGGCGATGAAGTTCATGTTCACCGACAACAGCATCAGCTCGATGCACATCAGCAGGATGAGCACGTTCTTCCGGTTGAGAAAGATGCCGGCGACGGCAATGCAGAACAGCACCGCGCCGAGGGTGATGAAGTGCGCCAGTGTCAGCATCAGCCTTCCTCCCCTTCACTTTTCATCTTGACCACGCGCAGGCGCTCGTCACGCTTGACGCGCACCTGGCGGCTCGGATCCTGGTGCTTGGTTTCCGGACGCCGGCGATGCGTCAGCGAGATGGCCGCGATAATCGCCACCAGCAGCAGAACGGCCGCGATTTCGAAGGCATACAGGTACTCGCTGTAGAGCAGTTCACCGATCGCGCTGGTGTGGCTGTACCCCTCGCCCTCGGCCGCGGGCATGAACTCCGTCTCCATGCCGCGCGTCCAGATGACGATGAACAGCTGTATGGCCATGGCCAGGGAAACCAGGACGCCGGCCGGCAGGTATCGTGCAAAGCCTTCCTTGGCCGAGGTGACGTTGACGTCGAGCATCATCACCACGAACAGGAAAAGCACCATCACTGCGCCGACATAGACCAGCACCAGGGTAATGGCCAGGAACTCGGCCTGCAGCAGAATCCAGATGCAGGCGGCCGAGAAGAAACTGAGAATCAGGAACAGTACCGCATGGATCGCGTTGCCCACCGTGATGACACTCAGTGCCGACAACACCAGGACGGTACTGAACAGGTAGAAGACGATTTCGATGATTGGCATACCAGTCAGACCCTTAGCGGTAACGAGCGTCTTGCGCACGGTTGGCGGCGATGCTTTCCTCGAACCGATCACCGATCGCCAGCAACTGCTGCTTGTCGACGACCTTTTCGGATTTGTCTTCCATGTGGTATTCGCCGATATCGGTCAGGACGATCGAATCGACCGGGCAGGACTCCTCGCAGAAGCCGCAATAGATGCACTTGAACAGGTCGATGTCGTAGCGGGTGGTTCGCCGGGTGTTGTCATCGCGATTGTGCGACTCGATGGTGATCGCAAGCGCCGGACAGACCGCCTCGCACAACTTGCAGGCGATACAGCGCTCTTCCCCGTTGGGGTAGCGACGCAGGGCATGCAGCCCGCGATAGCGCGGTGACTTTGGCGTCTTCTCTTCCGGGTAGTTGAGCGTCGATTTCGGCGCCACGCCGAAGCGCCAGGTCACGGCCATGCCGCGGAACAACTCCAGCAGCATCAGTGAACGAAGATATCGGGTGACAGCTTGCATAAATACCTCGATCAGCCTCCGAACCAGCCCATCACGCGGAACACGCCGGCGACCATGATCCAGACGATGGTAATCGGGATGAAGACCTTCCAGCCCAGGCGCATGATCTGGTCATAGCGATAGCGCGGGAAAGTCGCCCGAAACCACAGGAACAGGAAACAGAACACCACGGTCTTGAGCAGGAACCAGTGCACCCCGCCCTCGCCCAGGAACGACTCGCCGATCACCGGAATGCCGGCAAACGGCGAGAGCCAGCCGCCCATGAACAGCAGGGAGGCCAGCGCCGAGATCAGGATCATGTTGGCGTACTCGGCCAGGAAGAACACCGCAAAGCCCGCGCCGGAATACTCGACGTGAAAGCCGGCGACGATTTCCGACTCGCCTTCGGCGACGTCGAAAGGCGCACGGTTGGTCTCGGCCACGCCGGAGACGAAATAGATCACGAAAAGCGGCAACAGCGGCAGCCAGTACCAGGTAAAGATATTGCCCGACTGCGCCTCGACGATGGCCGTGAGGTTGAGCGTGCCGGCCAGAACGATCACGCCGACCAGGGCAAAACCCATGGCGATCTCGTAGGAAACCGTTTGCGCCGCCGCTCGAAGGCCGCCGAGCAAAGCGTACTTGGAGTTCGAGGCCCAGCCGCCGAGCAGAATGCCGTAGACGCCCATCGAAGTCAGCGCCAGGACCATCAATAGCCCGGCGTCGATGTCGGCCAGCACCAGCCAGTCATCGAAGGGCACCACGGCCCAGGCCGCCAGCGCCGGCGCCAACGACAACAGGGGCGCCAGCAGAAACAGGAACTTGCTGGCGTTGGTCGGGACAATGAGCTCCTTGAAGAGCATCTTGAACACGTCGGCGAAGGGCTGCAGCAGGCCGAGCGGACCAATGCGGTTGGGTCCCCGGCGCGAGTGCATGTAGCCAAGCACCTTGCGCTCAAAATAAGTGTAGTAGGCCACACCGATGGTCACCGGCAGGATGATCATCATGATCTTGGCCATGGTCCACAGCAGGGTCAGCAGCTGATCGATCATGAAAGCGCCTCCAGGCTGATCTCACCGCCGCCGGCGCCCAGGGTCGAAACCGGGCAGGTGGCCACCGGCAGACCGACGGCTCCGGGTGCCACCCGGGCGTCGATGACCAGGTCCATTTCAACGCTGGCCTCGCCCTGGCTGACGCGGACCCGCTCGGCGTTTTCCAGCTCATGGCGACGGGCCGTGGCCGGATGAACGGCGCACACGGTGGGTGCGGCATGGGTGGTCGCCTGCAGCGCCGGCGCGCGGCGCAACAGGTTGTCGCCGGAATGGATCGGCACCTCGCCGGTACGCCAGAGTGTATCGCTCTCGGCCAGGCTGGGGTCGGCGGGATCGTCGCAGGCGGCTTCCACGGCATCGGCCGCCAGCGCACGCTCGGTTACGGCCTCCAGCGTGGCGAAATCGAAACCTTCCGAACCGACCATTTCACCGAGCATCCTCAGAATCTTCCAGCCGGCGTGCGCCTGGCCGGGTGCCCGGCCGACAGCCTCGAGCGTATCGCGATGCCCGTCGGCATTGATCCAGGTGCCGTCGACTTCGGGCGCCGGCGAGAGTGGCAGCAGCACGTCGGCGGTTTCGCGCAAGACAGGGTTGTCGTAGGTCGTGGCCGCGACGACCGAGGCGGCGCCGTCGAGCGCCCGGCGCGCGGCGGCCGGATCGGCCAGGTCGAAGTCCGGCTCGACATCCCACAGCAGATAAGCCTGTCGACCCTTTTCGATCATGGCGCGGGCGCTGAGTCCGCCGGCACCCGGCACACTGCCGGCCTGCCAGCCACCCATGCTATTGGCCGGCCCGGGCAGCACCACCAGGGCGACTTCCAGCGCCTTGGCCAGCCATTCGGCCAGACGGCGCAACCAGCCGGCTTCGGGATGGTTGAGAGCCTGGTCGCCGAGTATCAGAACGCCGGAATCGGCATCCTTGAGCATGCCCGCGAGCTGCTGGACTTCCTGTTCGGGTTGGCGCTCGGCAATGTATTCACCCAGCTTACCCTCCGGCAGGCTCGTGCCGGTCAGGTCGGCGGCCACCTTGGCCAGTCGGGCGAAGGTATCAACCATCGCCTGCGGCGGCACGATCAGCCGCTCGGCCAGGTCGAAATGAAAGTCCCATGCCACGCTGTTGAGATCGGCGATCTTCGCGCCGTTCAGGCGCCAGGCCGTGCGCATCCGGTGACCCAGGATCGGCTGTTCATGCCGGATATTGCTGCCGACCAGCAGGATGGCGTCGGATTCGGCAATCTTCGCGGTGGGCACGTCGAGGTGTCCTCGCCCGGCCTGCGGGTGAGAGAAATCGAGCAGACGCAGTCGGTGATCAACGTTTTCACTGCCCAGCGCACGCGCCATGGACGCGGCGAGATAGTGTTCCTCGGTGGTCGCGCGCGGGGAGACCAGCACGCCGAGTTCCTTGCCGCCATGCGTCTCTACGGCGCCCTTGATCGCACGAGCGGCAGCCGAAAGCGCGTCTTGCCAGCTGACCTCTCGCCACTGGCCGTCGACCTTGATCTGCGGCGTGGTCAGGCGGTCGTCGGCGTACAGGCCGAAATGGCTGTAGCGATCCCGGTCGGCCAGCCAGCATTCGTTGACCGCCTCGTTGTCTCGCGGTACGGCGCGCATGATCTTCGCGCCGCGCGTGTGATAGAACAGGTGCGAGCCCAGGCAATCGTGCGTGCCGATATATTTCCGGGCGCGCATTTCCCACGGCCGCGCGGTATGGCGGAAGGGCTTGTTGGTCAGCGCGCCGACCGGGCAGAGGTCGATGACGTTGCCCGACAGCTCCGAGTTGATATTGCGCTCGACGAAGGTGCCGATTTCCAGGTGCTCGCCGCGGTTCATGCCGCCGAGCTCGGCAGTGCCGGCGATTTCTTCGAGGAAGCGTACACAGCGCGTGCAGTGAATGCAGCGCGTCATGTCGGTTTCGATCAGCGGGCCGACGTTCTTGTCGCGCACCACGCGCTTGCGCTCGGTAAAACGCGAAACCGAGCGGCCGTAGCCCATCGCCAGGTCCTGCAGCTCGCACTCGCCACCCTGGTCGCAGATCGGGCAGTCTAGCGGGTGATTGATGAGCAGGAACTCCATCACCCCGCGCTGCGCATCGACGGTTCGGCGCGACTCCGTGAACACCTTCATGCCGTCGGCCACTGGTGTAGCACAGGCCGGCAGCGGCTTGGGCGCCTTCTCGACGTCGACCAGGCACATGCGGCAGTTGGCGGCGATCGAGAGCTTGTGGTGATAGCAAAAACGCGGAATATCGATTCCGGCCCGGTCGGTGACCTGGATGATCATCTCGCCCTTCTTCGCCTCGAGCGCTCGCCCGTCGACCTCGATGGTGACGATATCGTCCTGTTTGTTTTCGGCAGTAGCCATCAATCTATTCCGATGGAATGCTTGTGAAATGCGCCCACAGATGAACAACTCATCTAGGCCGCCTCGCCAATCTTGTCGGCCACCATCGAGCGGCCGTGCTCGACGTAGTATTCGAACTCTTCCCGGAAGTGCTTGAGGAAGCCCTGCACCGGCCAGGCTGCGGCTTCACCGAAAGCGCAGATGGTGTGGCCCTCGATCTGCGTCGTCACCGAAGCGAGGGTATCCAGGTCTTCCTTCCTGCCCTGTCCGATCATGATGCGGTGCAGCATGCGATGCATCCAGCCGGTGCCTTCGCGGCAGGGCGTGCACTGGCCGCAGGACTCGGCGTAGTAGAAGCGCGCGATGCGCTTGCAAGCCGCGACCATGTCGGTGGTCTCGTCCATGACGATCACCGCGCCGGAGCCCAGGCCGGATCCGGCCTTCTGGATGGCGTCGTAGTCCATGGTCAGGTCCATCATGACCTCACCCGGCAACACCGGCATCGACGACCCGCCGGGGATCACGCCCTTGATCTTGTGGCCCTCGCGCATGCCGCCGGCCATCTCCAGCAGTTCGGAAAACGGCGTACCCAGCGGAATCTCGTAGTTGCCCGGCTTGTTGACGTGGCCCGAGACCGAAAAGATCTTGGAGCCGCCGTTGTTGGGTTTGCCGAGCTCGAGGAACCAGTCTCCGCCGTTACGCATGATCGACGGTACCGAAGCCAGTGTCTCGGTGTTGTTGATCGTCGTGGGGCGACCGTAGACGCCGAAATTGGCCGGAAACGGCGGCTTGAAACGCGGCTGGCCCTTCTTGCCCTCGATCGATTCCATCAGCGCGGTCTCTTCGCCGCAGATGTAGGCGCCGGCACCGAGCAGGTTGTGGATATCGACATCGATTCCCGAACCCAGGATGTCCTTGCCGAGGTAGCCGGCCTCATAGGCCTCTTTCAGCGCCCCCTCGACACGCTCGAACGGCTCGTGGTGGAACTCGCCGCGCAGGTAGTTGAAAGCCACGGTCGCGCCCATCGAATAAGCGGCGATCGCCATGCCTTCGAGCAAGGCGTGCGGGTTGTAGCGCAGGATGTCGCGGTCATGGCAGGTACCCGGCTCGGACTCGTCGGAATTGCACACCAGGTACTTCTGACCGGGTGCCGAGCGCGGCATGAACGACCACTTCAGGCCGGTCGGAAAGCCGGCCCCGCCGCGACCGCGCAACGCGGACTTCTTGACCGTCTCGATGACGTCTTCCTGAGGCGTCTTGTCCTTGAGGATCTTCTCCCAGGCCTGCCAACCGCCGTGCTTGCGATAAGCCTCCAGCGACCAGCACTGGTCTTCATCGAGATGCGTGAAACAGATGTTGTGATCAGCCATGGTTGATAACCTTGTCCACAGATGAACACAGATCGACCCAGATAAAAGCTGCGGCTTCGGGAATCAGGTTTTCATGAACAATGCTGCACCCATCCGAAGGCGGCGGCGCATCAGTCAAGGTCAAAAACCCACATCCCCATCTGTGTTCATCTGTGTTCATCTGTGGATGCCTTTTTTATTCAAGTCCGTCGAGAATCTCGTCGACCTTCTCGGGCGTGAGGTTCTCGTGGTAGTGGCCGTCGACGATCATCATCGGTGCGCCGACGCAGGCGGCCAGGCACTCTTCCTCTCGCTTGAGGAATATGCTTCCGTCCGGCGTGGTTTCGCCGATGCGCGTGCCCAGCTTGTTCTCGACGTGCTCGACGATCTTGTCCGAGCCACACAACATGCACGAGATATTGGTGCAGATCGAAATCGAATGCCGGCCGACCGCCTCCGTCTCGATCATCGAGTAAAAGGTCGCAACCTCGTAGACCCACACCGGCGGCACTTCCAGGTAGTCGGCCACGCCGTCCATCAGGTCGGTACTCACCCATCCGCCGTTCTGGTGCTGGGCGGCGACCAGGGCCTGGATGATGGCCGAACGCCGGCCTTCGATGCCGTCGGGAAACTTCGCCCGCCAGTGATCGATCTCGCGGCGCGTTTCCTCGCTCAGCAATTCGGCCTTGCCGGCAACCGGGCTGACAGTCGCTTTGTCCGTCATCGGTCGATTTCTCCAAATACGATGTCCTGCGTGGCAATCAACGCCGCGATATCCGCCAGCATGTGCCCCTTGGCCATTTCATGCATCGACGACAGGTGCGCATAGCCGGGGGCGCGCAGATGCACGCGGAAAGGCTTGTTGGCCCCGTCGGACACCAGGTAACAGCCGAACTCACCCTTGGGTGCTTCCACCGAGGCGTAAGTCTCGCCTTCGGGCACGCAGTAGCCCTCGGTAAACAGCTTGAAGTGATGAATGAGCGCTTCCATGTCGTCCTTCATCTCTTCGCGCGTCGGCGGCGCCACCTTGAAGTTGCGCACGATCACCGGGCCGGGGTTCTCGCGCAGCCAGGCAATGCACTGCTTGATGATCTTCGCCGACTGACGCATCTCCTCGACACGCACCAGGTAGCGGTCGTAGCAATCGCCGTTGGTACCGACGGGTATGTCGAAATCGACCTCGCGGTACTTGGCATAGGGCTGCTTCTTGCGCAGATCCCACTCGACGCCGCAACCTCTGAGCATCGGGCCGGTAAAGCCCATCTGCAGGGCGCGGTCGGGACTGACTGCGCCGATGCCGACGGTGCGCTGCTTCCAGATGCGGTTGTCGGTCAGCAGGGTTTCGTAATCGTCGACACGGTCGAAGAAATCGTCGGTAAACGCCTCGATGAAATCGAGCAGGCTGCCCTGGCGCCACTGGTTCATCCGCTCGAGATCCTTGCCCTTTCGCCACGGTGATTCGGCCACCTTGGGCATCTCTTCGGGCAGGTCGCGATAGACGCCGCCGGGACGGTAGTAGGTGGCGTGCATGCGGGTCCCCGAGACGGTCTCGTAGACGTCCATCAGGTTCTCGCGCTCGCGGAACGCGTACAGGAATACCGCCATGGCGCCGAGATCGAGCGCGTTCGAACCAATCCACATCAGGTGGTTGAGGATGCGGGTGATCTCGTCGAACATGGTGCGGATCCACAATGCCCGCTCCGGCGCCTCGATATTGAGCAGCTTCTCGATCGCCATGACATAGGCGTGCTCGTTGCACATCATCGACACGTAGTCGAGACGATCCATGTAGCCGATCGAATGATTGAAGGGCTTGGACTCGGCCAGCTTTTCGGTGGCACGATGCAGCAGGCCGACGTGCGGGTCGGCGCGCACGACCGTCTCGCCGTCGAGTTCGAGAATCAGGCGCAGCACACCGTGGGCGGCCGGATGCTGCGGCCCGAAGTTCATGGTGAAATTGCGAATCTCGCTCATGAGCCGGTTCCTTCCAGCTTGTCGTCGACGTAGCGGCTGTCGCGGCGCACCACGCGGGCCACGGTCACGCGCGGTTCGATCTCGACCGGCTCATAGACCACGCGCCCCTTGTCTTCGTCGTAGCGCACGGTGACATTGCCGATCAGCGGGAAATCCTTGCGGAAGGGATGACCGATGAAACCGTAGTCGGTCAGTAGGCGCCTCAAGTCCGGATGCCCCTCGAAGACGATGCCGTAAAGATCGAAGGCCTCGCGCTCGTACCAGTTGACCGAGTTCCAGACTTCGATCAGCGACGGCAGGACCGGGAACTCATTGTCCGGCGCATAACAGCGCAGGCGCAGGCGTCGGTTGTGCTTGAGTGAGAGCAGATGCACCACGGCGGCAAACCGGTTCTGAATTTCACCGGCTTCGGGACGATTCTCCCAGGCAAAGCGGCCGGGCCCGAGTTCGTCGGCAGCACGCGAGTAGCCCTGACCCGTGGCCTCGGCGGTTTCCCACTCGTCGTCGCCATAGCCCAGATAATCAATGCCGCACAGGTCGAGAAGTTGCTCGAAGGCCAGGTCGGGCTCGTCGCGAAGCAGCCAGGCGGCATCCAGCCAGTGATCGCGCGGGATCTCCACGGTCAGCTGGCCGCAGTGCTCGTTCATCGAGGCGATCCGCTCGCCCAGAATGTCGCTCAGCGACTGGGCCAGCGCCTGATTGCGTGAAGAGAACTGGGTCATGAGCGGGCGATGGTGTTGGTGCGACGGATCTTCTTGTAAAGCTGCAACACGCCGTAGACCAGGGCCTCGGCCGTTGGCGGGCAACCCGGTACGTAGATATCGACGGGCACGATGCGGTCGCAGCCGCGGGTCACGGCGTAGGAATAGTGATAATAGCCGCCGCCGTTCGAGCACGAACCCATGGAAATGACCCACTTGGGATCGGGCATCTGGTCGTAAACCTTCCTCAGCGCCGGCGCCATCTTGTTGACCAGCGTGCCGGCCACGATCATAACGTCGGACTGGCGCGGACTGGGACGGAAGATCATGCCGAAACGGTCGAGGTCGTAGCGCGAGGCGGCCGAGTGCATCATTTCCACCGCACAGCAGGCCAGACCGAAAGTAACCGGCCACATCGAACCTGTGCGTGCCCAGTTGATCAGTGCATCAGCGCTGGTGGTCACGAAGCCCTTCTCGAGCAGGGGGTTGTCGCCACCGGGGCGCAGGATGTCGTCAACCTGGCCCTCGGGGACCGGGTTGTGCATGAGATTGCTTATTCCCATTCCAGCGCTCCCTTCTTCCATTCGTAGATGAAGCCGATCACCAGGATCAGCAGGAACACGCCCATCGCCACCAGGCCGGTCACACCGACGGAATCCAGCGCCACGGCCCAGGGAAAGAGGAAGGCGATTTCCAGATCGAAAATGATGAACAGGATGGCCACGAGGTAGAAGCGCACGTCGAACTTCATGCGCGAATCCTCGAACGCCTCGAAACCGCACTCGTAAGGCGAGAGCTTTTCGCTCGAGGGTCGCCGCGGCCCGAGAATGCCGCCGACCAGAAGCAGGGCCACCCCCATACCGAGGGCCATGGCCATGAACAACAGAATCGAAAAATAGTCAGCGAGCATCCGTCTAACCTGCCAGTGCGTCGATTATCACGACATTAGTCGCAGCGACTATCGTCGCAGTCGTCGCCGCGCACTCGGTGGAAGCGCGCCGGCGTTACAAGATGGTGCCGAAGGCCGGACTCGAACCGGCACGGCCGTTAGGCCACTGCCCCCTCAAGACAGCGTGTCTACCAATTCCACCACTTCGGCATTTTCAATGACACAGGATCAACCGCCGTTGACATCAGTCAACGCTGGGCGGCTCCTGCGATTCGTCCTCGGTCGATTCTTCCTCGACCGGCACTTCCAGAAACTCCTCGTCGTCTGACTCGGCGGCGGAAGCGGGCTCGCTCGAAGCCTGCTCGCCCTCTGCCTGCTCAGCGGCTGCAGGCTGCTCGAGTTGCCCGGCGACGCCGAGATCCTCGGTCTGGTCGGCGACGTTGCCGGACCGGGCCACCATGACGGCCATGGTCAGGCTGACGGCGAAGAAGGCCACGCCCAGCCAGCTGGTCAGCTTGGTCAGGAAGCCCGCCGCACCGCGCGAGCCGAACACCGTACCGGAAGCGCCGGAACCGAAGGCCGCGCCCATGGTGGCACCCGGTCCGCGCTGAACCAGCACCACGGCGATCAAGGCCGCGGCCAGCAGTACATGAAAAACGATGAGAACCGTATACATCAAAAATCTCGTCTAGAAACTGTCGGGGTCAGGCCGCCTGATAGATTCCCATGAAGGACTCGGCCTGCAGCGATGCACCGCCGATCAGACCGCCATCGATATCTTCACAGGCAAACAGATCAGCGGCATTGTCGGGCTTGACGCTGCCGCCATACAGGATCCTGATTCGGCCGGCTATTGTAGCATCCTCCGCGGCAAACTGCGCCCTGATTGCAGCGTGAACTTCCTGCGCCTGCTCGGGTGAAGCCGTCTGGCCGGTACCGATCGCCCAAACCGGCTCATACGCCACCACGGCGCGTGCGAAGGCCTGAATACCGGCGGCTTCGACCACGGCGGCGATCTGCCCATCGATGATCTCACGAGTGCGACCGGCCTCACGCTCTTCGAGCGTTTCGCCGACGCACAGGATCGGCTGCAGGCCGGCATCCTGGGCGGCGACAAACTTGGCCGCAACCGTTTCATTGGTCTCGCCGTGCAGCGCGCGCCGTTCCGAATGCCCCACCAGCGCGAACGAACAATTCCAGTCAGCCAGCATTGCGCCTGAGACCTCGCCCGTATAGGCGCCGCTAGCGTGAGCGCTGAGATCCTGCGCACCGAGCAAGACAGGCGTGGCATCCACCAGGGAATCGACCAGCGGCAGGTAGGGAAACGGCGGCAGCACCATGACTTCCGCGGTCCGGTTCGGGTCGAGGCGCGCGAGTATGCCGCCGATCAGGCTGCGGATCTCGGGCTTGCTGCCGTGCATTTTCCAGTTGCCGGCGATCAGCTTGGTGCGCATGGTTTCACCCTCGGGCAGTCAATGAAGGACGCAGATTCTACTGCTTTCGGGCAAGGGGGATAAAGTACAAGATGAGTGAAACATCTCAGGGAATGGACAGGCGCTGCAATCGCCCGTCGACAAACAGCAACTCTCGCGGTTGCCGCCGGGGCCCGAACTCGTAGGTCCAGACGAGACGCTCGCCTTGCCGATAAGCGTTGACGCCGAAGTAACCGTAGTACTGCGGCGACGGAATCTCGTAGCTGTAATCGGGCAACCCGCAGCGGGCGTAGACCTCCGCGGTCGTCTCTCCGGCCTGGGTCAATTCGTGGGGGCCGCAGCGACGGCTGCCGGGCTCGTAGTCGACGCCGTAACCGAGGTCGCGCACGCGGGACAACCGCCCATTGACGAATTCGAGTCGACGCATGAAATGGTTGGCCCCGAAGTTGAGCGCCCAGATTTCGACTCGCGCCAGCGCCAGCGGACGGCCGTGGCGATCCGCGGCCAGCGGGCGATCATAGGATTCCGTCCAGAACGGTTCGGGACATTTGCGCGCCACTTCCCAGACCCGATCGCCGACGCTGACGATGCGCTGACCGCAGTAGAAACCGTCGTTGACGCCCAGGACGAGCGAGGGCGCGAGCAAGAGCAGAGCGAGAGCAACTGTCAGCGCTTTCATAGCTTTTCGAGCCTACTCGCCAGCCATGAATACAAACTGAATTCCGTTCACGCCCCCTTGTCTGAAACAAGAGATGATCCACGCGCGATGACAATTATGTTGAACCCGCATGGAGGAGTTTGCACCATGAAACATCATCTGATTACCGCTGTTTTCGCCCTGGCCCTTGCGCTGCCGCTACAGGCGTCCGAGCGCTACGAGATCGACACCGAGGGCATGCACGCCTTCGTGCAGTTCAAGATCTCCCATCTCGGCTATTCCTGGCTGTACGGACGATTCAACGACTTCGAGGGTGAGTTCACCTTCGACCCCGAGAGCCCGGAAAACTCCGCGGTCCAGGCCACCATCCAGACGGCCAGCGTCGACACCAACCACGAGGAGCGAGATGAACACCTCAGAAGCGACGACTTCCTGGACGTCGAAAACCACCCCGAAGCCACGTTCGAGTCGACCGGCTTCGAACGCCTGGGTGAGGACCGCTACCGCATGACCGGTGAATTCACGCTGCGTGGGGTCAGCCGGGAAATCGAAATCGACGTCACCCAGATCGGCGCCGGCGAGGATCCCTGGGGCGGCTTCCGCCGCGGTTTCCAGGGCCGGACCGAACTGCCGCTGGAGTTCTTCGGCATCGACTACGACCTGGGCCCGGCGGCCGAGGAGGTCGAGATCATCCTCTCGATCGAGGGTGTGCGCCAGGAAGATTCCTGATCGGAATCCAGGGTTCAGGGTTTCAGGGGTTCAGGTTTCAGGAAATCCACCTGGAGCCCCCGACCTCCTGAAACCTGAACCCTGAAACCTCTTCCTACCCCTCCTGCCCGGCGACGGTCATCTCGTCGACCAGCAGGGAACCGGTGCGGATATTGTGGCGCGGATCCACGTCCGTACCCGCCGCGCGGAGCCCCGCGAGCATGTCGCGCAGGTTGCCGGCGATGGTGATTTCCTCGACCGGCGCGCCGATCCTGCCATCCTCGACGCGGAAGCCCGCCGCGCCGCGCGAGTAGTCGCCGGTGACCAGGTTGATGCCCTGCCCCATCAGTTCGGTGACCACCAAGCCCTCACCCATTTCGGCGACCAGCTCGTCGAACGAATGCGTCGCGCCGACCAGCTCCAGGTTGTGAATGCCGCCGGCATTGGCGGTGGTCTCCAGCCCAAGCCGGCGCGCCGAATAGTTGCTCAGCACGTAGCGCGAGAGTACGCCCGACTCGACCAGCGGCGACTCGCGGGTGGCCACGCCGTCGGCATCGAAAGCCGCCGAACGCGCCGCGCCGGGCAGGTGCGGTCGTTCGATCAACGACGCCCACTCCGGCATCACGCGCTCGCCGACGGCATCGAGCAGGAAGCTGCTGCGCCGGTAAAGATTGCCGCCGGAGACGGCGGCAACCAGGTGGCCGAGCAGTCCGCGGGCGACTTCCGGCGAAAACAACACAGGCATCCGGCCGGTTCGAATACGCTTCGAGCCCAGGCGACGAACCGCCCGACGCGCCGCGCTTGCACCGGTGTCCTCCGGCGCGGCCAGAGCGCCCCAGCGCCGCTGGATATCGAACTCGTAGTCGCGCTGCATGCCCGCTTCGTCCCGGGCGATGAGCACGCAGCTCTGAGAGTAAGCCGTGCCGCGCATGCGCCCGACAAAGCCGTGGCTGTTGGCATAGACCCCGAGATTCGCCTCGCTGGTCACGCTCGCCCCCTCGGAATTGGCGATGCGCTCATCGGCGCCCCGGCCGGCGTTTTCGATGCTCAGGGCACGTTCGATCAGGTCCTCGAGCGGAATATCCTCGGGATGCCACAGATCCAGGTCGGGAAACCGGGTGGCCATCAGTCCGGCCTCGGCCAGGCCGGCTGCCCGGTCGGGCTGGGTATTGCGGGCGATGGCTAGGGCCCGGTCAACGGTCTCGTCAATGGCTTGCGGCCGCAGATCCCCGGTACTCGCACCTCCGGTGCACTGGTTCACGTAGACGCTGACCTGGATACTGCGATCACGGGCTTCCTCGAGCGTTTCGATCTCTCCCAGGCGCACGGTCGCTTCACGACCCAGGCTCGATCCCAGGGAAACTTCGGCCTCTTCGGCGCCGCCTTCCCGGGCGCGTTCGAGCACGCGTTGGGCAATGCCGACCAAAAGCTCGGTCTCGCGCTCCGGATCGTGCAGCAGGGCTGAACTATCCACCTCGGTCAGTGCGCTGCGGCTCATCCCGTACCTCCGACGGTGAGCCCGTCGATTCTCAGCGTCGGCTGGCCGACACCCACGGGCACGCCCTGGCCCTCCTTGCCGCAAACGCCCACGCCGGCGTCGAGTTCGAGGTCATTGCCGACCATGCCAACGCGCGTGAGCACGTCCGGGCCGTTGCCGATCAGGGTGGCCCCCTTGATCGGCGCGCCGACCTTGCCGTTCTTGACGCGATAGGCCTCGGAGGCGGCAAACACGAACTTGCCGGAAGTGATGTCCACCTGTCCGCCGTTGAAACCGACCGCGTAGATGCCGTCTTCGACAGAGGCGAGAATCTCGCCGGGATCGTGGCTGCCCGGCAGCATGTAGGTATTGGTCATGCGCGGCATGGGCAGATGGGCAAAAGACTCGCGACGTCCATTGCCGGTCGGCTTGCCCCCCATGAGATGCGCATTGAGCCGGTCCTGCATGAAGCCGACGAGCCGGCCGTTTTCGATCAGCGTGTTGCAGGCCGAAGGCGTGCCCTCGTCGTCGATGCTCAGCGAACCGCGCCGGTCCGCCAACGTGCCGTCATCGACCACCGTGCACTCCTCGGTCGCCACCATCTCGCCCATGCGATCGGCGAAAGCGGAAATGCCCTTGCGGTTGAAATCGCCTTCCAGCCCGTGACCGACGGCCTCGTGCAGCAGCACGCCGGGCCATCCCGAGCCGAGCACCACGGTCATGTAACCGGCGGGCGCGGCTTCGGCGGTCATGTTGACCGCCGCAATCCGGACGGCCTCGCGGGCGTGCTCCTGCCAGAACTCCGGCTCCATGATCGAGGCCATGCTCCAGCGGCCGCCGCCGCCGGACATGCCCTGCTCACGCCGGCCGTCGGATTCCATCAGCACCCGAATATCCAGGCGCACCAATGGCCGGACATCGCCGGCGAGCAGCCCGTCGGTGGCGGCCACGAGGATCGAATCGTGACTGGCGGCGAGATTGACACTGACCTGGCTGACCCGCTCGTCGAGCGAGCGCACGTAGGCGTCGATGGTACGCAGCAGCTCGACCCGCTCCGACGATTCACCGCCGCCAACCGGATCGTGCGCACCGTAGCGCGCCGGCGCCACCCGGGGCTGGCCGACGCGCACCATGCCGTTGCCGCCGGTACGGGCGATGGCGCGTGCGCTTCCGGCGGCATCCAGCAGGGCCGGCAACGCCAGGGAGTCGGCGTAGGCGAAGCCCGTGCCGGCACCGGCGACGGCCCGGACGCCGACACCCTGGTCGGAATCGAAACTGCCGCTTTTGACGGCGCCGTCCTCGAGCGACCAGCCCTCGCTGACGCGGCGTTGAAAATAAAGCTCGCCGAAGTCGATCTGCGAAGACACCAGCCGGCCGAGCGCCAGCTCCATTTCTTTCTCGCCTACACCGGCCGGGGCCAGGAGGCTATCGAGCACTTGTTCATACATGCCAAGGGATATTCTGTCTCAGGTGGATAGTTTCAATCGGGTGGCCCGGATGAAGTCTCATTTTTGTTCCCATTGTCGTCGCGGTTTTCATCCGGCTCGGCGGCGCGGGCATCGATCAATTCGACGTTCGGATCGTCCCACGGGCCCGTGACCCGGTAACGCGCTTCGGCAATGCCCTGAAGCGGGCGCTCGAGCAGGCTGCGCAGGATCAGCCCCGCGGCGGCGCCGGCCGGACCACCGGCCAGCCCCCCGAGAACAGGCAGCGTACCGCCCACACCGGGCTCGACCAGGACGGTCTGGTCATAGGTCCGGCTGCCCAGGTCGGTCTGGCCACTGACCGTGATATCGGCCGCCGGCGATGCAAGACGCAGCCCCTCGGTTCGGGCCACGCCCCCGTCGATTTCGAAGGAACCCTCGATACGATCGAACTTCAGCCCCTGGCCGAAGACATCACGAAAGTCGAGCATCAGGCGCCGCGGCATGGCGCTGAGACTGATCAGGCCGACCAGCCGACCGGCGCCCGGCTGCGCTTCCGGAATGCTTCCGTCGGTCATGATCAGTTGAAGGTTGCCGCTGAGCCGCGCCAGGGAAAAATCGACCGGCGCGCCCGACCAGCGCCCCTCGATGTCCACTTGCGCATGGTCGGCATTGAACTGCGTTTCCTGGCCGAAGCTCTCGAGCAGGGCCGGTAGATCCGTGCTGATGAGGCGCCCCTGGAACTCGGTCACTGGCCCGGCGTCTTCCAGAATCCAGCGTCCGAAACCGCTCAGCTCCAGTTGCGGCCCGACCACCTCGATCCGCTCGATTTCGATTCCGTCCCGGCGTGCGTGGCTTTCGATCCGAACGAGCCCAAGCGGAAACCCGCCGACATGCAGGTTCTCAACCAGCAGATGAATGGGCGGGAAATCGGTCGGCACCCGCGTACTCGTCTGTGCCGGCACCGGCGAGCTGGCCAGATCCTCAACCGGCCGTTCGGCCAGGCTGCGGGCCAGGTCCAGGCGCTCCAGATCGATCGCGACAACGCGCCCGGAATCGATCGGCAGGGGAACCCTGATGTCACCCTCGATGGACTCCCCCGACAGCGCCAGCTGCCACTGTGCCCGGTCACGTCGCGCATCGAGCGCCACGTCGCGCAGGGTCAACTTGCCATATTCGAGGCGCCCGAGTTGAAGCCGGATGCTTCCCGAACCGGTCGCGGCCGAGCCCGACGGCGACATCGAGAGACTCGACAGCCAGTCGCCCCAATCCTTCAGATCCAGCCTGCCGACACTACCGGCCACTTCGAATCCCGCGTTCGATGGTAGTGCCGGAGCCGCCTGCTCCAGACCGGCCGCCAGGCGCCAGCGACCCTCGACGTCCTCAGCGGTGAGGTTGAGCCATTCGCCCAGGCGGCCGCTGAAGGTCAGCGCGTCATCCTGCCGGAGCATACTCAGATTCAGGGCCATCGCCTCATCGGCTGTTTTGCTCAGCGGATGCGGCAGATCCAGCGAGAGCCCGCGCAGGTCCGACCGTGCTTCCAGTTGCCAGCCACCGGCCGGATGAGCATCGAGACTCAGCTGCCACCGGCTGGCGCCGCCGATACGATCGGCCAGCGCTGAGAAAGGAGGGCGATCCGGAAGCATGCGTGAAAGCGGCAGGTTCCCGCTCACACCCAGTCGGGCCGGCGACGAAAATCCGGCCTCGATCTCCAGGCTGCCATCCTCCGTTCCCGCCATTTGCAACTGCGCCGGTTCAATGCCGTTGCGATCGAAGGAAACACTACCGCGCAACTCGGGGCACCGCAGGTTGACCTCCGGCACGGCCAGCGTTGTGCCCGCGAGGGTGACGCGACCGTTCATTCGCCACTCGGGCATGCGGCGCAGCGGCAGAAACAGGTCCGTTTGAACCGACAACTCGCCCGAGGCGGCGACGGGGTCGACGAATCGCGACCAACCCTCGATCGGAAAGGACGCGACCACGCCGTGCACCTGCTCCGCAGGGACCTCGTCCGCGGCCAGCGAGATCTCGATCTCGGGCGCGGTCAGATCATCAATGGCGATCCGTTCGGCCGATACGGGAATGTCTCCGAAAAGCCCGCCATCGACACGGGCGACCATGCTGCGGCCGACGAAGTCGACCCGCCCGCGAAGGTCTCGAGCCAGCGGCCAGCCCTCCCAGTAGTCCACTTCCGCCCCGCGAAAATCGATCCAGGCCTGGAAATCGCCTGAACCCCAGGTGGGAAACTTGCGGCCGGCGCGGAAATGATAGTTGAGCCCACCGCTGGCCCCGGAAACACCCAGCAAGGCATGATCCAGCCAGGCGAGCGCCTTGGGCGGAATCTTTCCGGCCGGCAGCCACGGACGCGGATCGACGGCACCGACCCGGTCGGAAATGACGGTGAAGTCGAAGAAGGGCCGCTCGCCCCCGAGCCATACCCAGCCGTTGGCCCGGCCCTCGGCCTCGGGCCGCTCACCCACGATATCGTCGAGTTGCACCGCGCCCGCCGAAACGATGAGCCGGCCGGAAATCGTTTCGATCGGAATCGTGCGACGCATCCGGGCCGGCCAGTCGATCACGGGGCTGCCCGACAGCGACAGGGCAGCGCGATCGCCGTCCACGCCCAGGTCAAGATCCAGATCGGCCAGCCGGATTCGGTCGCCCGCCAGATCGACGCTCAAGCCATTGATTGCACCCCCGAGCCTGTGAAAAGCGCCCGGATGCTCGTAGAGCATTTCGAGATCGCTGAGCTGACCCGTCATCGACCCTGGCCAGTGCTGCCAATCGCCGAGCCAGCGCCCGGCCAGGTCGTGAATATCAGCCAGTGCCAGGCCGGGAACGGAAGCCGCCCACCGATCGTCTTCCTGCGCGACAACGACGTTTTGCGCCAGCACATTCCCGCCGCTGGCCAGGCGAATAATTTCGGCATCGATGCGGCGGTCGCGGCGCTCCAGGCGCAGCTCGGCGGTGGCATTGAAGTCGTCACTGCCGGTCAACTCCAGATCCAGGTCCGCCGAGCCGCCGTGCGCCTCGTGCCAGCCAAATGCCAGGTCGGCATCGAGGCGGTCCGGCGGCAGACGCAGGAATTCCGGCAGGAAACCCTCGAGCCCGGGCGCGGCCAGGCGCAGGCGGCGCAGGTCCACCCGGCCGGACAGTGACTGCAGACGACCTTCAGCGTGTGTACCCAGCAAGGTCAGCGACAGTTCGGCCTCGGGCGCGGCAGCAGGGCGCGCCCGCGCCACCAGGCCCGTGCGATCGCCGCGGCGGCGAATCTCCCCCTCGCTGATGACCAAATCAAGCGTCGGGCCTTCATGCGGGCGAACACGGACGTTGACGTCCCGCACGATCAGGTCGCCGGCAAGTGCCTGGCCGCCAGCCGATTGTCCGGTGACCTGCGCACCATCCTCCAGCGTCAGACCCCAGCGGCCGGCCTCGTCCTCGGCCAGCACCAGGTCCAGACCCAGCAGCACAAAGCGGAATGGATTGCGATCCGGACGCACCAGGTCCGGCAGGTGCAATTCCAGCCGGGCCCGGGCGACTTCGAGCAGCGGCCCGTCGCCGGAGCCGGCTTCGAGGCCGTTGAGCGTGATCTGCGGCGTCAGCCGCGGCCAGCGTGCCTCGACGCGATCGATCGACACCGGCTGCCCGAGTCGTTCGGACAATTGCGTCTCCAGCCAGGGGCGCAGCTCATCGGCGTACGGAATGAGCAATCGACCGATGCCCACGACAACGGCCGTGGCAATGATCATTACGGCCGCGATCGCCGCCAGCCACTGCCGCACCCTGGTCAGGAACGTTCGCGTCTTCGATGGTGGCGTGTGGGTGCGGCGTTCGCTCAAAGCAGGACCACGTCGAACTGTTCCTGGTCGTACTGTTCTTCGGGCTGAAACTGGATGCTGGTACCCAGCTGCTCGGTCAGCTCGGCAATCGAGCGGTGGTGTTCCTCGAGCATACGGTCGACCACGACCGGGCAGGCCATCACGCGCATCTGCCCGGTTTCGAACTGGCGTACCGCCCGCATGATCTCGCGAAAGATTTCCGAGCAGACCGTGTCGACGCTCTTGACCCTGCCGCTACCGTCACAGGCCGGACAGGACTCGCACAGGCGATGCTCGAGGCTCTCGGTGGTGCGCTTGCGCGTCATTTCCACCAGGCCCAGCGGCGAGATCTCCGACACGGTCGTGCGTGCGTGATCGCGCGACAGGGCCCGCTGCAGCGTACGCAGCACCTGGCGCTTGTGATCGTCCTCGGTCATGTCGATGAAATCGATGATGATGATTCCGCCGAGGTTGCGCAGCCGAAGCTGGCGCGCGATGGCCTGTGCCGCCTCGAGATTGGTCTTGTAGATGGTTTCCTCGAGATTGCGGTAGCCCAGGTAGGAACCGGTATTGACGTCGACGGTGGTCATCGCCTCGGTCTGGTCGATGGTCAGGTGTCCACCGGATTTCAGCGGCGTGCTGCGATCAAGTGCACGCTCGATCTCGGTCTCCACCCCGTAGAGATCGAACAACGGGCCTTCGCCATCGTAGAACTCGATGCGATCGGCCCATTCCGGAAAGAACTCGCCGGCGAAGCGCAGGGCACGCTGGAAGGTCTCCTGCTCATCGATACGCACTTTTTCGATGCCGGCATGCATGAGATCCCTGAGCGAGCGGTAAGGCAGGGAGAGGTCCTCGTAGACGAGTTGCCCGGCGGACGCCTGGTCAGCGTCGGCCTCGATACGCGGCCACAATCGGCGCACGTACTTGAGATCCCGGGCCAGGGCGTCGGCTTCGGCGCCCTCGGCATTGGTGCGGATGATGAACCCGTGCTCGGGCTCCTCACCGGTCAACTCGCGAAGCAGACCGCGCAACCGCTCTCGCTCGATTTCGGCCTCGATTCGAACCGACACACCCAGGCTGGTCACGCCCGGCAGCAAGACCAGGTAGCGCGACGGAATGCTCAGCTGGGTGGTCAGGCGCGCGCCCTTTGTGCCGAGCGGATCCTTGATCACCTGGACCAGCAGCTTCTGTCCCTGGTTGACCAGCTCGGTAATCAGGGGAGTGGGTCGCGTTTCGCCATTCTCGTCCGGTTCGGACTGGCGCGGCACCATGTCGGAGGCGTGCAGAAAGGCCGTTCGTTCCAGGCCGATATTGACAAAGGCGGCCTGCATGCCCGGCAGCACCCGCTCGATCCGGCCCATGTAGATATTGCCCACGTAGCTGGCCTCGCCACTGCGCTCCAGGTAAAGCTCCTGCAGCAGACCACTTTCCACCACGGCCACGCGCCGCTCTGTCGGCGAGACATTGATCAGTATTTCATCACTCACGGCGACGAAGTCCGCTCAAGATATTCAACATTCGGCAAGAATAGCACCCGCACCGTCCGGGAGCCCTCCGGACAGTGCGCTGCGTCAGTCGACGAACCGGGCTTTACGCAGCAATTCGCCGGTCTCGAACAGGGGCAAACCGACCACGCCGGTGTAGCTTCCCGAAAGCGAACGTACCCAGATGCCAGCCGTCCCTTGAATGCCATAAGCGCCGGCCTTGTCGTGCGGCTCGCCGGAGGCAACATAGCGATCGATCCAAGAACCGGGCGGCCGGGCAAATTCGACCGCCGTAACGCTCAGGCGTTCGACGACCCGCCCACCGGGCGCCACCAATGCCACGGCCGAGAGCACCTGGTGGACCGTTCCGGACAGGCGCTCCAGCATGTCGCGGGCATCGTCATCGTCGACGGGCTTGCCCAGGCATTCGCCATCGAGAACGACGGCGGTATCCGAACCGATCACAAAGCCCTCGTCGTCACGGTCGTGGATTGCCAGCGCCTTCTCGCGCGCCATGCGCCGTACATAATCCTCCGGCGGCTCCCCCTCACGCACTGTCTCGTCAATATCCGCCGGCTGAACGTCAAAGTCGATCTCGAACAGCGACAGGAGTTCGCGGCGGCGGGGGGAGGCGGAAGCCAGGATCAGACGGCTGGATGTGTTCATGGTGGTTGGCTTGTTGGCTTGTTGGCTGGTTCGCTGGTTCGCTGGTTCGCTGGTTCGCTGGTTCGCTGGTTCGCTTGTTGGGCAGCAGTGTAAGTGGCTTTTTGAATGATGCGTCAAGTCGATCCGGAGTTGCCCAATCACGAAACCCCCACACCGCCTTGTTCGAAGCCGAACGAGCAAACAAGCGAACAAGCGAACCAGCCAACCCGCCGTGCCTCAGGCGCGGTGGTAAGGATGGCCGGAGAGGATAGTCGAAGCCCGATAGAGCTGTTCAGCCACCAACACGCGAACCAGCATATGCGGCAAGGTGGCCAGGCCCAGGGACCAGCGTTCGTCGGCACGTTCGAGAACCGACGCGTCGAGCCCATCGGCCCCGCCGATCAGGAACCAAACCGGATCACCGTCGAGCTGCCATTGTTCCAGTCGGGAGGCCAGCTTCTCGGTCGACCAGGGTCGTGCCGTGATCTCCAGGGCCACCACGCGGGCACGCTCGGGCAACTTGCCGAACAGGCGTTCGGCCTCCAGGGAAGACTCGCGCCCCGCCCCGGCCTTGCCGGCCACCGGCACCTCGACAAGCTGCAGCGGAAGGTGCGGCGGCATTCGGCGGGCATACTCCCGCCAGCCGTCGGCCACCCAGGCGGGCATGCGGGTGCCTACACCTGCAACCACCAACTCCATGAGACGGCGGCGAACTCAGGCTTGCGCGCTGGAACGGGTGGCCGGAGGCGCCGCCCAGAGTTTCTCGAGGTTGTAGAACGCGCGGGTCTGGGGCTGCATGACGTGAACGATGACGTCGGCCAGGTCGACCAGCACCCAGTCCGCGTCGTCAGCTCCTTCCACGCCCAGCGGCTGGATGCCAAGCGACTTGACGCGCTGTACTAACCGGTCGGCCGCGGCCTTGACCTGGCGGGAAGAAGTCCCGGAGGCGATGACCATGTAGTCGGCAAAGCTGCTGCGCTCGGACAGATCGATAACCTGGATATCCTGGGCCTTGGCGTCTTCCAGAACGGAGACGGCGAGATCCCGCAAGTCCTGCGGGTCGGTCAATTCCTTTTCGCTCAACGAATCATCCATGATTGAACACAAGCCATATTTTACGCCTTGTCAGCACTACTAATGCAACCGAAAGTATTGCCTCATTCAGCTTGAATCAGTATCCGTACAGGCCGTGTTTGCGGATGTAGGCCAGCACGGTCGACGGCAACAGAAAGCGCGGGTCCCGCCCATCGGCCACTTGCCGGCGAATATCGGTCGAGGAGATGGCCAACTGGGTCACCCCCAGATAGCAAACCCGGCCGGACTCGGTTTCCATCAACTGGTTGGCTCGGCGCACGCGGCGTTCGCGCAGTACCTCGGCCACTTCGCCCGAGTACTTGGGTCGGCTGCGGGGACGCTTCATGACCAGCAAATGGGCCAGTTCGAGGAGCTCGCGCCAGCGATGCCAGCCGTTGAGCTTATTGGCGGCATCCTGCCCAAGGCAGAGAATGATCGGCCGCGGCCCGGCCTCGTCGCGGATGGAAGCCAGGGTCTCGACCATGTAGGAAGGGCCGTCGCGGCGCACCTCGCGCTCGTCGACAGTGAGGTCGGGATACGGCGCCAGTGCCAGCTCGAGCATGGCCAGGCGATGATAGGCCTCCGCCCCGGTATAGTCGCGATGCGGCGGTATGCCTGCCGGTAACAGACGGAAATCGTCGACGGCCAGCTTCTCACACACCTCGGCGGCCGCGCGCAGATGGCCATAGTGCACCGGGTCGAAGGTGCCGCCGAAGATGACCGTGGCGTGATTCATGCCGCGCTGTACTCCGGGCGATTGGTGGCCAGCGCCACGCACAACCGTTCGAGCCTGAGCCAGAACATTTCGCGCCCGGTCGACTTGGACAGCTGGTCGAGCTCCGAAAGGCGCGCCAGGGTCTGGCGCACCACTTCGGGCGACAGGCGATGGGCGGCTTCCGCCACCGGCTGCTGGCGACTCTTCCAGATACCCAGGGTCTTGAAGGCCTGTCCCGCCGACTGCGAACGCGTGAGCAGCTGGAAATTACCGATCGTCTGCAACTCGCGCGCCAGCGCCCCGACGATCATCGGCATGGGCGTGTCGGCCTCCTTGAGCCCGCGGATACAGCGCACGGCCGGGCCGGCCTGGCCGGCGAACACCAGCTCCATCAGGCGAAAACTGTCGAAGCGCGCACTGTCGGTAACTGCCGCGCGCACGGCTTCGAGGCCGACCTGTCCGGCCGGATAAAGCAGGGCCAGGCGCTCGATCTCCTGTGCGGCGGCCAGCAGGTTGCCCTCCAGCCGCTCGGCCAGGAACCTGCAGGCGGACTGGTCGGCCCGTATACCCCGGCTGGACAAACGCTGAGCAACCCACTGCGGCAGTCGCTGTGGTTTGACCTTCCAGCAGGGTACGTACACACCGGTCGCGTCCAGGGCCTTGGCCCAGGCAGTCTTCTCGCTGCCCATGTCCCAGGCATCGCACTTGACCAGCAGGATGTCGTCGCCGCCCTTGTCAGCAAATTCGCGCAACGCCGCGCCGCCTTCTCGCCCGGGCTTTCCCGTCGGCAGGCGCACTTCCACAAGGCGCTGGGTGGCGAACAGCGAACTGGTTTCAGTAGCGCCGCCGAGCTGGCTCCAGTCGAAGCGCGCATCGGCCTCGAGCACCAGGCGTTCGCCCACGCCATTCTCGCGCGCGGCGGCCCGCACGGCATCACAGGCCTCCTCGATCAGCAAGGGCTCCTGGCCGGCGATCAAGTAGACCGGATCCAGGCCCTGCCTGAGGCGTTGCGGCAGCTTTTCGGGAAACAGCTTCATCCGCTGGTCCCGGCGAGCGCCTCCAGGCGCCGGACCAACTGAGTCGCCATCGCCCGGCCGAGATCGTCGCGCAGGAACTCTTCCTCGCGCTGGGCGGCCAGGATCTCGCCCTCGTCGAAGCTGTAATCGCGCGTTAGCCGGATCGTGGAGCGCTCCAGCACCTGCTCGCCTTCGACGTTCTCGAGCAACCAGCTGACTTCGAACACGATCAGGAATTCGCGCACCCGCGCCTGGCCGCTCACCGACAGTGGCTGGCGCCAGATGTTCTGCGAATCGATGCGAAGCGTGGCGGCCTCCGGTCCCGGCTCGCCGGCAAGCTCCACGCCGTTGGCTTCCAGCAGCAGCCCGAGCTCCCGCATGAACACGGTGCTGTCATCGGCAACGGCAACAAAGGTCCGGTCCATGAAGCCAGGCAGCCGGGCATCGCCCCGCAGCTGGAAGCCACAGGCTGCCAGCAGCGCCACGGACAGGATGACGAGAACGGGAATGCGCATCAACCGACCACGATATTGAGGAGCTTGTCGGGCACCAGGATGACTTTCCGGACGGTCTTGTCCTGCAGGTGACGGGCCACGTTGTCGTCGGCCATGGCCGCGGCCTGCACGGTCTCCTGGTCCGAGCCCGGTGTGACATCAACGCGCCCGCGCACCTTGCCGTTGACCTGCACCACCACGGTCACGGCCGCACGCTCCAGGGCCGATTCGTCGACCGTCGGCCAGCCCGCTGCGAAAACCGGGCCTTCGCGACCCAGGTCACGCCACAGCGATTCGGCGATATGCGGCGTCACCGGCGCAATCAGTCGGACCACCGACTCCCAGGCCTCCTGGACCAGTTCCCTTCCGGGCGCACCCTCGGGTTCGAATCGCTGCAGTTCGTTGCAGAACTCCATGATCGCGGCAATCGCCGTGTTGAAGGTCTGGCGCCGGCCCATGTCGTCGCCCACCTTGGCAATCGTCTCGTGCAGCCGGGTGCGCAACTCGCGTGCCTCGCCCTCGAGCTGTTCGGGCTTGCGGCCGGGAAGCGCGCCCTCGGCAACATGAGCCTGAACGCCCGCGTAAAGCCGCTTGAGAAAACGCCAGGCGCCTTCCACCCCGGCTTCCGACCATTCCAGCGACTGCTCGGGCGGGGCCGCGAACATGGAAAAAAGGCGAACTGTATCCGCACCGTAGGTATCGACCAGCTCCTGCGGGTCGACGCCGTTGTTCTTGGACTTGGCCATCTTTTCGATGCCGCCGGGCGTGACCGGCTGGTCGTCATCCTTGAGCACCGCGCGCACGACCTGCCCCTTGCCGTCGCGCTGGACTTCGACGTCGGCCGGATTGAACCAGGTCTTGCGACCCGTGTCGTCCTCGCGATAGTAAGTCTCGGCCAGCACCATGCCTTGGGTGAGCAGGCGTTTGAATGGCTCTGCGACCTTGACCAGGCCCTCATCGCGCATCAGCTTGGTCCAGAAGCGCGCGTAGAGCAGGTGCAGGATGGCGTGCTCGATACCGCCGATGTACTGGTCGACCGGCATCCACTGGTCGGCGCGCTCGTCGACCATGGCCTCGTCGTTGTCCGGGCCGGTGTAGCGCAGGAAATACCAGGACGAGTCGACGAAGGTGTCCATGGTGTCGGTCTCGCGCTTCGCCGCCTTCCCGCACTCGGGGCAGCTGGTATCGATGAATTCGCTATGACGGTTGAGCGGGTTGCCGGAGCCGTCGGGCACGAGCTCCTCGGGCAGTACGACCGGCAGGTCTTCGTCGGGCACCGGCACGTCGCCGCAGTCCGGGCAGTGAATGATCGGAATCGGGCAACCCCAGTAGCGCTGGCGGGAAATGCCCCAGTCGCGCAGGCGGAACTGCGTGCGCGCGCGGCCGACGCCATGCTTTTCAAGGTCGGCGACGATGGCCTCGAAGGCCTTCGACCACTCGAGACCGTCGTATGCCCCCGAATTGACCAGGCGGCCCTGCTTGGCGGCATAGTCGTCGTGCCAGTTACGGTCGTCGTAATCGCGCCCGTCGGGCAGGCTGATCACTTGCCGGATGGACAGCTCGTACTTGAGCGCGAATTCGAAATCGCGCTCGTCGTGACCGGGCACGGCCATGATGGCGCCCTCGCCGTAGGTCATCAGCACATAATTGGCCACCCATACCGGCAACTCGTCTCCGGTGAGCGGGTGTACGGCTTTCAGACCGGTGTCCATGCCCCTCTTTTCCTGAGTGGCGATATCGGCTTCCGACACACCGCCCTTCTCGCATTCGGCGATGAAGCCGGCCAGCTCGGGATTGCTCTCGGCGGCCTGCCGGGCCAGCGGGTGCTCGGCGGCAACGGCCATGAAAGTGGCGCCCATCAGCGTGTCGGGGCGGGTGGTGAATACCTTGATCGTCTCGTCGCCGCAGGTGAACTCGATCTCGGCGCCCTCGCTCTTGCCGATCCAGTTGGCCTGCATCGTGCGCACCCGCTCCGGCCAGCCGTCGAGCGTGTCCAGGCTCTCGAGCAGCTCGTCGGCATAGTCAGTGATGCGCAGGTAGTACATCGGGATCTCGCGCTTTTCCACCGGCGCGCCGGTGCGCCAGCCGCGCCCGTCGATGACCTGTTCGTTGGCCAGCACGGTCTGGTCGACCGGGTCCCAGTTAACGGTACCGGTCTTCTTGTAGGCGACGCCGCGCTCGAGCAGCCTGAGGAAAAACCACTGGTTCCAACGGTAGTACTCGGGATCACAGGTCGCCAGTTCGCGTTCCCAGTCGATAGCGAAGCCGAGCTGCCAGAGCTGGCCGCGCATGTGCTCGATGTTGTCGCGGGTCCATTTCGCCGGCGGCACGCCGTTGGCCATGGCGGCATTTTCAGCCGGCAGGCCGAACGCGTCCCAGCCCATGGGCTGGAGCACGCGATGGCCCTGCATTCGGTGATAGCGCGAGATGACGTCGCTGATGGTGTAGTTGCGCATGTGGCCCATGTGCAACTTGCCCGAGGGATAAGGGAACATGCTCAGGCAGTAGAAACGCTCACCATCGCCGGATTCGGCCCGGTGGGCGTCATGCTCTTCCCATTGGCGGCGAATGGCGGGCTCCAGTTCGCCCGGATGGTAGCTGTCAGACACCGTTGAAATGGTTCCTGCTGGTTGTCGCTTCAAAAACGCGCGCCGCCCCGGTGCGGGGCGGCGCGCTCGGGGGCGTCACCGAGGCTTACTGCTCGTCGCCTTCGTCGCCTTCTTCGCCGTCGTCGGATTTCTCTTCCATCCGCTCGGCCAGGCGATCCCAGGCCGACTGGGCTTCCTGCCAGGCGTCACGCGCCTCGGCGCTGGTGCCTTCCCAGGTATCGTCAGCGAACTGGCTGGCTTCTTCCCAGGCATTCTCGGCTTGCTCGCGGGCCCGTTCAGCGGCCTGACGCGTCTCTTCCCAGGCGTCACCGCTTTCTTCCTCGGCGGCAGCCAGGGCCTCTTCAGTCTTTGTGCGGGCCTCTTCGGCCAGTTCACGAGCGCGCTCCCAGAGCTGCTCATGCAAGGCTTCTTCGTCTGTCGTTGGACCTTCTTCGACGAACTCCTCGATCTCCTCGCGAGCCTGTTCGCCTTCTTCCTGAAACTCTTCGTAGGCTTCAGCTGCTTCCTCGCCGGCCTCTTCGACTTGTTCAGCCGCCTCGTCGCCGGTCTCTTCGATCTCGCTGGACTCCTCGGACTGGCAGGCTGCCAGCGCCAAAACGGCAACGAAAATCAGGAAATAACGCATCACATCATCCTCCAATAGCACCCTAGGGCTTCAAATGTATCGCTTGGCAATATCGTAACGCCAAATGCCGCGCTCGACACGGCTGCTGTGGCCGCAAGCCTCCGGCGTGCAATCTGCCCGGGAAGCCCTTCCGACCTGTCTCACGGCCGGATGAATCATCCGTACTGCGTCTGCAACCAGCGCCACATGCTGCGCAGACCCTGCGCCTCGCCGCCGGCCGGGCGCCCGGGGCGGTCGGACAGGTTCCAGGCATAGATATCAAGGTGGTACCAGTCGATCCCCGCCTCGACGAAGTGGTCGAGGAACAGAGCTGCGGTCAGGCTGCCGCCGAAGTTGGACGTTCCGGTGTTCGAAATGTCGGCAATTGCCGGCTCGATCTGCCGGCGATAGGGTTCGAACAGGGGCATGTGCCAGAGTGGATCCTCTAGCTCGAAACTCAGGTCCTGGATGGCCCGCGCGCTGCCGGTGTCGCGCCCGTAAACCGGCGGCAAATCCTCACCCAGCGCGATACGGGCCGCCCCGGTGAGCGTGGCGAAATCGATGATGCGCTCGGCGCCCTCCTCCGAGGCCAGGGTCAGGGCATCCGACAGCACCACCCGTCCCTCGGCATCGGTATTGCCGATTGCCACGCTCGTTCCCTTGCGCGTATTGATGATGTCCGACGGCCGGTAGGCGCTGCCGGATATGGCGTTTTCCACGGCCGGGATGTAGACGCGCAGGTTCACGTCCAGCCCGAGGGTCATGACGATCCTTGCCAGGCCCAGGGCATGGGCGGCCCCGCCCATGTCTTTTTTCATCAGCACCATGCCCGAGCCGGGCTTGATGTTGAGTCCGCCGGAATCGAAGATCACGCCCTTGCCCACCAAGGCCAGGGGCGGCGCATCTTCCCGCCCCCACTGCATGCGGATCAGCCTGGGTGCGCGGCTGGCGGCCTGCCCGACCACGTGGATGGCGGGGAACTCCTTTTCCAGTCGCTCGCCTTCGATGACTTCGAAATCAGCATCGTGTTCCGACGCAAGATTTTGCGCGGTATCAGCCAGTTCGGCCGGACCGAGATCGATGGCCGGCGTATTGACCAGGTCGCGAACGAAAGCCGATGTCTCGACCAGGACACGAAGGCGCTGTTCGCTCTCCGGCTCCAGGGCCAGCCGGGCGCCGGGCCTGTCCATCTCCTTGTATCGATCGAAACGATAGCAACCCAGGCCCCAGCCGATGGCGGCGCGTTCCCTTTCTTCGACCGACCAGTCCGACTCGAGACGGTAGTCTCCCTCCGGCAGGGCCGACGGCAAGTTTGCGAGGGCCCAGAGCCGATCATCCGGTTCCCTCCCGGCGAGCACCTGGCCGATGCCGCTTTGCTCGTCGGGCACGAGCAGGACTTCACCGGGCTTCGCCCGGAATCCGCTGGCTACAACCCAGCGGCGGGTCCTTTCATCGGCGGAATTCTTCCAGGCTTCCAGGCCTTCGGGATCCAGGGAATGAACGGGAACGGACCGATCGGGAGAAACGCTGAACATGATGACTCCGGGTGCTTGCTTCGAAGCTGACTAGGATAGCGCAGCGCCGGCAACGTCCGGCGCCGACTCCAAATCAACCGGTGCGCATCCGGCGCCGACGCCGAACCACTGCGGCCGGCGACTTGAACAGCTCGTAGATTACAAGCGCGGCCACCACACCGAGGCCGGTCCAGATCAGGGAGGGCGCGTCGACCGGCACCGCCGGCGTGAATACCTCCCAGGCCCGACCGGCGATCTCGGAATCGCCATGACGCATCATCAGAATGGGCTGCATCAGGGGCGTGGCCTCGGCGATGGAAGCGTAGGTTGCCTCGAGTTCGGCCACGCGCTCGGCGAAGCCCGCCGCAGCCTGACTCCGCTCGCTTGCCGTGAGATCGGGTACCAGCACGCCGCGCTCGACCAGGTCGAGTGTCCGCCGCGCCTCGTCGAGATGGCCGCCCAGGCGCTGCAGGTACGCCTGTGTGAAGGCGGGAGCCTGGGAAAGCCCCATGCCGCCACCGGCACCGGCCACGGCACTGCCCAGGTTATCGACTTTTCGGCCCATCCAGCTCATACCAGTCAGTCTCCGGCGCGCCTCAAGGCAAGTCAAGCCGACACACGCCCGGCGCTGTCGGAGCGTGCCGTCAATTGACCGCTATCGTCACCCCGGGTTCGGCAAAGGCAGGGCTGGACGACCATGAAAAAGCCCTCCTGGCAGCTCTTTTGATGATCTGCAGCAAGTTAATCAAATATATGGCACACCAATTGCATGATGACTGGCATGAACGCCGTCACGCATACCAATCCGTCCCGACCGCGCATCCTGTTCGTGGATGACAGCCGACTGATGCGCGCCTGTGCCACCCGCATCCTGGGCCAGCAGTTCGACCTTGTGCTGGCCGAATCGGCAGAACAGGCGTGGGAGCTGCTTCAGGCCGACTCACGCATCGAGGCGCTTTTCAGCGACCTGCACATGGGTGGCAAGAGTGGCCTCGATCTGCTGCAGGAGATTCGAGAGGCCGACAAGCCCCACCTGATCGATCTGCCGGTGGTGCTGATCACGGGCGAGGAAGACGGCGAAACCAAGCGCAAGCATGCCCTGTTGCTGGGCGCCACCGACTTCATTTCCAAGCCGTTCCAGGCCAGTGAACTGACCGCGCGCGCCTCGGCCTATGCGCAAAGCGGCCAGTCCGCCCGGCGCCTGCGGCTGCTCGAGCAGGACCACCATATCGATTCCCAGACCGGGCTCGGAAACCGTCGCTATTGCGAGGAGCGGCTGATGCAGGCGATGAGCTTCGCCCATCGTCACAAGCAGCCGTTGACGCTGATGCACCTGCGCCTCGACGGTCTCACGGCACTCCTCGGGGAACTGGGCGAACCGCACGCATCGCGGGCGCTCAAGCGCATCGGCGACACGCTTGGCCGCCGGGTTCGGCGTGAAGACACGGTGTTTCGATCCGACACCGAGACCTTTTCGTTCCTGCTTCCTGCGACCGACGCCGAGGGCGCGGAAACCTTGCAGGAACGCTTCATGCCCGATCTCGACGAACTGGGGCTGCGCCCCGACGGCGAGATACTCGAAGTGGAAGCCGGCTTCATCGTCCAGACACCGCCCCCGCCGAACGGGCGCGACGGCGCACAGATTCTCGAGGAAGGCCTCGCCGGTCGTGCCAGCCCGGTAATGCCCGGGGCTGAGCCGGAAGAGGCTCCCGGCATCGAAAAGGCCCTGCGCATGATCGAGCGCGGTCAGGGCGATCGGGTCAAGCCCCACCTGGCGTCGCTACAAGAGCGGCTGCGCCCGCTCCTCGACATGCTGGACGAGGCAGGCACCGCGCCCGGCGGCCGAGAAGATTCGTCACCGCGCCAGACCTGGTGGCACTCTCACTGACCGGAATCCTTCGCAACCTTCGGCTGCAGCCAGTCGGAAAGATCGGTGAACACCTCGCCCATGGCCGCTTCCATGGCGGTCACGGAAGCATCCAGCGACTCGCCGCTTGCCGGTACCCGGCCTTCCAGCGTATTGACCGCCAGTAGCCGTCCGACCGCATCGAACAGCCGCACCACCATGACCGTTTCGGCCTCGAGCCCACCAGAGCGCTCGACCATTTCGAAACGGCGCATGACCAGTTCCAGCCGGAACTCCGCCGGCAGGCTCCCGGTTCGGCCAACCGTGGCAACACGACCGTCCAGAAATCTGACCAGAAGGCCCTGCAGCAGGTCCGGGGCTCGGTCGATCCACGCCGCGCCCTTCCAGGGCATCAAACTGCGGCCGCGCCGGACCAGGATTCGCGTCGAGTCCCGGGTTCGGTCGGCTTCGGGCCTGGAGACTGCGAGCGTCCGGTCGGCAGCAGCTGCTTGTCCCGGCTCCGGGAGATCCACCTCCGGTGCGATCAGCCGGTAAGGCGTCTGCCCGCCGCCCAGCGCGCAGGCGGAGAGGAACACCACGGGAATCATCACGACAATCGCCACGACAATCGGCACGACCGCCGGTCTGTTGAGGGGATACATCATTTCGGCTCGTACTCCTCGGGTCGTTCGTCACCAAACAGGAAACCGGCCGGACTGCGTTCGAACTGTTCGGTCAGGCTCGAAAGCTCGTCGATGAGCTGGCGAAACTCCTGAACCGCAGGCCCGAGCGGTGTGATGACCTGGTCGCCGAAACCGGCCATGGCGGCCTCGTTGCGGGCCACCATCTGATCGATTCGGCCGGCCGTGACCGACAGTTGCGTCATGGTATCGCGCAACTGGTCGGCGGCCTGGGGGAAGGTATCGACCAGCACCGGTTCGAGACGTTCCAGCGACGTCGAGATATCCGCCACGGAAGCCCGCAGTTCCTGGATGAGCGGCACCAGTTCCTCGCTGCCCCGGTGCAGGTTCTGCACGATCTCTCCGAAGCGTCCGCGTTCACCGTGCAGGGTCTCCACGAAAGCATCGATGTTGTTCAGGGTGGTATTGACGCGCTCGGCATTTTCCTCGCTGAGGAACTCCAGCAGGCGCAGCATGACCTTGCTGGCGGTACTGGCGATGTCCTCGGAGGTTTCGATCAGTCGCTGCAGGCCCGACTCCTCGGCGATGATGATCGGCCGCTCGCGACCGGCCTCCGACTCGAGAGGGGCGCTGTCCGAAGCACCACCGCGAAGCTGGATGGTGGACACCCCCGTCAGGCCCGAGACCGACAGCCTTGCCGTCGTGTCCTCACGCAAGGGCACCTGGGATTCAATACGGATGACCGCGATGACCCGGCCCGGGTCATCGGGGGACAGGCGCAAGTCGCGCACGCTGCCCATACTGATCCCGTTGTACTGCACGGTCGAACCGACGTTGAGTCCACTGACCGGCTGCAGGAAATGCACCTCCACTTCCCGCCAGGCCTCTTCGCTCGCCCACCTGGCCGACCACAGTCCGCCGAGCACGAGCAGAATGGCGCCCACCAGCGTGAACGCTCCGATAAGTACGTGATTGGCCCGCGGTTCCATACGATTAAGTTTCTCCGGCTTGCGCCTGCTTTGCCTGTCGAGCCCGCGGGCCGTGGAAGTAGTCCTGGACCCAGGGATGGTCGAACGCCTCGACCACTTCGCGGCGGCCGCTCACCAGAATGCGCCTTTCACCGATGACGGCGATGCGGTCGCAGATACCGTAAAGCGTATCAAGATCGTGCGTGATCAGGAATACGGTCAACCCCAGCGCGTCGGCCAGGGTGCTTAGCAGCTCGTCGAATGCCGCGGCACCGATTGGATCCAGGCCGGCCGTCGGCTCGTCGAGAAAAAGCAATTCGGGATCCAGCGCCAGCGCACGCGCCAGGCCGGCGCGCTTGCGCATGCCACCGGACAGTTCGGCGGGATATTTCCCGCAGGCGCTCAGCGGCAGGCCGGTGAGCCGGATCCTGAGCCGGGCCAGCTCGCAGCAGAGATCGTCGCCGATCTCCGGGTAATGCGTACGAATCGGCACTTCGACATTCTCGCGAACGGTCAGCGAAGAAAACAGGGCGCCGTCCTGGAAGAGTACGCCGGTCCGTCGTCGCAGCGCCTGCAGGGACTGGCCGCTGCCGTCTACCTGCCGGCCCAGCACCTCGATGGTGCCGCCCTGGGGCCCACGCAGACCGAGAATGGCGCGCATCAGCACCGACTTGCCGCTGCCCGAACCACCGACCACGCCCAGTATCTCGCCGCGGTAAACGTCGAGGTCCAGGCCCTGGTGAACGGTTTGTGTACCGAATCGATTGACCAGGCCGCGGACCCGGATCACGACGTCGTCGGGCGAATTCGTCCCGGTCACCATCCCATCTCCATGAAGAAAATGGCCGCCAGCGCGTCGATGATGATGACCAGCGTGATGCTCTGCACCACCGCCGATGTCGTGCGCTCACCCACCGACTGGGCCGTTCCGACCACCTTGAAACCCTCCAGGCAGCCGATCAGCGCAATCGTGGCGGCGAACAGCGGCGCCTTGGACAGGCCGACCAGGTAGTGCTGCAGGGTGACGACTTCGCGCATGCGCGTGAGAAACATGTCCGGCTCGAGGCCCAGCGCCAGAGCGGAAACCGCCAGACCACCGGCAAAGCCGGCAATCGTGGCCAGCAGCGCCAGAATCGGCAACATGATCACCAGGGCCAGCAACCGCGGTAAAACCAGCAGCACCACGGGATCGAGGCCGAGGGTGCGCATCGCGTCGATTTCCTCGCGCGACTTCATGGTACCGATCTGGGCGGCGAACGCGCTGGCAGTCCGCCCGGCCAGAAGGACGGCGGTGAGCAACACCCCGAACTCGCGCAGGAAGGCATAGGTAATCAGGTCGACGACAAACAGTTCGGCGCCGAAATCGCGCAGCACCGTCGCGCCAAGATAAGCCACCACAGCGCCCACCAGGAAAGCCAGCAGCGCGGTCAGCGGCAGGGCGTTGAGCCCGGTCTGCTGCATGTGAAAAAGGGTTGCAGTCACGCGCCATTGCGACGGCCGGAACAGGGTTGTCACCAGACGGCTTAACGCCAACCCGAGAAAGCCGACCAGCAAGCGCAGATTACCGCCCGCTCCGGCAACAACCAGCCCGATTCCCCCCAGCCACTCGCGCCACAAGGGCGGCGGCTCGGTTTCGCGTTCGCTCTCGCCTTCCAGCGCGGCGACAATTACATCGAAAAGCGGCCGGTGCTCCTCGCGCAACTCGATATCGCCGGGCTTGAGAGAAAGGCTGCGGGCGGCGCGCAGCAGCAAAAAGGCACCAGCCGCGTCAAGGCGCTCGATCCCTCGGGCATCGACGACGCGAGCTTCACCGCTTACACCGGAAATAATACGTTCCAGGTTGGAAGCATGATCGAGTCGCCAGTCGCCGGCGGCAATAAGATGCTCCGCCCGTTCAGAATCTCGGCTGATGCTTGGCATGTCGGCCATATGGGCCACAGACAATCCGGATGACAGACGCTACAAGTTAGCAGAATCTTTCCGACCCAATCACAAGATCAACTTCACTTCCACAGCGTTTTATCAATTTTCGAAGCGGTCCTCGAAGATGAGGCTCAACACTCTGACAGGCCATCCAATGTCCTCGAGCAAGGCGGGAGTGAGGTCGACTTGGTCCCAGAGACTGCCGTCAATCACTGGCTCCATTAGAAGCGCTGGATCGGCATCGGTTGTCCAATGCGATATGGACGAACCACCCTCCAACGGATCCGGAGCATGCATACGCAGTAACCCGCCATTGAATGCGGCCGACGCGGTGACGATATCGGACTGTTCATCCACGTTCGAGCCGGTCCAGACTACTTCGGGATTATTGAGGGCGGAATCCGCGCGCTCCTGATCCGTCATAGTTGGCCATTGCTTGCCCGTTTCCTGATCGCGCAGGAACTGCATGAACACATCGTCGTCACCATTGAACTTCGTGCCGTTCTCCAGATCGACGAAGGTCGTAAATCCGAGCCCGTGCCCCAACTCGTGCAGCACGACCGGAAACAGGGGAATTTCTCCGGAGGGCACATTGCCGTCCAGACCGTAATACCAGGTCGCTCCCCCGAGGCATGCCGAGTCCCCATCGTCCAGCTTTACGTTATAGGTGCTGCCAATGTGTTCCTGATCAGGACCCAGCGTATTACTGCCCCGCAACGTGTCGGCCAGCGCAATCGGGTACCAGGTATCAGCGTTCGGCGCTCCGGTGAAATCCCGATCAACAAAATCCGGCCCAGCCGAGCCCAGTATGCCACTTGTTTCACTGCAGTCCAGAACATCGAATTTGGCGCCGACGCGAATATCCACGCTCAACTCGAGGAATTCCGCCCACCGGGCAGCCGCCTCCTCCAGCACCATCATGCGCTGCTCGCCCAGCGTTGTGCCACTGTTGCCGCCTTCCGGCGAGACGGCTGTGATGTCGTTGAGCCCCTCGTTCGGATCGTCGAGATTGACGATGATGAACTCGGCCGCAAGCGCGGGCGACGCCAGGGCCGATGCGATCAGGATCACGCTAACCATATTGCCCGGACGACTCATGGCTCACCCTCCCCCTGCTTGAGCGGACTGCTGGCGGCAATGAATGCCAACAGGTGTGAATAATGATCGACGCAAATCGAATCGGGACCGTGACCCGAGCCCGTTCGCGCGGCATTGAGATGGCGGAAACGCCCCTGAAGATCGACGCGCACCGAGCCGTCGGGCAGCGTGACCGACTCCAGCCCCTCGTCTGAACGGCTCAACGCATTCCTGACGTGATCGCTAATGCGCGCATCCGTCGCCTCCGGCGCCCGGTAGCCGATCAATTCACCGGTCTCGGGATCGATGTGCGCCCGCATCCCGGAGCGGTTCTGCGTTTCCCGGTCCAAGACTTCCGCACGCTGCGTGTTTTCCGGCCCCTCGGCGCAAACCAATATCGGAGCGAGCATTGCAACTGAAGCGAACAATATATTGAAGATAAATGGCGGTTTGTTCATGACGATACCTCCCTGTGGCTCATTGGCCTGTCCAGAGTCGACGCGATCGGCAAACCGCCTCCCTCACTACTTGTCCGTTATGGTAGCGTCTGAGACCATCGACCGCCATCGTCGATTGCTGAACGGATAGGTAGGTTTACAGCGCTCCGTGCTAATCAAAGCGAACGATATAGCCCCTGCCCCGGCGGCGGATCTGTAGCGCAAAGCCGCCATCGACCGGGAATTGCTCACGCAGTTCGCTCAGGTCGGCTACTTCTCCACCACTGAAGCCGACGATCACATCGCCGGGCCGCAGTCCGGTATTCCACGCCGCGGAATTGCGTCGCACGTCTTCGATCAGGACACCCCGGGCGCGGGCGCGCTCTGGGATGCGGGCCAGTGCAGCGCCTTCCAGCCGTTCATCCAGCCGCTGGCCGGAGATTCGTTCGTCCAGGTTTTCCTCGATAACCACGCGAACCGAATCGCGATCGCCGTCGCGAAGGTATTCGACCCGCACGCGGCTGCCCACCGCCAGCAGGCCTTCGATATTGCGCAGGCCCTGGGCATTCTCGACCGGGCGACCGTCGACCGCCACGATCACATCGCCGGCTTCGAGGCCCGCGGCCCGCAGCGCCGAATCCTCCGCCAGGCTGGTGACAACCGCGCCCCGGGTCGAGTCGAGACCCAGGGCCTCGCGCAGCTCCTCGTCGAGATCCTGGATCTCGATACCGAAGGAACCACGACGCACTTCGCCGTGCTCGATCAGCTGTTCCATGACGTGCGAGGCGGTGCTGACGGGAATGGCGAAGCCGATGCCGACATTGCCGCCCGAGGGCGTGAAGATGGCGGTATTGATGCCGACCAGCTCGCCGCGCAGGTTGATCAGCGCTCCACCGGAGTTGCCGGGGTTGATCGACGCGTCGGTCTGGATGAAGTTTTGATATTCCAATCCGCGAAGCCCCTGCCGGCCCAGTGCCGAGACGATGCCCGAGGTTACGGTCTGGCCCAGGCCGAAGGGATTGCCCACGGCCACCACGAAATCGCCCACGCGCAGGCGATCGGATTCGTCCAGGGGTAGTTCGGCCAGGTTGTCGTTCTCGATCCGGATGACCGCCAGGTCGGTATCGCGGTCCGAGCCGACCAGCTCAGCGGCCAGTTCGCGCCCGTCCTCGAGCCGCACCGCGATGTCATCAGCGCCCTCGATGACGTGGTTGTTGGTCAGCACGTAGCCACCATCGGAATCGACGATCACCCCCGAACCCAGGCTCTGCTGCACCCGCTCGCGCGGCATGCTGGGAAAGTCGAAGAAACGCCGGAAGAACGGGTCGTCGAAAAACGGGCTGGTGCGCACCTGCACGCGGGTCCTGGTGTGCACGTTGACCACCGCCGGCATGACATCCTCCAGCACCGGCGCCAAGGATGGCAGCGGTTCGCCGTCGACCGAGGCCGGCAGCGCCGCCGGTACGGCGCGCAGCATGAGAAGCATGACGACGGCAAGCGAAATCCGAAATGCGTTTTTCATCATTGACCTGTAGGCTCGTAGTGGCAATTGATTGATCGAACGATGCCGCGTTTGACTGGTATGACGGGTGACAGTTTCAACTGAATCGACCGAACGGCAAAGCAAAACAACCGTGCAGATTTCGACGCGGCGCCAATGGGTTGCATTTGCACGCAAAATCCGGATGATATAGTCGCAACGCAGGTTTCGCGACCCAACATCTTGGGTAGGTAGAGCCTGGAGAGCACAATATGCTGAACCTGGACCAGCAAGTACTGCGAACCGACGTGACCGGCATGCCGCTCGAATGGATCGGCTACCAGGATGCGGTTCGCCTCATCGTTCTCGATCAGGTCTGCTACGCCCTGGGCAGCGTGCTCTACCGTCTGCACGGCGGCATCAACGCCAGCAGCGGACAGCGCACTGAAATTCCGGTCAACGCCATCATCGCCACGAACGGCTCCCATCCGGACGCCCACCGCTTCTACGATCGCTATACGCCGCCGCTTTCCAACCGCGCCCTGTTCCGCCGCGACGAGAGCCTGTGCCTGTATTGCGGCGAGCAGTTTCGCGACCGTGATCTGTCGCGCGATCACGTGCACCCGCTTTCGCAGGGGGGTGTCGACACCTGGGCCAACGTGGTCACCGCCTGCAAGCGCTGCAACAATCACAAGGGTTCCCGCACACCCGAGGAAGCGGGCATGCAACTGCTGGCCATCCCGTTCACGCCCACACACGCCGAATACGTTTACCTGCAGGGTCGGCGTATCCTGGCCGACCAGATGGAATTTTTGCTCGCACACTTCCCGCGCAACAGCGTCCTGCGCAAGCGCCTGGCCGCAACTTTTTAATGGTATCGGCTCCCGAAACGCCGGGCGGCCGACCGGTCTTCCTGGTCGATGCCAGCGTCTACATCTTTCGCGCCTGGTACAGCATGCCCGACCGTTTTGCCGACCCGGCCGGGAACCCGACCAACGCGGTCTATGGCTTTGCCCGCTTCCTGTGCGAACTGCTCGAGCAGACGCAGGCCGGCCACGTGGCGGTGGCCTTCGACGAGTCGCTGACCAGCTCGTTCCGCAACGAAATCTATCCCGAGTACAAGGCCAATCGGGAACCCGCCCCGGAGCAGCTAAAGCGCCAGTTCGCCTGGTGCCAGGATCTCGGCCGGGCGCTCGGCCTGACCGTCTGTGCCGATGGCTACTACGAGGCCGACGATCTCATCGCCACGCTGGCCAGCCAGTGCCGCGCGCGGAAACAATCGGTCTGCGTGGTCACCGGCGACAAGGATCTCGCCCAGTTGCTGGTCGATGACGACCATTGGTGGGATTTCTCGCGCCGCCGTCGTTTGGACAGCCGCGGAATATTCGAGCATTTCGGCGTGCATCCGCACCAGATCGCCGACTTCCTGGCGCTGACCGGCGACGCCGTCGACAACATCCCCGGCGTACCCGGCGTGGGCCCCAAGACGGCGAGCGCACTGCTGGCGCACTTCGGCAGCCTGGACGCGCTCTACGATCGACTCGACGAGATCGCCTGGCTGAAGATCCGGGGCGCAAAAACGCTGGCAAAAAAACTGAGGGAAAACGAACCGGCGGCGCGGTTGGCGCGCCGCCTGACGGGGCTGCACTGCGAGGTCCCGATGCTCACCGATATCGGCGAGCTCGAGCGCACCGGCGGCGATGCCGATGCGCTCGACGCCCTGCTCGACGGCCTGGGGTTCGGCCGCCCGCTACGCGAGCGGCTGCATCGGCTGAGACTACACAGCTAACTATTGGGCCACGAGGCTAATTAGGTAACGCTCAGCCGTCCTGTTCATCGATCGGAACACCCCGACCCTGCCTCTTGAGCTGCTCGAGAACCTGCTGCCCCACGACCTGAACCGAGGCCGCGTCCACATCGAGCTGCATGATCGGGACATCGGGCAGGTTGTCGACCGCATTACCCTTCTGATCGACATGCGGCCAGTGGCTGCCTGCGAGGAAATACAACATTTGCCCGTCCATGGTACCGAACGTCGGGGTATCGAATTCTTCCTTTGCGGCAGCAAGGGGAGCAACCGAAGTCACGCCCAGCCCGTCGGGACCCAGCTCAAGGCGGACAACTCGCTGCGGCGAAATGCCGTTCTGAATGGCAACCAGGTGATCGTTCCACCAGTAAAGTCCGTCGATACCGCCGGCGTTGAAGGTCTCGGGCACGGCCAACTGCCAGGCCTGCTCACCGCCCGTGGCGTCGACAACCAGGATGCCGAGCTCATAGTCAGCCACGTATAGCAGGCTGTCGTCGTCGTTGAGGGCAATGCCGCGCAGACTAGTGAAATTGGGATGGGCGAAATAGGGCTTGATCTGTTCCTGGCCGGGCTCGAGCCGATAGACGATCGGCGCCTGCGTATCGGCCGCGAATATCGTGCCGTCGCCGGCTAGCGTCAAGGATCCGATCAGGTTGCGCTGGTCGTCGGTGCTCAGCGTGTACTGCTCCTGGAGTTCACCATTCTCCAGATCGAGGCGCAGCAATGCGCTGTTAGCGCCTTCTTCGGCTTCCGGTCCCTGGTAATGCGAAACCCGGCCTACGGCGGCCCACAGGTGCCTCCGTTCGGCGTCGACGGCAATATCGAAAACCGAAGCCAGCTCCGGCACTGTTTCGGGGGAAGCAAACATGTCCCAGGATTCGCCATCTTCACTGACTAGAATCTCGCCGTCCCGGATTGTCCCCACGAAAATCCGTTCCGAGGCGCTGTCGAAAGCCATCGCTTCGGGCATGGCGTGCTCGCTATCGAGGGTCGACCAGGTGCTGGCGTCGCCGAACGGCTGGCCAGCCTCGGTCATCAGCTGCTTGAGATGGTCGTAGAGGCTGTGCTCGCGCAGCGGCTCAACAGCCTCGATTGCATCCCAGTCGACCGATAAGCCCTGCTGCTGCATCTTGAGCATGATGTTGAATGCTTCCCTGAGATTGCCGAGAAGAGCGTTTCCCTCGACCAGCTGTCGCATGAAATCCTGGTTGTAGGGTCTGAGCTTATGCAATTCCCGGGTCGCCTCGACCCAGCCTTCGATATCCTGGCTCTGGTAGGCGTTCGCCGCCTTGCGAATCCAGTGCGACATCTGCTGTCCCGGCGGCGGACCGGCCGACTGTTCGGGCCCGGGCTCCGGCGCGGAGTCCGGTTGATTGACTTCGGCCTCGGACTGAGCCGATGCGGTCACAGCCAGGAGCAGGCCGGCCAGGAGGCTGATTAGAATGGCGGAAATGCGCATAATCCTTGTTTCCTGTTGATGATTGTTCGCGGACATTGGGACTGTTGTCGACGTAATTCGTTCAACCCGACAAGGACGCCGAAACCATGGCGAAAACGACAGACAACGACGCGTTATTGTACGCCGGTCGCTACCTGACTCTGATCGATCGTCGCGGATGGGAGTTGCTCTCGCGCCAGCATCGCGTGGCCGTGATCGTGGCCTGGACCCCAGAGGACGACCTTCTGCTGGTCGAGCAATACCGTATTCCGCTCGAGCGGCCCACCATCGAACTGCCCGCCGGGCTGGTCGGCGACACGCCCGGCCGGGAAGACGAACCGATTCTGGAAGCGGCAGCGCGCGAGCTCGAGGAGGAAACCGGCTGGCGGGCCGGTCGGGTATCCGAGATCATGCCCTGTCCCACCTCGGCCGGCATGACCGACGAGATGGCCGTATTCGTTCGCGCAACGGAACTGAAACGAATCGGCGACGGCGGCGGTGATGCCAGCGAGGAGATCCGGGTGCACGCGGTCAGCCGGGCGCAGGTCGATCAATGGCTGTCCGATCGACACGCCGAGGGATTCGCCATCGACCCCAAGATCTACACGGCGCTGTACTGGAGCCGAAAAACCTGAAAGGTCAGATGATCCAGCGCCCCACCGCCGTGGCAACCAGCATCAAGCCGGCAATGGCGATGACCAGCCAGGTCAGCGCGGTGCCCCAGAAACGACCGGGCGTGTAGCCCGCGCTTCGATTCAGGCCCACGAATCCGTGCATCAGGCGTCCGGCAAGCAACCCAAGCCCAAGCAGGTGCAGCACCCAGGCAGGCGCGGCCGTGCCGGCTTCAACCAGGGCGAGCATGATCAGGCTCATGGGAACGTACTCGGCGAAATTGGCGTGCGCGCGCACCGCAAGATTGAGTGACTCATGGCCACCGCTGCCCAGGCCCACCTGGAGGCTTCGGCGCAGGCGTACCACCTGCAGGGCGAGCCCCAGGAACACCAGCCCCAACAGGCCTGCATAAAAGATTGTGATCGAAAAGGACATGACGACTCCCCGGAGATTCAGGTCGAGCAGTATAGTGCTGGTGCTAGACTGCACCAAGCTGCATTTGATCAAACAATGACAAACGGACTGTACCAATATGCTTCGAATTTTCCTCCTCGCGGCCACGCTGCTGGCCGCCCCGCTTGCCGTGGCTGAATCACCGGTCGCCATCGCCATCCACGGCGGGGCCGGAACGATCCTTCCGGAGAAGATGACCGATGATCGCGAGCAGGCCATTCGCGCCGCGCTGGAACAGGCGGCCCAGGCCGGGCACGAAGTGCTCGAATCCGGCGAGCCGGCGCTCGATGCCGTCGTGGCGGCCATCCGTATTCTCGAGGACTCACCCGAATTCAATGCCGGGCGCGGCGCGGTACTGACCAACACCGGCACGGTCGAGATGGACGCCTCCATCATGGACGGCGCCAATCTCGAAGCCGGCGCGGTCGCCTCGGTCAAGCGCATCCGCCACCCAATCGAAGCCGCCCGGCTGGTGATGCACGACTCGCCGCACGTGATGCTGATGGGCGAAGGCGCCATGAGCTTCGCCGGAGATCATGGCCTGGAATTCATGGACGAGGACTGGTTCATCACCGATTTCCGGCGCGAGCAGCTCGAGTCCATCCGATCCGATGAACAGGCGGCCACCCAGTTGTCGGAGAGCTGGCACTCCACGGTCGGGGCCGTTGCTCTGGACAGCCATGGCAATCTCGCCGCCGCAACCTCCACCGGCGGCATGGCCAACAAGCGCTGGGGCCGCGTCGGCGACTCACCCATCATTGGTGCGGGCACCTATGCCGACAACCGCGCCTGCGCTGTTTCGGCCACCGGGCACGGCGAGTTCTTCATCCGTCACGTCGCCGCCCACAGCATCTGCAGCTTGGTGCGCCTGGCCGGCATGACCCTAGACGATGCCGCCGATCAGTTCATCAATGAAACACTCAAGGAAGCCGGCGCCGATGGCGGTGTGATCGCCGTCGATCCGCAAGGCAACGTGACCATGCCCTTCAACACGCCCGGCATGTACCGTGCCGCCATCCACGCCGACGGCCGCTTCGAAATCGCCATCTACCGCGACGAGGAATGATGGACGAGAGCGGACACGGCGAAGACTTTGGCTTCGCCTGCCCCTGGTGCGATGAACCCAACGAACTATTGATCGACCCCGACGAGCGCGGACAGGTGGTCGTCATGGACTGCCGGGTCTGCTGCCGCCCGATCGAGATCGCGATACCACTCGACCCGGCCGTGGCGCCGGATGTGCGGCCCGAGGACCAGTAATTCAGGCGACGTTGGTTTCGTTTTTTCCGAGCCCGAGGTTGCGGCAAAGCGCCAGCGGCGCCTTTGCTCGATTGAGCGTATAGAAGTGAATGCCCGGCGCGCCGCCTTCGAGCAGGCGCCGGCACAGATCGGTAACGACCTCCTCTCCGAAAGCCCGCAACGACGCCATGTCGTCTGCCGCTTCCCAGGCTTCTATGCGCTTGGCGATCCACAGCGGGATTTCGGCGCCGCACATGCGCGAGAAGCGGGCCAGGCCCGAGTAGTTGGTAATCGGCATGATGCCCGGAACGATGGGCACATTTACGCCGGCCGCGCGGGCATCGTCGACGAAACGGAAATAGCTCTCGGCACTGAAGAAGTACTGCGTAATGGCGCCGTCGGCACCGGCATCGACCTTGGCGCGAAAATGCTGGATGTCGGTTCTCGGCGTCTTCGACTCAGGGTGATGCTCCGGATAGCAGGCAACCTCGATGTGAAAACGGTCGCCGTAGTGCTCCCGAATGAAATGCACCAGGTCGACGGCGTAATCGAACACACCGGAGCCGCCACCGGAGGGCCGATCACCACGCAACACCACAAGCCGCTCGATACCGTTGTCACGGTAGTCGTCGAGCAGGTCGCGGATGCTGTCGATGTCCTCGGACATGCAGGAAATATGCGGCGCCGCCGGCACCCCGGTCGCCTCGGCAATACTTCGGACCGTCTCGAAAGTGCGCGTGCGCGTCGAACCGCCGGCCCCGAAGGTTACCGACATGTACTCCGGGCCGAGCTCGGCAAGGTGATCACGCGATCGCTCGAAGGTTTCCTGCTGCTTGTCGTTCTTGGGCGGAAAGAACTCGAAGCTGAGTTGGGGATTGCTCATAAGGTTTCAGTTTTCAGGGTTCAGGTTTCAGGGCGGGCTCCGGTCCAGGATTCCCTGAACCCTGAACCCTGAACCCTGAAACCCTCTTCCCTTAGTAGCGATAATGCTCCGGCTTGTAAGGCCCTTCGACCTGAACACCGATGTAGTCGGCCTGTTCCGGCCTGAGTTCGGTCAGGCGAACACCGATGCGTTCCAGGTGCAGCCGGGCGACCTTTTCGTCCAGGTGCTTGGGCAGCACGTAGACCTGGTTTTCGTAGCGATCGCCGTGCTTGAAAAGCTCGATCTGCGCCAGCGTCTGGTTGGTGAAGCTGTTCGACATCACGAAGCTCGGGTGGCCGGTCGCGCAGCCCAGGTTCACCAGGCGACCGCGGGCGAGCAGGATGATCTTGTTGCCGTCGGGGAAGGTGATGTGATCGACCTGCGGCTTGATTTCATCCCACTCGTACTGGTCGAGGCTGGCCACGTCGATTTCGTTGTCGAAGTGACCGATGTTGCAGACGATCGCCTCGTCCTTCATGCGGCGCATGTGGTCGTGGTTGATGACGTTGTAGTTGCCGGTGGCGGTCACGAAGATATCCGCCGCCTCGACCACGCCTTCGTCTTCCAGGTTGACCACCTTGTAGCCTTCCATCGCGGCCTGCAGGGCGCAGATGGGATCGACTTCGGTAATCCAGACATTGGCCGACAGCGCCCTGAGCGACTGAGCCGAGCCCTTGCCGACATCGCCGTAACCGCAGACGATGGCGGTCTTGCCGGCGATCATTACGTCGGTGGCGCGCTTGATGGCGTCGACCAGTGACTCGCGGCAACCGTAGAGGTTGTCGAACTTCGACTTGGTGACCGAATCGTTGACGTTGATGGCCGGGAATTTCAGCGTGCCTTCGCGCTCCATACGGTAGAGACGATTAACGCCGGTGGTGGTTTCCTCGGTCACGCCCTGGATGTTGTCGAGCGCCTGTGCATACCAGCCCGGGCTGGATTCGAGACGCTTCCTGATGGCGGCGAACAGGGCTTTTTCTTCCTCGCTGCCCGGATTATCGAGCACGCTTGGATCCTGCTCGGCCTGCGCGCCCAGATTGAGCAGCATGGTGGCGTCGCCGCCGTCGTCGAGAATCATGTTGGCCGTCTGTCCGTCGGGCCACTGGAAGATACGGTGCGTGAACTCCCAGTACTCGTCGAGCGATTCGCCCTTGAAAGCGAACACAGGGATTCCGCGCTCGGCAATGGCAGCCGCGGCGTGATCCTGCGTCGAGTAGATATTGCACGAAGCCCAGCGCACTTCCGCGCCGAGTTCGATCAGGGTCTCGATGAGCACGGCAGTCTGGATCGTCATGTGCAGCGAACCGGCGATCCGCGCGCCCTTGAGCGGCTGGTCGTCGGCATACTCGGCGCGGGTCTGAACCAGACCCGGCATTTCCGTCTCGGCGATCTTCATTTCCTTGCGGCCGAAGTCGGCCAGGCTTGGATCGGCGATACAGAAGTCCTTGTCGGTGGGGGCATACTGCTCGTCGAAGAGCACGCCCTTTCTTACGTCTTCAGGGTTGGCGTTCATAAGTTATTTCCTCGTTACTATTTGAATTCATTGCGATTAGAGTTGAGCGTGAAGTGTTAAGTGTGAAGTGTTAAGAGGCGGGCATCTGGAAGGATCTTGCCGTTCCTTCACACTTCACACTTCCCACTTCACACTTTGTCATTCAGATCCCTGCATCCGCGCGGAGTGCCTCGGCCTTGTCGGTCTTTTCCCAACTGAAGGTCGTGAAATGCTCGGTCACTTCGTGGCCGTCGCGGATGACTTTTGCCGAAGTCTCCTGCGGGTGGCGGCCGAAATGGCCGTGGGTCGCCGTCTGGCGATACATCGGATGCAGCAGGTCCAGGGCCTTCAGGATGCCGTACGGCCTGAGATCGAAATGTCGACGGATGAGCTCTTCGATCTTCTCCTCGGGAATCTTGTTGGTGCCGAATGTGGTCACCGAGACCGATGTCGGCTCGGCCACGCCGATGGCGTAGCTGACCTGAACCTCGCATTTGTCGGCCAGACCGGCCGCGACCACGTTCTTGGCCACGTAACGGCCGGCATAGGTAGCCGAACGATCAACTTTGGACGGGTCCTTGCCCGAAAAGGCGCCACCGCCGTGGCGCGCCATGCCGCCGTAGGTGTCGACGATGATCTTGCGCCCGGTCAGCCCGGCATCGCCGACGGGTCCGCCGATAACGAACTTGCCGGTGGGATTGATGTGATAGTGCGTGTCGTCATGCAACCACTCCGCCGGGAGCACGGGTTCGATGATGTGCTTTTTCACGCCTTCACGCAGTTCCTCCAGGCCGACGCCCTCGTCGTGCTGGGTTGATAGAACGACCGCGTCGATGGCGACCGGTTGGCCGTCCTCGTAGCGAAGCGTCACCTGGCTCTTGGCGTCGGGACGCAGCCAGGGCAGCGGATTGTCGCGGTGCTTGCGAATTCTCGTCTGCTGTTCCACCAGGCGGTGCGCGTAATAGATTGGCGCCGGCATCAGCGATTCGGTTTCGTTCGAGGCGTAACCGAACATCAAGCCCTGGTCGCCGGCCCCCTGGTTCTCGGGGATTTCGCGGTCGACGCCCTGGGCGATATCGGGTGACTGCTTGCCGATCATGTTGATGACCGAGCAGGTATGACCGTCGAAACCGACCTTCGAGGAGTCATAGCCAATGTCGACGACAACTCCACGGATCAATTCCTCGAGATCGACCCAGGCGGTGGTGGTGATTTCACCGCCAACGATGACCGCACCGGTCTTCAGGAAGGTCTCGCAGGCGACTCTGGCATGCGGGTCCCGGGTCAGAATGGCGTCCAGGATGGCGTCGGAAATCTGGTCGGCCATTTTGTCCGGGTGGCCCTCGGACACCGACTCGGAAGTGAATAGATAGGATCTCATGGCAATACGTTATCTTTTGATCGGGATAGAAAGATATTAGTGTAACTCAGGCCCGCCGCGCTTGCATCATGCGCGCCCCGGAGAAACACTGGCGAAGACTGCCTCCGGAGCACTGAGTACCGATGTCGTGGGAAACGATCGCCCTGTTGCTGTTTCATGCCTTGCTGGCACCGGCCACGGCGTTACACGCCCTTCTCTACAAGCGCGAGCCTCGCGGTGCTTTCGGCTGGATTGCAGTGTGCGTGGTCACGCCCGTGGCCGGACCGGTGCTCTACCTGTTTTTCGGGCTCAACCGGACGCGCAACCGGGCCCAGCGCTTCGCCATGCCGCCCCTGCGCTCGGGCGAGCGAGGCGAGGCTGTGGCGAATCTGCATCCCTTGCCGGAGGACCTGCCGGCAACGTTCACCGAGCTTGCCCGCAGTGGCCGTGCGCTGAGCCGTCACGCGCTCGTCGGCGGTAACGCAGTCGAGGCACTGTTCAATGGCGGGCAGGCTTACCCGGCCATGCTCAAGGCCATCGAGCAGGCCCGCAGCTACATCTGCCTGACCACGTATATCCTCGATCACGACCGGACCGGGCATTTGTTTTGCCAGGCCCTGGCCGAGGCCGTCGCGCGCGGGGTGGACGTACGCGTGCTCATCGACGGCGTGGGTGAGTGGTATTCGAGGCCGCGCGCGAGCCGTCGCCTGCGGCAGGCCGGCATCCGGACCGCCCGATTCCTGCCCCCCAGGGCGCTTCCGCCTTCAGTTTCGATCAACCTCAGAAACCATCACAAAATCCTGGTGGTGGACGACCAGGTCGGCTTCACGGGCGGCATGAACATCTCCGACCGGCACTGCGTGGACACTGCCGGGGACTCAAACCCGACAGCCGACGTGCATTTCCGCCTTCGCGGGCCGGTGGTGGGTCAACTGGCGCTGGAGTTCTACCGCACCTGGGAATTCGCGACCGGCGAAGCAGTAGACCATCAGCCAGGCGTCGACACGGAATGCGGCGAAGTGGCCTGTCGCGTAATGACCGACGGCCCGGACGAAGATCTCGACCGCATGACCATGCTACTGACTGCCGCGATCGCCAGCGCGCGGTACTCGGTCCGCATCATGACGCCCTACTTCCTGCCGCCGCGCGAGCTCATCGGCGCCTTGCAGGTAGCGGCGGTGCGCGGTATCGACGTCCACGTGGTGCTGCCGGAGACCAGCAACCTGCGCTATGTCGACTGGGCCACGCGTAACATGCTGTGGGAGCTGTTGTTCCGCGGTGTGCGCGTGAGCCTCCAGCCGGCACCGTTCAATCACGGCAAGCTTTTCGTCGTCGACGACTTCTACAGCCTGGTGGGTTCGGCCAACTGGGACCCGCGCAGCCTGCGTCTTAACTTCGAATTGCAAGTGGAGGCCTACGATGAACGCCTGGCGCAGAATCTGGGCGCGTATGTCGATAAGGCCGCAACCGCCGGGCGCGAACTCTCGCTGGCCGAAGTCGATGGCCGCCGATTCCCGGCGCGACTGCGCGATGCAGCGTGCTGGTTGTTTTCGCCTTACCTTTGAATCGGATTCACTTGCCCCGCTCCCCGAACTTGGTAGAATTCCCGCCCTTATGCGCTACTTCCTGTCGCTCGCAATCATCCTCGCCGCCCTCTGGCTCGGAATTTCCGGCGTCTACAAGCCGGTCATCCTGGCACTGGGTGCGGCCTCCGTACTGCTGGTCGTTTGGCTCTCGGCGCGTATGGAGGTGGTGGGGACCGAGCACAACCCGGTTCTCTACTCCTGGCGGCTATTGGCCTACTGGGCGTGGCTGATCTGGCAGATCATCGTCGCCAACATCAACGTCGCCCGGCTGGTGTTGCAGCCGCAGCGCATCCGACCGCGCGTGTTCCGCGCACCGGTACCGCACAAGACCTCGGTGGCCAAGGTCACCTACGCCAACTCGATCACGCTGACGCCCGGCACCGTGACGTTGCAGTTGGAGGCCGACTTCGTTGAAGTTCATGCCATCGACGATAAATCGGCCGCCGGCGTCGAGGACGGCAGCATGGCAGCGAAGGTCAGCTGGCTCGAACGTGGCCGGGAGATCGAGTCATGAATGCGGTACTCCTGATCACGATCCTGGCCGTTTTCCTGACCATGGCGCTGTCACTGGTTCGGGCGTTCCGCGGGCCGACCAACTACGACCGCATCCTGGCTGTCAACGTTTTCGGCACCAAGACCGTACTGGGTGTGGCGCTGATCGTGTTCATCACCGGCCACGACGATCTTATCGACGTGGCCCTGGTTTATGCCCTGATCAACTTCATTACGGTTGTGGCCGTACTCAAGCTGGTCAAGATGCGCGACCTGGCGGCCTCCGGCGAGGGAGACATCACCGATGGTTGATGTGGTGCTCGACTGGATTTCCTGGCTGATGCTGCTCACCGGCGGCCTCGCGGCCGTCATCGGCGGAATTGGCCTGCTGCGTTTTCCCGATTTCTACACGCGCCTGCACGCCGGCGGCATGACCGACACGCTGTGCATGCTGCTGATCATCGGCGGGCTGATCCTGCAGGCGGGCCTGAGCATCCTGTCGATCAAGCTCGCGCTGATCATGTTGTTCATGCTGTTTACAACACCGACGGCGAGCCACGCCCTGGCCCGCGCGGCCATGGTCGACGGGGTCGAGCCGGAAACGAAGCAGGGAGAGCCGCCATCGAATTCCTGATCGACATCGCCCTGCTGGCGTTGCTGGTGGTCGTGGCCGCCGCGGTTGTGCGCATGCGCGACCTGTTCGCCTCGGCCATGCTGTTCGCCATCTACTCGCTGCTGTCGGCCGGGCTGTTCGCCGTGCTCGACGCCGGCGACGTGGCCCTGACCGAGGCGGCAGTGGGCGCGGGCATCAGCACCCTGCTGATTCTCGCCGTACTGACGGTCGCTCGCCGGGACGAGAAGCCCGTACCTGGGCACAACCTGCCGGCCTTGATCGTGGTCCTGGTCACCGGCGCGGCGCTGATCTGGGCCACGCTCGACTTGCCGGAGTTCGGTGCGCCGGACAATCCCGTCCACACCCACGTCGCGCCCTACTACATCGAGCAGTCCTATCCGGACATGGGTGTGCCCAACATGGTCGCGGCCGTGCTCGCCAGCTATCGTTCCATCGATACCATCGGCGAAGCCTTCGTGATCCTGACCGCCGGCCTGGCGGTGTGGGCGCTGCTGTCGACGCGGCCGCGGCGGCGCCGCAAACTGCCGCCCGAGGGAGAGGACGCACGATGAGGGAACACGGCATCCTTCGTATTGTCGCCCGGTTCCTGATCCCACTGATCATGCTGTTCGGGCTGTATATCCAGTTCCACGGCGACTACTCGCCCGGCGGCGGTTTCCAGGCCGGCGTGGTCTTCGCCGCCGCCTGGATCCTGTTCGTACTGATCTACGGCCTGGAGGCGGCACTCAAGGTGATTCCCGAGCGCGCCATGTTCGTGCTCATGCTGCTGGGTGTCCTGTTATATGCAGCCGTCGGCGTCGCCGGTGTGCTGCTGGGCGGGCACTTCCTCGATTTCTACCCGCTGTTGCCCGGCAAACACGCGGCCCAGCAGTTCGGCATCATCACCGTCGAACTGGGCGTGGGCGTCACGGTGGCGACCGTGATGATGCTGGTCTTCACGCAATTCGCCCGCCGCCGAAGCTGGATCGAGGAAGCCGAAAGGGGAGAGGACTGATGGAAGCACTCGGCCACTTCAACTACTGGATCGTGGTCATCCTGATGATGATCGGCTTCTACTGCGTGATCGCACGCGGCAACATGGCCAAGAAGATGATCGGGCTCAACATCTTCCAGACTTCGGTATTCATTCTCTTCATTTCCGCCGGCAAGATCATCGGCGGCTCGACGCCGATCCTGCGCAAGGGCGTGGAGGTCTACTCCAACCCGCTGCCCCACGTGCTCATTCTCACCGCCATCGTGGTCGGCGTGGCCACCACGGCCGTCGGCCTGGCGCTGGCCATGCGCATCAAGGAGGCCTACGGCACGATCGAGGACGACCTGATCCACGATGACGAACCCGCGGCCGCCGACGAGGTCGATCGATGACGTTGATCGAACTGATGCCGTTCAGCGTGCTCGTGCCGCTGATCGCCGCACCCGTATGTGCGCTTCTGCCGGGACGCATCCTGCCGTGGCTGCTGGCGTTGGTTGCGGCGACCGTCAGTGCCGTCATCGCCGCCCTGGTGCTGCCACAGTCCATCGACGGTCCGTTGTCGTATGCCTTTGGCAACTGGCCGCCACCAATTGGTATCGAGTACCGCGTCGATGGCGCCAATGCCTTCGTCGCCCTGCTGGTCAGTGGTCTTGCGGCGCTGGCCACACTGTGGGGTCGCAAGAGCGTCGACGAGGAACTCGACCAGCCGCAGGGCGTGTTCTACAGCCTGTTCTTGCTCGCCCTGGCCGGCCTGATGGGTATCACGCTCACCGGCGATGCCTTCAACGTGTTCGTATTCCTCGAGGTCTCCTCGCTGTCGACTTACGCCCTGATCGCCCACGGCTCCGACCGCCGTGCCCTGCTGGCCTCGTTCCGCTACCTGATCATGGGTACCGTCGGCGCCACCTTCTTCCTGATCGGCGTCGGCTTCCTCTACATCATGACCGGCACGCTCAACATGGCCGACCTGGCCGAGCGGCTGCCGGCTGTCGCCGACACCCGAACCGTGCAGGTTGCGCTGGCCTTCATTATTGTCGGCATGGGGCTCAAGCTGGCCATGCTGCCGCTGCACCTGTGGCTGCCCAACGCCTACACTTACGCGCCCAACTTCATCAGCGTCTTTCTCGCCGGCACGGCCACCAAGGTGGCGCTGTACGTGATGATCCGCATGATCTACACGGTTTTCGGCGCCGATTACAGCTATGCCGTGCTGCCGCTGACTGCGGTGTTCCTGGCACTCGCCCTGGCCGGCATGTTCATCGGCGCCTGGACGGCCATTTTCCAGGCCAACCTCAAGCGCATGCTCGCCTGGTCGTCGATTTCGCAGGTCGGCTACATGCTGCTCGGCCTTGCCCTGGGCACGGTGGCGGGCCTTACGGCCACCTTCCTGCACCTGTTCAACCATGCGTTGATCAAGGCCGCGCTTTTTATGGCCGTGGGCACCGTCATGTACCAGGTCGGATCGGCGCGCATCGAGGCGTTCCGCGGTCTGGGCCGCCAGATGCCCTGGACCATGACCGCCTTCGCCCTGGCCGGGCTGTCGATCATCGGCATCCCGACCACCGCCGGCTTCATCAGCAAGTGGTATTTGATCCTGGCGGCCATGGACGCCGGTCACGCCTGGCTGGTGGCGCTGATCGTGATCAGCTCCCTGATGGCCGTCGTCTACGTCTGGCGCGTGATCGAAGCGGCCTGGTTCCAGCCGCGGCCGGCTGACGCCGAAGCGGTGCGCGAAGCGCCCCTCGCCCTGCTCTTGCCGCTGTGGCTGGTGGTCGGGCTCAACTTCTGGTTCGGTCTCGACACCCGCCTGCCGGTCGCCGGCGCCACGGCCGCGGCCGAAGCCCTGTTCGGGCCGACGGGGGTCGCACCATGAGCCCGTTGACCGTCATCCTGATTCCGTTCGCAGGCGCGATCGCCATCGCGCTCGCCGCCGGCCAGCCGCGCCTGCGCGACACGCTCGGCTGGATCGCGGCCATTGCCTTCTTCGTCGGCGTCCTCCAGCAGGTCGGGCCCGTACTCGACGGTGCCGGCCGCGAACAATTGCTCTGGTCGATCCTGCCCGGGCTGGATCTGGCGCTGCGCGTCGAGCCGCTGGGCCTCATCTTCGCCCTGGTGGCCTCGACGTTGTGGCTGGTGGCCACGCTCTACGCACAGAGCTACATGAAGGCGATGAACTACCCGCACCTGGGGCGGTTCTTTGCTTGCTACGCCCTGGCGCTGGGCGCGGCCGCCGGCGTAGCCTTCGCCGACAACCTGATCACGCTGTTCATCTTCTACGAGATTCTCACGATCTCGACCTATCCGCTGGTTACGCACTCGGGCAATGCCGACGCCCGCCGCGGTGGACGGATCTATCTAGGCTACCTGCTGACCTCCTCGATCGGCCTGCTGCTGGTCGCCATCCTGTGGACGTACTTTGCCACCGGCACCGTGCAGTTCAGCGAAGGCGGCATCCTGGCCGGCCACGTCGACGAGACCTGGCTACCGCTGCTGGCCGGCCTGTTCTTCTTCGGCATCGGCAAGGCCGCACTGATGCCGATGCACCGCTGGCTGCCGGCGGCGATGGTCGCGCCGGCCCCGGTCAGCGCCCTGTTGCATGCCGTGGCCGTGGTCAAGGCCGGTGTCTTCACCGTGCTCAAGGTGGCCGTCTACGTCTTCGGCATCGACCTGCTGGCCGACACTTCCGCGGCCCTGTGGATCGCCTGGGTAGCGGCGTTTACCATCATCGCGGCCTCGGTCGTGGCGCTGCGCCTGGACGACCTCAAGGCGCGGCTGGCCTACTCGACGGTAGCGCAGTTGAGCTACGTGGTGCTCGGTGCGCTGGTGGCCACGCCCCTGGCGCTGGTCGGCGCGGTCATGCAATTGGCTTTCCATGCTGCCGCCAAGATCACCCTGTTCTTTGCCGCCGGCTCGATCCAGGTCGCGCACAACCGCAAGAAAATCAGCCAGCTCAACGGCCTGGGGCGCGCCATGCCGCTGACTTTCGCCGCCTTCACCGTGGCGGCGCTGAGCATCATCGGCCTGCCGCTGGTCGCCGGCATGTGGTCGAAATGGTATCTGTTGCTGGGCTCGCTCGAGGCCGAGCAGTGGATTCTGGTCGTGGCCCTGCTGGCCAGTTCGCTGCTTAATATCGTTTACCTGCTGGCGATTCCGGTGCGCGCATTCTTCCTGCCGCCCGCCGACGCGCAGGTCCCCGACAAGATCAAGGAAGCACCCTGGCCCATGGTCACCGCCATGCTGATCACCTCGGGACTTTGCATCTTCTTCTTTTTCCGGCCCGACCTGGTATTCGACCTGGCGGCCATGCTGATTGACGGAGGCCTGTCATGAGCGAGCCGAGCGATCGCGGCAAGGGCTGGGTCGAGCAGCCGAAGAACATCGACCGCATTGTCTACACCCTGTATGCGGTCTGCGCCGTGGTGTTCGCGCTCGATCTGTTCGTCGAACGCCACGAATACCTCGGCTTCGCCAACTGGTTCGGATTCTACGCCTGGTATGGCTTCGTGGCCTGCGTCGGCCTGGTGGTCGCGGCCAAGGGTCTGCGTCGGCTGATCATGCGGTCCGAGGACTACTACGAAGACACGCCGCCGGGCCACGATAGCCGGGAGGACGAGCGATAAATGGCTGCCTGGTTCGCCAATCCCGCATGGCTTCTGATCATCGGTGGCTTGATCCTGCCGCTGTTCGGTTATCGCTTGCGCTGCGCGCTGCTGCTGATCGTGCCGGTTATCGCCGCCGTCTGGCTGCTGCAAATGCCGCGGCCGCTGACCGTCGAAACCGAACTGCTCGGCTATGCCCTGATGCCCGTGCGCCTCGACGGCCTGTCGTTCGTCTTTGCGCTGATCTTTCTGATCGCCGCCTTCCTGACCGGGCTGTTCATGCTTTCCAACCGCAGCCGGCTGGAGCCGGCGGCAATGCTGGTCTACGCCGGCGCCGCCGTGGCCGCCGCGCTGGCCGGCGACCTGCTCACGCTATTCCTCTACTGGGAGGCGACGGCGCTGGCTTCGGTGCTGATCATTCTGGCCAACGGCCCACAGACCTTCCGCGTGAGCATGCGCTACCTGGTGATGCAGGTAGCCTCGGGTCTGCTGCTGCTGACCGGCGCCCTGATCTACTTCCGCTCGACCGGTTCGTTCGAGTTCGGCCACCTGGGACTCGATGCCCCGGGCGGCTGGCTGATCTTTTTCGCTTTCGGTATCAAGGCCGCCTTCCCCTTCCTGCACAACTGGCTGCAGGATGCCTACCCGGCGGCCAGCCCCACCGGCACCGTGGCGCTCTCGGCCTTTACCACCAAGCTGGCCATCTACGCCCTGGCGCGCGGCTATGCCGGCACCGAGATCCTGATTCCCATCGGCGCATTGATGACGGCGTTTCCGATTTTCTACGCGGTGATCGAGAACGACCTGCGGCGGGTGCTCGCCTACAGCCTCAACAACCAGCTCGGCTTCATGGTCGTCGGCATCGGCATCGGTACCGAGCTGGCGCTCAACGGCACCGCCGCCCACGCCTTCACCCATATCCTCTACAAGGCGCTGTTGTTCATGTCGATGGGTGCGGTGCTCTATCGCGCCGGCACGGTCAAGGGCTCGGAACTGGGCGGACTGTACAAGTCCATGCCCTGGACGATGGTCTTCTGCGTGGTGGGCGCGGCGTCAATTTCGGCCTTCCCCCTGTTTTCCGGCTTCATCAGCAAGTCGCTGATCCTGAGCAGTGCCGGCTACCAGGGCTTGTGGTTCGTCTGGCTGGTGCTGGTATTCGCCTCCGCCGGCGTGTTCCACCATTCTGGCATCAAGATCCCGTTTTTCGCCTTCTTCGCCCACGACTCCGGCATCCGCTGCAAGGAAGCGCCCTGGAACATGCTGCTGGCGATGGGGATTACTGCCGCGCTTTGCATCGGGATCGGTGTCTTCCCCGGGCCGCTCTACGACATCCTGCCCTACGCCGTCGACTACGAGCCGTATACGGCCAGCCACGTGCTCACGCAGATGCAGCTGCTGCTGTTCTCAGCCCTGGCGTTTACCGTGCTGATGCGCACCGGCATCTATCCACCGGAGCTGCGCTCGACCAACCTCGACAGCGACTGGCTCTACCGCCGCCTGCTGCCGGCCGGCATCGACCGCATCGCGTTGGCAATGGAATTCCTGTTCGAGCAGTTTGCCCGGGCCGGACGCCGTGTGGGAACGACGCTCACGCGCGAAGGCTACGACGGCATGCCGGGGCGAACCTGGCCGGTCGGTGCCATGGCGCTGTGGGTAGCCGCCCTGCTGGCGGTCCTGCTGATATTCGGGATACTTGAAACCGTCGTTTAGTCCTTGTCGCGCTTGTGCCGGTGAACCACGCGGTACTCGACGTCGACCAGGCCGTCGTCACGTCTGCTCCTCGTCGTCCCGCCGAGCCAGCGGCGCACGGTCAGCACCACGAATCCGATGATCGCGGCGCCGGCGGCGATAGCGAGAAAGATCACGCCCACAAAAAAGCTCAGGGCGAGAACGCCGATGCCCAGAAGGACCAGCCCGAGCCGTGCGAGCGGACTCGCCGGCGGCTGGTAGAATCGTTGCCATGGATCTTGCATGTTGTTTCAGACCCCGTGAATGAAGCAGTGTTCCTGTGCGCCGGCGATGAACTCGCCGAGGGATGTTATCGCGAATTCCGGATCGATTACGACGGCGAGCCGCTGTGGCTGATCGCTACGCGCCGCAATGGACAACCCCGGGTGTGGATCAATCTCTGCCCCCACCAGGCACGGCCACTCAATTTCGCGCCGGACCGTTTCCTGACCGATGACGACAACCGCCTGGTCTGCGCTCACCACGGCGCCGTTTTCGACCCCGATTCGGGCACCTGCGTAGCCGGCCCCTGCCGCAATGCCGAGTTGCGTGCGCTCGACGTTTGTCAACGCGAGGATAGAGTCTTTGTCCAGCCGCCAGCATAACAGCCAGAAGCCCGCTGTATTTGTGGGTGAATTCCGCTTGGGCTAGAGTGAGGACAGGCCATCACAGGAGAAAGCGCCATGCGCAAGGCACTGATCCCATTCATCTTGCTTTTCGGCCTCACCGGTTGCCAGGACAACGATCCGCCCGAACCGGCCGTCGAGGCTGCCGCGGAGCAGGCAGCTGCTGAACCCTCGGCAAGCGCGCAAACGGCTGAAGCGGATTGCCATCTCTCGGTTGGCTGGGACCCCTGGGAACCCTACCACTACGCGCCCGTCGGTAATCGCGTGCAGGGCCTGGATGTGGATCTGATCAGCGCGATGGCCGAAGAGGTCGGCTGCGAACTGACCTGGGAACAGGGAAGCTGGGCCAGCATGCTGCAATTGGTGCGCTCCGGCGATCTTGATCTACTGCCCGGGGCAACGCGCACTTCAGAGCGTGAATCCTTCGCGTACTTCTCCGAGCCCTACCGACGTGAATCGTTTCGCATCCACGTACGGGCCGACGAAACAGACCAGTGGAACGGCATGTCCCTGATCGAACTACTGGAGGCGGACTTTCGGCTGGGACTGACTCGCGGCTATATCTACGGCGAAGCCGTCGAGCAGGTGCTCGGGAATCCGCAGTGGCAGGAGCAACTGGTCGAGGTGCCGGTGGGTGAACTCAACTTTCTCAACCTGGTGGATTTCCGCATCGACGGTTTCCTCGAGGATCCCTTCGTGGCCGCCAGCATCGACAATCGCCGCGAGTGGGGCGTGACCTTCGAGGCCCTGCCGCTAGACGTCCACAGCGGCGACGTGCATCTGATGTTCAGCGAGGTCAGTGTCGACGCCGAGCGAGTCGAGGACTTTGACGAGGCACTGTCGGAACTGCGCCAAAGCGGCGGGCACCAGCGCATCCTCGATCGCTATATGCAGAACGATTGAAGATTCCGGCGGCGGACGCATGCCCCACCAGAAGCGCTGATCATTTCAGAAGACCAGGTTCAGTCCGGCCAGCATCACGACCATGAAGATCAGGCTCATGATGCCGCCGACGCGCACAAAATCCTTCACCTTGTAGCCGCCGGGCCCCATGATCAGCGCGTTGACCGGATGCGTGGGCAGGATGAAGGCGTTGGATGTGGCCAGCGCGATCAGCAGGGCGTAGACCGCCGGATTGCCGCCGGTCGCCAGGGCGATGTTGATGGCAATTGGCACCAGTAGCACCGTGGCACCTACGTTGGACATCACCAGCGTAAATAGTGTGGCGAGAGTCGCCAGCACGATCTGCACGACCAGTTGCGGGACGTCCCCGATCAGATTAAGAACCTGTTCGGCCAGCCAGGCCGCGGTCCCGGTCACTTCCATGGCGATACCCAGCGGGATCAAGCCGGCCATCAGAAAGACGGTCTTCCAACTGACCGCCTGGTAGGCCTCGTCCATACTCAGAACACCGGTGAGCACCATGCCGATGGCCCCGGCCATCAAGGCCACCGACAGTTCAAAATCCGTAAACAGAATCAGGAAAAGGCTCAAACCAAAGAAGGCGACCGCGTGCACGACCTTTTGTGGCCGCTGTTCTTCCTTGGGGATGTCGGTGGCGACGATGAAATCCTTGTCGCGGGCCAGGTTGGCCAGGTCACGCCAGGTCGAATGGCTGACCAGACAATCGCCGATCTGCAGCTCTTCTTCACGCAGGTCGTGTGTGATGATCTCGTTGCGACGGTTGATCGCGAGTACCGAAATACCAAACCGTGAGCGCAGCCGCGCCTCGCCGATGGTCTGGCCGATCAGCCGCGAGCCCGGCGGAATGACCACCTCCGAAATCCCTGCGCGAGTCGGATTGAACAGGCTGCCGAAAGTTCTCAACCGGGGCTGCAGTCGCAGGTTATTCGCCAGCGCGAACTCCCCCACCTGTTCGCGCGTGCCCATCACGCCCAGCACGGTGCCGACCCAGATCATCTCGCCGGCCGGCGGCGCCAGGCGGGGCTGGTCGGTATTCTGGATGGCGAGCATCAGCGGGGCGCCTTCGAGATTCTCGGCTTCGGCAATCCGCATGCCGACCAGGGGCGAGTCGACCGTCACCAGCATCTCGTAGATATCGCCCTCGATGCCGTAAATTTCCTTGAAATAGCTTTTGGTACGCCCCGGTGAAGCCGGCCGCTTTTCCTCCCGCTTCGGCAGCAATGCCGCTCCGATGATGAAAAAGTACAGCAGGGTGGCGGCCAAAAGCGCCAGGCCGACCAGCGTCACGTCGAACAGCTCGAAAGGCTGAAGGGACTCGGCTCCCGGCGGCAGGGAGCGGTTGGACGTCTCGATGAGGTCGTTGAGCAGAATCAGCGGGGACGAGCCCACCATTGTCAATGTGCCGCCGACGATAGCGGCAAATCCCATCGGCATGAGCAGGCGTGAGAGCGGCATATCCAGTCGCGCAGAGATTCGGCTGACCACCGGCATGAAAAGCGCCGTTGCGCCGACGTTCTGCATGAAACTGGACGTCACCCCGACGGTCGCCGAAAGCATGGCGCGAATGCGCGGCTCCGACGGCCCGCCCAGCTTGACAATGAACGAGGAAACCACGTTCATCACGCCGGTCCGGTCGAGGCCGGCACCGAGAATCATTACGGCGATGATGGCGATGACGGCGTTGGATGCGAACCCGGAAAAAAGCTGATCCCCCGGAACCAGCCCAAGCAGCCCGACCAGCACCAGCATGCAGATGGCGGCGACATCCAGACGAACAATCTCGGTGACGAACAGCGTGACGGTCAGACCCAGCAGCATCAGCACCAGAATCATGTCGCCGCTGAGAGTCAGGCCGCCTTCCATTCCGTTTGCGCTTCGGGTCCGTCTTGAATTATTGGGAAATTCCTGAGCATTTACCTTACCCGATGGCCGCAAGGATTGCGCGAATTTTCAGCGTATTGGCGCAGGCCGGAACAAGCACCGGAGACACCATGACGTCATTCATTGCGGGGGGCGCAGGGAGTCTGCCTGCTCGCGCAACCCGGCTGCACGATCCGGATTGCCGAGCGCCTCGTGGGTATCGGCCAGAAACTCCATGGCCTGGATGCGCCGGTGAAAATCCTCGCCGGCCAGATCGGCCAGGCGATCGACCGCCTTTTGCAGGTGATCGCGGGCGTTGTCCAGATGGCCTGCGGCCAGTTCGCTCTGCCCCAGGCCGAAATACACCAATCCCTGGAACAGGTGCGTATCGGGCATGGCGTTGCGGCGCGCGAGTGCCTCACGATGCATGGCCAGGGCCTGGTCGATCTGCCCCATATCGCGGTAGGCGTTACCCAGGTTGTAGGTAAAAGCCACCGATTGCGGATGGTCGGGCCCGTAATGCTCGAGCGCGAGATTGCGTGCTCGCTCGTAGAAGGGCAGCGATGCCCCCAGCTTGTCCTCATCCCCCTGCTGCCGAAGGGCGCCGGCCAGGTTACCGTATTGCACGATGATCAGCGGATGATCCTCTCCATACAACCGCCTGGTCTCTTCGACACCCTCGCGCACGACTTCCTCGGCTTCGGCATAGCGCTCCTGGCGAAGCAGGACGACGCCGCGGTCGTTGAGCAGGCTGACCATGGCTGCCCGGGCGGAGGGATCGTCCCATTCGCGTGCCGCATCCAGCGCGGCCCGGAACCACTGCCCGGCCTGGTCGAGCTCGTAAAGCTCGGAATGCGACTGGCCCATCTGTCGCATGACGTTGATGCGTATCGACCGCAGGGATTCCGAAGGCTCGGGACCGATCTCGTCGAGAATGCGCCGGTAGATTTCAAGCGCCTCCTCGTGCCGCGCCTGCTCGGAAAGGACGTTGCCGCGAAGCGAAAGAAGGTCAAGCCACTCATCCCGCGTCTCCGGCCGCTGCCGTTCGGCGACCCGGAGCAATTCTTCGACGCGTTCATCGGCCCGCTCGATTCGGGACTCCTGCAAATCGATCAGGCAAAGCTCGATACCGGCATTCAGATAGATCTCGAGCGGCCGTTGATTGGCGGGCAAGTCGAGAATTCCCTGCAGGAACTGCCGGGCTCGCTCGTACTGGCCGAGGCTGGAGTAGACCTGCCCGATGGTCAGTTCGATCTCGGCCCGGATCCCCGGCTGGTCGGCCAGCTCGTCGCCCACCCGTTCGGCGGCGTCGGCCAGCACCCGATCGAGTACGGGCGTATCGGCGCCCTCGGCGTAGCGGGGGTCGATCGAAGAGAGCATGCTGGTGGTAAATGCCGCGATCTGCTCGGCCCGTTCGGCCTGGGCACGGGCCTGGAACAAGCCGTAGACGGCCACCACAAGCCCGACCACCAGCGCCAGCGAAACAATGCTTGTCGCCCCGACCACCAGCGCATGGCGGGCCAGGAACTTGCGCCAGCGGTAGGCGCGCGTGTCCGGCACTGCCTCGACCACTTCATTGGCCAGGTAGCGGCGCAGGTCGGCCGCCAGCTCGGCGGCGGAATCGTAGCGCTCGTCCCTGTCGGGCGCCAGCGCACGGGCCAGGATCCAGCGAAGCTCCCGTGGCAGGTGCCGGGCACCCCGGGCCGACTGCACGGCATCACCATGCTCGCCATCTCCCGTACGGGTTGCACCGACCAGCATATGCCGGATGGTGTCGAGCGCGGCCGTGTTGTCGGCCGGCGGCGGACGCCGATCGGTCAACAGCTCGAACAGCAAGACACCGAGCGAATAGACGTCGGTGCGCGTATCCACCTCGGAAGCCGGTCCGGACAACAACTCCGGGCTCATGTACCCGCGGGTGCCGGCCCGGTCGGTGGTATCCGACCGCGCCCGGCCGTCGCGCTCGACGACACCGGTGGCCACGCCGAAATCGATGATCTTCGGCATGGAAAAGTCGTCGACCCGATGAACCAGGATATTGCCCGGCTTGATATCGCGATGAATCACGCCCTGCTGATGGGCATGCTGGATACCGCCGCACACGCGCACGAACAATTCGAGCCGCTCTTGCATTGAAAGACCGTGCCGCTCGACATGGTCGACGATGGGCTCGCCCCGCACCCACTCCATTGCCAGCCAAGGTCGGCCGTCCTCGGCCGTCCCGGCATCGTAGACCTGGGCGATTGCCGGGTGATGCATGCGTGCCAGCATCTGGCGCTCGACTTCGAACCTGGCGCCGGCCGAACCGTCCCGCCGACGTTCGCCGAGCAGTTTCAGGGCCACTTCTCGCTGCATGGGTTCGAGCTGCTCGGCCAGGTAGACCGCGCCCATACCGCCGCGCCCCAGTTCGCGGATCAGGCGATACGGCCCGATCCGCCCGGGCGCTGCGTCGTTCTCGAAGCTTCCGGTGCCCGGGTTATCGACAAGGGTGCGGTCGTCCTCCGGCGGCTTCTGCTCGGTCATCGTGAAACGGCCCCTTTTTGGAAAATTCAGAGCCGTATGTTACGGCTGGCCAATCCTATTGTCAGCGACGCCTGGTGATAGCCGTGCAGCCATGGCCATCGGCAAAGAGACAAGCAGCGATTCAGTCTCGCAGGGCGTAGCGGGTCGGATCGGCTACCCCGGCCGATTCAAAACCGGCTCGTCGAAGACGGCAGGAGTCACAGCGACCGCAGGCAAGCCCCTCTGCATCGGCCTGATAGCAGGAGACGGTCGCCGAATAATCGACGCCCAGAGAGACCCCCCGGCGAATGATTTCCGCCTTCGAGAGACTGATCAGGGGCGCATGAACCCGGAATTTCTCGCCCTCCACGCCGGCCCGGGTTGCAACCTGGCAGAGCGCCTCGAAGGCGACGATGAACTGTGCGCGACAATCCGGATACCCTGAGTAGTCGACAGCATTGACGCCCACGAACAGGTCAAAGGCCTCGATCACCTCGGCATGCCCCAGCGCCAGGGAGAGCATCAGCGTATTCCGGGCCGGCACGTAAGTCACCGGAATACCGCTGGATTCGGTCTCGGGCACATCGATATTGTCGGTCAGCGCCGACCCGCCGATCGCGCGCAGGTCCACACTCACCACCCGGTGCGAGACCCCGCCCAGGGCATCGCTGATCTTTCTGGCGGCGTCAAGCTCGGCCCGGTGCCGCTGTCCATAATCAACGGCCAGCGAATGACATTCGTACCCGGCAGCGACGGCTTCGGCCAGCACCGTTGCCGAATCGAGCCCGCCCGAGAGCAGCACCACGGCCTTGCGGTCGCTCACCGTCAAGTCGCCAACTCCGAAGCGGATACAACCCGGTTTTTGCCCTGCGACTTGCCGGCATACATGGCGTTGTCCACACGCTTGATCACATCATTGAAGTCGGCCCCGGATTCGATTTCGGTGACGCCGAACGTCAGGGTCAGCGAAAGCGGCCTGCCGCCCACTTGCGGAGGTGAATTGTCGAGCGCCCGGGCCAGGTTGCGAGAGACGCTGTAGGCGCCCTTCTCGCGCGTTCCGGGCAGGAGAATCAGGAACTCTTCTCCGCCCCAGCGAGCCGCGATATCCACGCCGCGCAAGTGATCGCCGAGCAGTCCGGCCACATGCACGAGCACTTCATCACCCACCTGGTGTCCCAGCGAATCATTGATGCGCTTGAAGCTGTCGATATCGGCCATGACCAGGGCAGCCGGCTCGTTGTGTTGATTGCGCCGCAGGATTGCGCGGTCGATATGCTCGGTCATGTCGCGCCGGTTCGACAGGCCGGTCAGCGAATCGGTGCGGGCTGCCTTGTCGAGCGTCTTCGAGACCCGCCGACCAAGGCGGTAGCGGCTGTAGAGCAGCCCCAGCACGAGCAGCAGTAGAACGACCGTAATGATCGATGCGGCACTGATCATCTGCTGGCGCCGGGCACGCTGCTCGGACACCTCCACCCTGGCCCGCTGCAGGGCCAGTTCCTGCTCGAGCTGGTCGGCCCTGAATGCTTCCTGCAGTTGCTCGACGCGGGCGGCCAGGTCCTCGCTCGCCTGTGCATCGTTGAGCGACATGAGCCGCTCGAGTCGACGAAAGGCCGACTCGTAGTCACCGAGTCGTTCGTATGCCGCAACCTCCTGGCGCACGACCTGGCGAAGTAACTCTCGATTGGATTCGGGAACCAGGGAACGGGCTTCTTCCAGAATGACAAGCGCCGAGTCCGGCCAACCCTGGGCAAGGCGGGCTTCAGCGCCCGTTAGCAGCGAGTTGACGACACCCGTCGTATCACCCACTTCACGCCGCAGTTCGAGTGACTGCCTGTGATACGACAGCGCCTCCTCGACCCGCTCGAGCTCGACCAGCGCCCGGGCGATATTGTCGGCGGCGTAGGCAATGCCGCGCGGATTGTCCAACTGCTCGAACAACCGCAGGGCTCGGCGGTTGTAGTCCAGGTTGGCCTGGTGCTCGGCCGCAGCCCTGGTTTCTTCGCCCGCCTTCGCATACGACTCGCCCATCCGTTCTGCCAGCGCGCCGAGATTGACCAGGGTGCCCGCGATCCCTTCGCGCCAGCCGATCTCCTCGAAGCCTTCCAGTGCTTGGCGGTGAAAACTTCGTGCCTCGTCCCAGTTGCCGAGCGTATTGTGCAGGTTGCCGACGTTGCCGGCTGCCCGTGCGGCGCCGCCGACATCGCCCGCCGCTCTGCTCGCCTCCAGCGCGGCAAGATAATGCTCCAGGGCCCGGTCGTGGGCGCCGATCTCCCAGAACACGACGCCGGCGGTTCGGCGAACGGACGCCAGCCGAATCGGGTCGTCCACGTTCTCGCCCAAAGACAACGCGGCGTTAACGGCGTCGATCGCTTCTTGACTGCGCCCGAGGATATGCAGGTTCGACGCCACGGCCGCCTGAACGGCCATGTGTCCGGCCGAACAATCCAGACCGGCTTGATCGATCCGCCCAAGCAGCTCTTGACCTTGTTCGACACCGGCGGCCGGATCGTGATCGCGCATGGCCCGAATCGACTCGGCTCGCTCCGGCAGCTCGCCGCAGCTCAGCGGCGCCGCCGGAGCCGAGAAATGCACGCCGGACAAGACAAGCAGCAAGACTATTGCAGTGTGAAGCTTCATACCCCGCAGTATAGCGGCCGCAAGCGAACGGCCGGATTCCGACTACCGTATCGGCGAGCTGACCATGATTTATCGGTGCTACCCTCGACATCACCGATCAGGGAATAACCATCATGTTCCAGCCGACAGCCTCTCTCGCTCGCACACTCGTTCTCTGCGTTACGTTTCTTGCGGCATCATCGGTCATTGCCGACGATCGGTTTTTTCCCGACCGCTTCGACTGGCAGCCCGTCGAGCCCGAAGGAGCGGGCTTCGATCCTGAAGCGCTCGAGTCGGCCGTCGCCTTTGCTCGCGAAAGCGCCGAAACCGAACCGAACGATCTTCGCCAGATCCTGCTCGACACCTACACCGAGCGCGAACCCGACTATCGCGTCCTCGGCCCGACAAAGCCGCGCGACAGCGACAGCGGCATGATCCTGTCGAACGGTCGCCTCGTCGCCGAATGGGGCGACATCCATCGCGTCGACATGACCTTCAGCGTGGTCAAGAGTTATCTCTCCACGCTGGCAGCCATCGCCGTCGAACGCGGACTGATCGAGTCGCTGCACGATCCGGTTGCACGCTATGTCACCGACGGGAAGTTCGCCGGTGAGCACAACAGCGCAATCACCTGGCACCACCTGCTGCAACAAACCTCCGACTGGTCGGGCACGCTTTGGGACACGCCCGACTGGGCCGACCGCCCTGTTGGCGACGATCCCGAACAGTGGCGCAACCGCGAAATGCACGCACCCGGCACGCACTTCAAGTACAACGACGTGCGCGTCAACCTGCTCGCCTATAGCCTGATGCAGGTCTTCCGCGAGCCCTTGCCCGTCGTGTTGCGCGAGGCCGTCATGGACCCGATCGGCGCCTCCAATGCCTGGCGCTGGCACGGCTACGAGAACTCCTGGGTGGAACTCGACGGACTGCGAATGCAGTCGGTATCCGGCGGCGGCCATTTCGGCGGCGGACTGTTCATCAGCACGGCCGACCACGCTCGCTACGGTCTGCTGATGCTCAACCGCGGCGTCTGGGACGACACCCGCCTGTTACCCGACGACTGGTTCGAACAACTGCGCCAGCCGACCGAGGCGCGTCCCGACTATGGCTACATGTGGTGGCTCAACACGGGGCAGGAACGGATCCCTTCCGCTCCCGAGAATGCCTACTTCGCGGCCGGATTCGGAGGCAACTACATTTACGTCGACGAGTGCAATGACCTGGTAGTGGTACTGCGCTGGATTCCGGATCTGGAAGGCGTGGTCGAGCGGATTCTGGCAGCCAGGCAATCCTCGTCGGAATGCGCTGCGTCGAACTGAATTCCGGCACATAAAAACCCCGCTTCGGGCGGGGCTATTCATAACTGGCGCGCCCGACGGGACGCTCGCTACGCGAGCTTGCCCTCCGGGCACTTTTCCGCGCGCTCTGTACGCAGTCGCACAGACCTCCAGGCGGCCCGATTCTAGCCTAGCTGTAGTCGGGAATCGTGGAACAGGAGGCGTTACGGCATGCTCGGGTCACCGAAAGCTGCTCAGTCAATCCCGGCGGAGGTCTGGTGGCGCTCACGCGCCTGCAGCAGGCCGGCACAGACCGGGTGCTGACCTCGCCGGCTGAGCCGCCCGAACTCGAAGCGCCTGGTCGCCGCCGATGCGCTGTGGACACACGGCGTCGACGTGGAGAAGAAACGATGCAGGTCACTCGATGACGAACTTGACGCGCAATGCCGCGCTGAACCAGCATGAAACGTCTGCCGGAATCGAACCCAGACCCATGCCCACCCGTCCGGCCCAGCGCCGGCTCTGGAGCGTTCTGGCGGAGCCCGGTACCGGTCAGGCGTTCGACGCCACGCAAGCGATCGAGCTGCGACTTGAAGGCGCACTCGACATCGAGGCCCTGCATGCCGCTCTGAATGAACTGCTGGCACGCCACGACGTGCTGCGCGCACGATTTTCCGACGATGGCAAACGCATGCTGGTGTCGCCGGCCGCACAGATCGACCTGCTGATCCACGAATTCGAAAATACCACCGCGGCGATGCGCGACATGCGTATTGCCGAATTCGTCGACGAGGCCGTTACGCAGCCGCTGGATCCTTGCCACGACCTGCTGCTGCGGGCCAGCCTGCTTCGGGTCGACGACGAGCGTCACCGGCTGCTGTTGCTCGTACATCGGCTGGTCGGTGACCACGCTTCGCTGACGCGGCTGGCGACCGAGCTCGGTTCGCTGTATGCAGCATGTCGCGGAGTGACCACCGAGCCACTGCGGCCCGCCGCGTCGGTACTCGACCGACAACCCGCGGATTCTGGCGCCGCCGATCCTTCCCCGATCACCCTTCTGCCGACTGATCGCCCGCGCGGCCGGCGTCCGAATCTGTCGCTGGCGCGCATCGAACACAAGCTGACGGCGGACCGGCTCATGGCGCTGCGCACACTCGCGGCGCAGCATGGGGCCGAACTGCAGGCCGTGTTCGCCGCGGCCTCCGCGCTGTGGCTGGCGCGGCTGACGGGCGACGAGACGGTGCGCTTTGCCTGGCGGCCGGCCGGCGAGCCGGCGGTTTCTGGCCCGCTCGGCGAACAACAGCTGACGCTGCAGGTCGACCCGGCCGCGCCGTTCACCCGCCTGCTCGATGCCGCCGCGGCCGCGTTGCAGAGTGAGGGCGGGCAGGCATCGAATGATCCGGCGGCGGTGTCGATCGCGCTGTTGCCCGATCCGGGCGCGCTCGGCAATGCCTTTCCCGGCCTGCATGCCGAGGCCATTCTGCTGCCCAGCCGCTGCGACCTGTGCGAAGTGTCGCTCGAAATCGCGCTCGGCCGGACCGATGCGCGGCTCGGCTGTCACTACCAGACCAGCCTGTTCTCGGCAGCGACAATCGGCCACTGGCTCGACAGCTTCGACTGCCTGCTCGCGTCGCTGGCCGACACGCCTGCCGCCGCAGCCGGCAGCCTGGCGCTGCTCGGCGATGCCACCCGCAGCGCGCTTGAGGGCTGGCAGCCGCAGTTCCGGCCGCTGCCCGACAGCGGCTGGATACATCGCAGTGTGGATACCAGTCGGCAGCGCCACCCCGAGCGCCCCGCGCTGCAATGTCACGACGGCCGGCTCGATTACGCGGGGCTCGCCGCGCGCAGCAACCGCATTGCCCACGCGCTGCAGGCACGCGGCGTCGGCCCGGGAGCACGGGTTGGCCTATGCCTGGAGCGCGACCTCGAAATGCTGCCGTCGATGCTCGCAGTGCTCAAGTGCGGGGCCGCGTACGTGCCGCTCGACCCGGGATTCCCGCCCGAGCGGCTCGACTTCATGGTCCGCGATGCCGACCTCGCGCTGGTGGTGTCGAACCGGCGGCTGCTCGACACGCTGCGGCTGCCGATTGCCGAGCGTCTGCTGCTCGACCAGGACCGCGACGAGATCGACGCGCATAGCGACGCTGACATCGACCTGCTGCCGGCCGACGCGGATCCGCGCCGTACACCGGCCTACGTGATCTACACCTCGGGTTCGACCGGCAAGCCCAAGGGGGTCGTGGTGCCACACACCGCGGTCGCCAATTTGCTGCACAGCATGGCCGAACGGCCGGGTTTCACATCCGGCGACCGGCTGGTTGCGGTGACCACACTGTCCTTCGATATCTCGGTGCTGGAACTGCTGTTACCGCTGTGGGTCGGCGCCGAAGTGGTGCTCGCGACCCGCGAACAGGTTGCCGACGGGCGCGAGCTGCGCCGGCTGATCGAAGGCTCAGGTGCCAACACCCTGCAGGCGACCCCGGCCTCGTGGCGACTGCTGCTCGACGCCGGCTTTCAGCCGCCGGGCGGATTCCGCGCGCTGTGCGGTGGTGAAGCACTGCCGGCCGACCTCGCCGACCGGCTCACTACCGACGGCGTCGAGTTGTGGAACCTGTACGGACCGACCGAGACTACGGTGTGGTCGACCTGCTGGAAGGTCGAGCCGCGCACGCGCGGCATCGCCATCGGCCAACCGATCCGCAACACCCATGTCCGCGTGCTCGATGCGCACGGGCAGCAATGCCCGGTCGGCGTCAGCGGCGAGATATGCATCGGTGGCGACGGGGTCGCGCTCGGCTACTGGCAGCGCCCGGAGCTGACCGCCGATCGCTTCGTGCCGGACCCCTTCATGCCGGCCGAGCCGGGCGCGCCGCCGCGCATGCTGTACCGCACCGGCGATCGTGGGCGCTGGTGCTCGGACGGTCAGATCGAACACCAGGGCCGCTTCGACCACCAGGTCAAGCTGCGCGGCTACCGGATCGAGCTTGGCGAGATCGAAGCGCAGCTCACCGCGCTCGAAAGCATCGCGCGCAGCCTGGTAATCGTGCGCGAGGACCGTCCCGGCGACCAGCGGCTGGTCGCCTATATCGTGCCGACACCGGAACACGTGACCGATACCGCGCACATTCGCGCCGCGCTGCGCCGCTTCCTGCCCGAATACATGATGCCGCAACACCTGGTGCCGCTGGCCAAGTTGCCCAGATTGCCGAACGGCAAGACCGATCGCGCCGCGCTGCCACCGCCGCAGGCGAGCCAGGATCTCTTCGAGCTCGGTGGCCACTCGCTGCCCGCCGCCACCACTCGCCCGCCGCAATCGCCGCTGCAGGCCTTGTTCCACAACCTGTGGGCTGAAGTGCTCGGCCACGACGAGTTCGGCATCGACGACAGTTTCTTCGACCTCGGCGGCTACTCCTTGATCGCGGTGTCCATGTTCCACCAGGCCGAGCAGCAGACCGGCGTCAACCTGCCGCTGGCGACGCTGTTCCGTGCACCGACCATCGCGGCGCTCGCCTCGGCGTTCGCCGCGGCCGGCTCGCGGATCAGCGACAGTGCGGAGGAGCCAAGTACGATTTCGACTGCCGAGGACGTCTGGCGGCCGCTGGTGCCAATCCGCCCGGCCGGCCTCGCGACACCGCTGTTCCTGGTGCACGCGGTTGGCGGCAACGTGATGAATTACCGCGCTCTGGCCCGTGCGCTGCCGACGGATGTGCCGGTGTACGGCCTGCAGGCGGTCGGCCTCGACGGGCTCACCGCGCCGCTGACCTCGATCCCGGCGATGGCCGAGCGCTACGTCGGCGAGATCGTCAGCAAGCAACCGAAGGGGCCGTACCGGATCGGTGGCGGCTCGATGGGCGGCGTGGTCGCGTTCGAGATCGCCCGCAGGCTGCGCGCGTGCGGCGAGCGGGTCGAGCTGCTCGCAATGTTCGACAGCGAGATGCCGCGCTGGCGCGACAGCAAGGCCGCACGCGTGCCGCTCGGCAGCCTGCGCGCCCGGCTGCGCGAGCTATTCGACGGCAACGCCAGCGCGCTGCTGCGCCGTGTTTCTGCGTCGCTGTCGAGCCGCACACGGGCGCTTGCCGATCGGACGCGGGTGTCCACCTATCGCTTGCTCAGGCGCGCGCTGCCGCATTCGGTGCGCTACCGCCACGTCGAGCGGGTCAGCCTGCGCGCCTACCAGGCCTACGTGCCCGGCGACTACGACGGCGAAATCACACTGTTCCTCGCCAGCGACGGACGCGCCGGACGCGACTTCGACCCGACGCTCGGCTGGCGCGACGTGGTCGGCGAACGCGTGCGCGTATTACCGGTGGACGGCACCCACGGGGACCTGATCTCGCGGGCCAGCCTCGCTGCCGCGCTGGCCGCAGCGCTCGACACCGGTGCGGGCCCGCGCCGGCGATCGATCGAATAAGCCCGGGAACCCTGCATGACCGATATAAGCCCGGCAGGATTAACAATGCGAACCTGGATTGTTTTGTCGCAGGTTCGAATGTGAATTTAGTAATGAAAAAGCCCCGTCCTTGGACGAGGCTTTGATCAGATTTGGCGCGCCCGGCAGGATGGCTGCGCGGCCGCTTGCCCTTCGGGCTGTCGCTTCGCTCCAGCGATTGTGCGCTAAGCGCACAATGCGAACCTGGCTTGTCATGGGTCGCAGGTTCGAATGTGAATTTAGTAATGAAAAAGCCCCGTCCTTGGGCGAGGCTTTGATCAGATTTGGCGCGCCCGGCAGGATTCGAACCTGCGACACCCGCCTTCGGAGGGCGGTACTCTATCCAGCTGAGCTACGGGCGCTTGAAACGTCTTGTGCCTTACAGCCGCGCGATGCGGCGCTATTGTAACCGAAAGGCTTCGGGGCTGACGGTGGTGTCCGCGCGGGCGCCTCAACTGGTTGAAGTGATCCGCCACGGTAGCTGCCGGGAAATCATCCCGGCAATCTCGTCGGCTTCAGCCGGGCGCGCGAACAGGAAACCCTGGGCGAAGGAGCAGCGATAGCTGGCGAGCAGCGCGAGCTGCTCGTCGGTCTCGACGCCTTCGGCCACGGTTTGCATGCCCAGGTCGGCGGCCAGGCTGCAGATGGTTCGCGTGATGGCCTGATCCTCCGGGTCGGAAACGATGTCATGGACGAAGCCGCGGTCGATCTTGACCACCGAAATCGGAAAGTTCTTGAGATAGCTCAGGGAGGAATAACCGACGCCGAAATCATCGACGACGATGCGCATGCCGATCTCATCGAGCTTGTGCAGCATCCGTCGGTTGCTGGCGAGGTTTTCGATCAGCACTTCCTCGGTGATTTCCAGGTGTAGTTGCTCTGGTTCGATTCGGTGCTGGTGCAGCAGGACGCTCAGTTGCTCGGCGAAGCCGGCCTCGTGAATCTGCGCGCCCGAGACGTTGACGGCCAGCCCGGGCACTTCATCGGAAAGCGTTTTCCAGTGCGCCAGATCCGAAAGCGCCCGATCGAGGGCGAACTCTCCCAGCCGGCCGATGATGCCGGTCTCCTCGGCTACACGGATGAACTCCTGGGGCGGCACGGTATAGCCGTCACGATGCTCCCAGCGCAGCAGGGCCTCGACACCGCTCATGGACAGGTCACGGATGTCGACGATGGGTTGGTAGACGACCCGGAAGTCGCCATCCTCGAGCGCGTGCCGAATATCACGGCTGAGGTTGAGCCGATGCTGTGCCTGGGCGAACATTTCGCGGGTGAACACGGCGAACTGGTTACGCCCCGCGTTCTTGGCCTTGAACAGGGCGGTATCGGCGTTCTGGATCAGCTCACTGACCGACCGCCCCGACTCCGGATAGTAGGCGATCCCGATGCTGCCGGAAATGAACAGGCGGTGGTCGTCCACGGCAAAGCCACTGTCGAGGGCGCGCAGGATATTGGCGGCGAGCTGCTCGACCTGCTCGCGATCGACACGCTCGACGGCAATCAGGAATTCGTCGCCGCCATGGCGACCGACGAAGTCCCGGTCGCGCAACACGCCGGCAAGCCGACGCGGCACCTCGCACAGCAGCTGGTCGCCGAGCTGGTGACCAAGCGAGTCGTTGATGTCCTTGAACTGGTCGAGATCGAGAAACAGCACGGCAAGCTGTGCCTGTCGGTCAGCGTGGTCCTCGATCATGTCGGCCAGGTGCTCGGAAATTCCCGATCGATTGGGCAGGCCGGTCAGGCCGTCGTGCTTGACCAGGAAGCCCAGCTCACGCTCGGCGGCCTGCCGCTCGCCGATTTCCTGCTCCAGCCTGCGGTTGGCGCGGGCCATCACACGTGCCTGGACGCTGGCACCGAGCCCGAGATAGACCACTGCCGAGAGCAGCAGCGACAACAGGATGCCGCTGATCAATACCACTTCAGGCATGGCCGAACTCAACTGCTCTCGAATCTCGTCGCTGACGGCAAACTCGAACAGAAAGCCGGCCTGATCTTCGTCGAGATCAACGCTGAATCCGGAGTCCCACTGCGGCGGGGCGGGCTGCGGCGGATAGGGGTACACCTCGCGCCCTCGAGCAACAGCATGGAGGTCGAGCGACTCACGGAACAGGGCCGGGATCATGGCATCGATGGCCTCCGGAATATCCATGGTCGTCGCCAGGTAGCCGACATGCCGCTCATTGGCGCCAACCGGGGCAATCAGGCTGATGCCCGGCCGTCCATCAGAGAGAAATCGAGGTCGTGTGGCGATGATCTCGCCGGTCGCCCGGGCGCGCGCCAGGGCCGGCCTGTATTCCTCGTCAACCGGGAAGGCCTCTCCCGGCCCTACCCGAGCGACGCCCTGATTGCGAACCCACAAAACCTGCAGCTCGGGGCCCAGTACAGCCAGCGTTCGATAGTAGCCATAGTGGTCCAGGAACAATTCAGCGTTGAGATCCCAGCCCTCTGAATCTTCAAGCCCGTCGTGAGCCAGCCGGGCGGCCATACGCCGGTGCGCATTGATCTGCTCGCCCAGGTCGGCCAGCATGTCCGCTTCGATGTAGCCGGCGAGGTTGTCGACGTAGCGCGAAAGCGACTCTTCTTCGGCCGACTGCAACCCACGGTAGACAAACAGGGTACCGGTCACGCCGGCCAGCACGAGCAGTCCCGCCACCCAGGGGCGCCAGGCCTGAGGACGCTTGTTTGCTGCACGCGCGTCGGGATCGACCGGCGTCACGCAGCGGCCTCCGCGTGCAGTGGTGGGATCGGTGGCGTAATCGACATGAATTGGCGGACCCTTTGATGACCCGGGCGACGCAGAATGGGGTTCGGGAATTGGCGGCAGTATAGCGCAGCCAACCGGTCCCGAGGTGCTGGTAGACTCGCCTGGGCGTTCACCGGAACCATGACTGTATGCGCGCTCTCCTGGCCTTGACTGCCGGCCTTTTAGTCGGCGTAACGATGATCGAGGCGATCTCGGCCGGTCTACTGGTATTGATCCCGGACTCGATGCTCCGGGTCGAGGCGACCGACGGTTTCGGCGAAGCCCTGGTATGGCCATTGTTGCCCATACCGGCCTTGATCTGGATGACCGGCGGGCTGATCGGCAGCATGATGACCGCCGCGCTGGCCCCGCGTATCGGCTGGGGTCTCTGTGCAGGCGTGCTTCTCGCCCTGCCGCCTCTCGTGCTGGTGGGGCTGACCACCCCCGGCAACCCCATGGCGCTGCTGGCCAGTGCGCTGCCGATCGCCGGGTCCGCCGCCGGAACCGCACTGGTCGTGCGCCTGCAAGATGAAAAGGCGACTGTATCCACGAACGACCAGGCGGTATAATTGCGGCTTTGCGGCCGCGCGACGGCGCGCCGCACTCCACTCATTCAAGCGTGAGGTCTGTCCGGCGTGTCCGAGCAACATGATCGTCAATTCATTCAATCGTTCAGCGCGGTACTGGCCGGGCTGGCCGCCTTTACCGTGGTCATCATCGTGCTGGCCCTGATCATCCACAACCGTGAATTCGACGGCGAAACCAGTGCCGCGCGCCAGGCTGCCGTCGAACAACGCCTGCAGCCGGTGGCCGGCGTCTACGCCGGCGAGACCGGCCGGGCGGCCGCCCAAGCCGCGGCTGAAGAAGCCGCTGCCGAAGCCGAGCCGCAGGTGGCCTTCGACGGCTCGACCGACGGGGAGATGATCTACAGCCAGGTATGCGCGGTCTGCCACGACGCGGGCACGGCCGGCGCACCCAGGCTTGAGGCCGGCGACTGGAGCGATCGGCTGGACAAGGGACGCGAGACCCTGGTCACTCACGCCATCGACGGGTTCAACGCCATGCCGGCACGCGGCGGTCGCTCGGATCTCAGCGACGAACAGGTCGCCGCCTCCGTCGACTACATGCTCGGCCAGGTCGAGTAAAGTCGCTCGCGCTCTGCGGACATCTGCGCCAGCAGGTCCGGGAACAACGCCAGAAACGCCTGCTCGATGGCGGCTTCGTGCTCGTCGAGCAGGCGAGCACCCTCGGCCAGCGGCCAGCAACGGCCATGGCGGCGGGCGAGCAGGCTGAAGATCTCCTCGATCATTTCACGCTCTCCGTAGCGCCACCACAGGCCACGGCTTTTGGCCCAGAGACTGAATCTCACCAGCCTCTTCGGCAGCCGGGGTCGGTGCCGCGCCAGCAGCGCATCGATCTGCCCGCCAAACTGTTCGAGTCCATCGGGCCCGAAGCGGGACCAGTGGCGCGAAAGCATGTAATCAAACAGCACATCGAAGATGACGCCCCCGTAGCGCCGCCACGGCGTATCCAGACGCTCCAGCAGCCCGACAACGGCCGGGTGCGCATCGCTGAGTGAATCGATCCTGCGATGTAGTTCGACGCCGGCCGCCCAGCTGGCCGGAAGTTCATCGAGGGCCGCTCGTCCCTTGACGTGGTCGCCCAGGAACGCTCCGAGCCGAAGTCCTTCATCGGACCCGGCGAGCACGACGTGTGCGAGATGGTTCATGCCTGTCAGAGTAGCCTGCAGTCGCCGCATCGGGTGAGTTATGATGATGCCCCCGCAGTGAACCACGCGGCAAGTTCGCTGGCAACAGTCAAGGACCCTTCATGGACACCGACCCGGCCCACTTCCCGAGCGAATCCACGGAATTTTTCATTACCGGCCCGGCCGGCCGCATCGAATGCCTGGCCGACGCACCGGAAACCGATGAAGAACGGCCTGCCACGGCCGTGCTCTGCCATCCCCATCCGCAGCATGGCGGCACCCTGCGCAACAAGGTGGTCACCATCATGGAGCGCAGCCTGCGCGAGCTCGGCCTGCGCACCGTGCGCTTCAACTTTCGTGGGGTGGGCGACAGCGAGGGTGACTTCGACGACGGCGAGGGCGAAACGGACGACCTCCTGGCGGTGATCGAATGGGTGCGAGAAGTCCGGCCCGACGATGATCTCTGGCTGGGCGGCTTCTCGTTCGGATCCTATATAGCCCTCAAGGCCGCCCAGGATCTGCCGGTGCGCCAGCTGATCTCCATCGCACCGCCGGTCGAGCGCTACGGGTTTGCCGACCTGCAACCGCCCAACTGCCCGTGGCTGGTCGTGCAGGGCGACGAGGACGAGGTCGTCTCGCCCGAGGCCGTCTACGCCTGGGCCGAGAAGCTCGGGCAGGACGCCAACCTGGTGGTCATGGAGGGTACGGGCCACTTCTTCCATCGTCGCCTGATGGACTTGCGCGGCCTGATCAAGAACCACGTCCAGCCCAACCTGCCCTGACGCGTGATACGCGGTCCGCTCGCGCGCTACCGCGCCCTGCTCGAAGGCGACCAGCTGCAGCCCGACGTGGCCCAGCAGGCCGTGATCGAGCGGCTCGAGCAGCGCTACGCGAGCTTGCTGGACAATCGCACCGGAATGATCGACCGCTGGCGGCACCGCCACCCGCCGGTCGAGGGGCTCTACATGCACGGCCGGGTCGGGCGCGGCAAGACGCTGCTGATGGATCTTTTCGCCGGCAGCCTCCGAGAGGCCGGGATTCCGACCTGGCGCATCCATTTCCATCGCTTCATGGACCATATCCAGGATGCCCTCAAGCGCCACGGCCGCCAACGCGACCCCCTGCCGGCCATGGCGCGCGACATTGCCGGGCGCTGCCGCGTGCTGTGTTTCGACGAGTTTCACGTCAGCGACATCGCCGATGCCATGCTGCTCGCCGGCCTGCTCCAGCCGCTGTTCGAGCGCGGGCTGTGTCTGGTCGCGACCAGCAATACCGCGCCCCGCGATCTTTACGCCGGCGGCCTCCAGCGCAAGCGCTTCATACCCGCCATCGACGCCATCGAGCATCACTGCGAAGTTGTCGAGCTCGAGGCGGAAACCGACTACCGGCTACGCGAACTCAGCCGGCACCGGATTTACTACCACCCGATCAGCGCCGATACGCGTGAAGAGATGGATAGCGAGTTTGCCTCGCTCACCCGGGGAGAATCGGACCGCAACCGGGCGCTGGAGGTTCGGGGGCGGAAAATCGAGCCACTGCGCCGCGCCGGGCCGGTCGCCTGGTTCGATTTCGAAACGCTTTGCCTCGGGCCCCGCTCCAGCGGCGACTACATCGAGCTTGCCCGGCGCTTTTCCACGCTGTTCCTCAGCGACATCCCGGCCATGGACGAGACCGACAACGACGCCGCAAGACGATTCATTCACCTGGTCGACGAGTGCTACGACCGGGCCGTCAAGCTGGTGGTCTCCGCCGAGGTCGCACCGGAGGATCTGTACCAGGGTAAACGGCTGGCCGCGCCCTTCGAGCGCACCGTCTCGCGGCTGATCGAGATGCAGAGCCACGAATATCTGGGGCGAGAACACCGGCCCTGACGCTAACCCGGTTCGCTGGCTCGCTGGCTCGCTGGCTCGCTGGTTCGCTGGTTCGCTGGTTCGCTGGTTCGGCGATGATACCGGTTGCCCGCAGTCCATTCGCGGCGAAGCCGCCCCGCAAACCCGACAGTTGCCGAACAAGCAAACTAGCCAACCAGCAAACCAGCAAACGACCGAAGGTCAGACTTCGATCAACGTCTCGATCACGTGCTGGACGTAGTCGTCGAAGTCCGGCTCGTCCTTGTCCGGCACCAGGCCCTGCGCCTGCAGCTGCAGATAGCCAACGTAGGAGGAATACATCAGATTTGCGCGGTGACGCGCCTCGATGCCTTCCAGGCCGAGTTCCTCGAGCGCTGCGGCCAGGTACTTGACGCGCCGCTGGGTCACACGGCGAAGGACGGGCCCGATACAGGGATGGTCGGGCGTGGCGCAAAGCGCGACGTAGACGCGGTGAGTCAGCGTCTGCCGGCTGGTACGCCAGACAAAGTCGGCCAGGCGCTCGGCCGCTGCGCTGGCCGCGCTGAGAGAAAGTTTGAGATGCTGGCGGTCCTGCCGCTCCCAACGCTCCAGCGCTCTGGCCAACAGCTCGTCGCGGCCGGGAAAATGCCAGTAGAAACTGCCCTTGGTGATCCCCAGGCGTCGGGCGAGCGGCTCCACGCGCAGCGCAGCAATGCCTTTCTCGGCGATCAGCGCCAGCGCTTCCTGCTCCCAGTCGGCCGGCGTTAACGAAGGCTTGTCGCCGCCACCGTTACGCTCTGTGCTTGATTTGGTCATGATGATCCGCGATGGTACCTGCAGGGGTTTGGGCGGCCGACGCAACACTTGTTAACGGGCCTTACCGAACCAATATGAAAGCTGATTGACTAATGAATAGGGTAAACCCATACTCTGCCGTATGGAAGCTGTACGCAAACTAAACGATGATATTCGCCGGCGCCAGATCTGGACCGATGACGGCATCCGCCTGAACCTGCGCTATTACGGCGACGACCGGGCGCCGTGCGTGCTCATGGCCCACGGCTTCGGCCAGACCCAGTATGCCTGGGAAGAAACCGGGCGGCTGCTGGCAGCCGCCGGCTGGCAGGCCGTGAGCTACGACGCCCGTGGCCATGGCGAGAGCGACCGGGCGCCCAGCGGTGAGTACGACTTCGAGCAATTCATCGAAGACTTTCGCCGCGTCTGCGCGTCGCTGCCGAACCGCCCGGCTGTTATCGGCGCCTCGATGGGCGGCCTGACCGCCCTGCTCGCCCATTCGGAAAAGCCCAAGGTCGATCTGACGTCGCTGGTATTGGTCGACATCGCTCCGCGCTGGGACGACAGTGGCGTGGAAGCCATGCTCGCATTCATGCGCCAGAACCCGAAAGGATTCGAAACGCTCGATGATGCCATCGAAGCGGTGCGCGGCTTCCTGCCCCATCGACGCCGCAACGGATCGAACGACGGCCTGACGCGCAACCTGCGTCAGGCCCGCGACGGCCGCTGGTACTGGCACTGGGACCCCGCGATGCTGGCGCTGGCCGAAAAGAGCAGCAACCTGCAGTCGCGCCTCAAGTCGGCCTCGCGCCGGCTCAAGATTCCAACCCTGCTGGTCGCCGGCGGCCAGAGTGAAATGATCGGCCAGGAGCACATCGAGGAATTCCTCAAACTGGCACCCCACGCCGAACAGGCCACGGTGGAAGATGCCGCCCATATGGTCGCCGGCGACCACAACGAACACTTCATGGGCGCCGTTACGCCGTTCCTCAAGCGGCAGGCTGCGCAAGGAGCAAGCTAGATCATGACCATCGTGCTGTTTTTGCTGGCCCTGCTCGTCGCCGGGCTGGCCTGCGCGTATTTTCGCGCCTCCGCCACAACCTGGTCGGCAGTGACCGCCGTCGTCGGGCTCGGTTTCACCATCGCCGGTGAGCCGGGCTGGATCAGCCTGACCCTGTACTGGCTGCTGTTCCTGCCGGTCGCCGCGGTGCTCAACAACCGCAGCTGGCGACGCGAATTCATTACCCGCCGCGTGCTGGAAAGCTTCCAGGACATGGTCCCGACCATTTCCGAGACCGAACAGGTCGCGCTCGACGCCGGCACGGTCGGTTTCGAAGGGGAAATCTTCGGCGGCAATCCGCGCTGGAGCCGTTTCGTCAAGAAGCCGCTCCACGAACTCAGCACCGAGGAACAGGCTTTCGTCGACGGGCCGGTCGAGGAGCTGTGCGGCATGATCGACGAATGGGAATTCACCCACTACCGCGCCGGCACCTCCGACGAAGTCTGGGAACACCTGAAGAAAAACAAGTACTTCGGGATGATCATCCCGGAGGAATATGGCGGGCTGGGCTTTTCGGCCATGGCCCACCGTGCGGTGCTCGAGAAAGTCGGCGGCCTGAGTTCCACCGTCGGTTCGATCGTCGCCGTACCCAACTCGCTCGGCCCGGCCGAGCTACTGCTGCACTACGGCACGGATGAGCAGAAAAATCATTACCTGCCCAGGCTGGCTTCCGGCGAGGAAGTGCCCTGCTTCGGCCTGACCAGCACGGTGGCCGGTTCCGACGCCACCTCCATCGCCGACTACGGCGTGGTGTGCAAGGGCAAGTTCAACGGCAAGGAAACGCTGGGCATCAAGCTCAACTTCGAAAAACGCTACATCACGCTGGCGCCGGTGGCTACGGTAGTCGGCCTGGCTTTCCGCCTCTACGACCCCGACGGTCACCTCGGCGATACCGAGGACATCGGAATTTCCGTGGCCCTGCTGCCCGCCGACACCCCGGGCATGGATATCGGTCGCCGGCACTTCCCGCTCAATAACCCGTTCCCGAACGGGCCGATCCGCGGCAAGGATGTGTTCGTGCCGCTCGACTACCTGCTCGGCGGCACCGATTACGCCGGCCACGGCTGGCGCATGCTGGTCGAATCCCTGTCGGTGGGGCGCGCGATCTCGCTGCCGTCTTCAACCACCGGCGGCGCCAAGGCGGCCACCATGGTGACCGGTTCCTATGCCCGCATCCGCAAGCAGTTCGGCCTGCCCATCGGCCGCTTCGAAGGCGTGGAAGAAGCGCTCGCGCGCATGGCCGGCTACACCTATGCCATCAGCGCGCTCAGCCGACAGACCGCCTCGGCGGTGGACGACGGCGAACGCCCGGCCGTGCCGGGTGCGATTGCCAAGTACCACTCCACGGAGATGAGCCGCGAGGTCCTTCGCGACGCCATGGATATCCACGGCGGCAAGGGCATCATTCTCGGTCCGAAGAACTACCTCGGCCGCGCCTGGGAAGGGGCGCCGATCTGGATCACCGTCGAGGGCGCCAACATCATGACGCGCTCGCTCATGATCTTCGGCCAGGGCGCGATTCGCTGTCATCCCTATGTCCTCAAGGAGCTCGAGGCACTGCAGATCGAAGACGAGGAAGAACGCCTCGTTGAATTCGACAAGCTGCTTTTCGCCCACATCGGTCACTCGATATCCAGCGCCACGCGCGCCTTCGTGCTGGGCCTGAGCTTCGCCCAGTTTGCCGCCGTACCCGGCGACCGGCGTACGCGCAAGTACTTCCGGAAGCTGAGCCGCTACAGCGCCGCCTTCGCCTACATGGCCGACGTGGCCATGCTGACTTACGGCGGCAAGCTCAAGCAGAAGGAAAAGATATCCGGGCGGCTGGGCGACGCGCTCAGCCAGCTCTACATCGGTTCGGCCATGCTGCGCCGTTTCGAGCACGAAGCGCGGCCGGCCGCTGACCAACCGATCATGGCCTGGGCCTTCCACGACGCCATCCACAAGATCCAGCGCGCGCTCAGCGACACGATCGACAACTACCCGATCGGCTGGATGCGTCCGCTGCTGCGCCTGGTCGTATTTCCCCTCGGCCAGCGTGAACGCGCGCCCAACGACCGGCTGGGCCACAAGGTGGCCTCCTTGCTTCTGTCGCCGTCGGATACCCGCGACCGCCTGACCCGCGGCTGCTACAAGACAGCGCGCGAAGGCTATTGGCCCGGCATCATGGAAGAACTGCTGCCGGACGTAATCGCAGCCGAGCCGATCGAGCGCAAGATGCTCAAGGCCGAGCGCGCCGGCCAGATCAAGGGATACACGTTCGAGGAGCGCCTGGAGCAGGCCCGCGAGAAGGACATCCTGACCCCAAGGGAAGCCGACCTGCTGGCCGATGTACGCAAACGCAGCATGGAAGTCATCGCCACAGATGATTTCGACATTGCCGAGCTGCAGGCCGGCCTGACCGAACACGGCGACAGGATCCGCGGCAAGCGCGAGCCCAAGGCTGCCTGACCAACGCCCTACCGGTCGGCGCTTTTGCCGAGCGGCTTCCTGCGATATACTGCCCCGCGCCGGTCGGCACTGCCACCGGCGCTTTTTATTGCAAGTTCAAAAAACCGCAACAGGTGTTTCGGGAAACCGGTGAAAGTCCGGTACTGCCCCCGCAACTGTAACCGGCGTCGGCCCAGGGTCGATGCGGCCGGAAGAATCCACTCCGCTCCATGAGCGGGGGAAGGTTCCAGCCCGGGCTTTTGTGTACCAGCTAAAGCCCGCCGGAAGTCAGGAGACCGGCCTGCTGCATCGGCGGGAGCCGCGTGAGGCTCCCTGTTTCACGACCGGGTTGCGGCGGGCGACCGGTGTCGAAGACAGTCGGGCTCCTGCCCTGTCCTTGGCTCCTTGCACGCTCCCCGTCCCGGTTCAATGCGCGGGTGAGCGCAAGGAGCAAGAAACATGCAGAGCAAGACCATCACCGTGCTGGCGGCCGCCGGCATGCTTTTCTCGTCCATCGACGCCACAGCCCAATCCGCCTACGAAGGTGAGCCCGTCCAGGTCACGGCAACGCGTACCGAAAAGGCCGTCGACGACTCCCTGGCCGCTGTATCGGTCATCACGCAGGACGAGATCGCGCGCAGCCAGGCGCCCGACCTGCTGGAATTGCTGCGTCTCGAGGCGGGTATCGATATCGCCCGCAGCGGCGGCCCGGGCGGGCAGACCAGCGTTTTCATGCGCGGTACCAACTCGAATCACATGCTCGTACTGGTCGACGGCGTACGCGTGGCTGCCGCGGGGGCGGGCGCCTTCACCTGGGAAATCCTCGACCCGTCCATCATCGAGCGGATCGAAATCGTGCGCGGCCCCCGCGCGGCGCGCTGGGGCTCGGACGCCATCGGCGGCGTCATCCAGATTTTTACCCGCCTGCCCGACGGCGGTGCAGCGCGTGCGGCGTACGGTCGCTACGACGACCGGCAACTTTCGGCACATTTCGGCAACGGGTTTCTCGGGCTCAACGTCGCGGGACGGAGCGTCGAGGGCTTCTCGTCGCAGAACCCGCAGGGATTCGCGTATGACCCCGACGACGACGGCTTCAACAACCTCAGCGTCAGCGCCCGTGGCGACTATCGGCTGGGCGACGGCGACCTTTCCTGGTCGGCGCGCCTGGCCGACGGCGACGTCGAGTTCGACCAGGGCGAATCGGACTTCCTGAACTACGCGTTTCGAGGCAGCTACAGCAAGAACACCGATGGGCCCTGGGCCTGGAACGCTTCGGCGGCCTTCTACCGCGACAACCTGGAGACCGACAACGGCTTCAGCATCTCCGATGCGGCCACCCGCCGCATCCAGACCGGCTTCCAGGCCGAGCGTGAGATCGGCAGCAGCACGACCTGGCTGCTGGGCGCCGATGCCTGGCACGTCGAAGGTGACACCAGCGCCTCCTTCGACGAGGATCGCGAGAATGTCGGCATCTGGACCGGGCTCGACGGCGCCCGCGGCGTCTTCTCCTGGGAAGCCAGCCTGCGCGGCGACCACGACAGTCAGTTCGGATCGGCGCTGACCGGCAATCTCGCCGGCGGCTGGCGCGTTTCAGAAACCTTGCGTCTGTCGGCCAGCCTGGGCCGCGCCTTTCGCGCACCGAGCTTCAGCCAGCTGTATGCGCCCGGCTTCTCCGGGCAATTCGCCGGCAACCCGGAGCTCGACCCCGAGACCTCTCTCAGCGGCGAGCTCGGGCTCGACTGGTTCGGCCCGGGCGGTCACGGCCTGGGCCTGAGCGTCTACCAGAACGAGGTCGAGGACCTGGTCGCCTTCTCCGGACCCGATCTCCAGGCCATCAACATCGAAAAAGCCCGCATCCGCGGCGCGGAGCTGAGTTATCGCTTCACGTCGGAACACTGGCGGGCCGAGTCGAACCTGACCTGGCAGGACGCCGAGAACCGCACCCAGAACAGCGACCTGCTTCGCCGCGCCGACATCAAGGGCTCTGTCAGCCTCGACCGAACCTTCGGCAACGGCGGCTGGCTGGGCGCGGAGATCGTGCACGTCGGCGAGCGCCCCGATTTCGGCGTCGAGCTGGCCAGCTACACGCTGGTCAACCTGCGCGCCGGCTGGCCCCTGGGCGCAGGCCTGACGCTGGAAGGAAGGCTCGAGAACCTGACCGACGAAGACTACGAACCGCTTGCCGGCTTCAACGCCCATCGGCGCGCCGCCTTCGTGGCCCTGCGTTGGCAATCGCCCTGACTCCAACAGTTCGACCCCGGGCCGGCGCTGACGGCCCGGGTCACCCCATCACGACTGCGGCCTGTTTACTCTCGCCAGTGGCGCCGGCCTGCCCAGGTGGAAGCCCTGAGCATAGTCGATGCCATGACGCCGGAGCGTGACAAGGGATTCGGCATCCTCCACCCCTTCGGCAATGGTGCGAATTCCGCAGTCTCGACCGATCTGTGCGATCGAGCGAACGATGGCCTCGTTCATGAGGCCTTCGCCGAGATTCTGCACGAACAACGCGTCGATCTTGACGTAGTCCACCGGCAACGCATGCAGGTGGCCGAACGAAGACATGCCGCTGCCGAAATCGTCCAGGGCGACCGACGCTCCCATTTCACGCAGTCGTTCCATGAGGTGGCGCGTGGCGGTGTAATTACCGATGGCTGCCGTCTCGGTTACCTCGAAAACGAGGCCTCTCGGATCCAGTCCGTGGTGATCGATCTGTTCGATCAGGGCATCGACGAACCGGCGGTTGGCAATCGAGACAGCGGAAAGATTGATGAAACACCGATCCGGCGGATCGTCACAATGCTCGAGCCAGTCCAGGACCCGGGAAACGACCAGTCGATCAACCTGCGGCATCAGGCCTGAACGCTCGGCCACCTCGATGAATACTTCCGGGGCAACGAGCTGTCCATCCGCGTCGCGAAGCCGGCAAAGCACCTCCAGCAAGCGCTCATCGGAGCACTCCGGATCGAGATTGACGATGACCTGGCCGTAAAGCTCTACACGCTCCTGATCGAGAGCATCCTGTACCAGGGGCAACTTCTGCAGCTCATCGATATGCCGGCGAACCCGATCACGGCCGTGGCTGTATTGCACACGGTCCCGACCCTGTTCCTTCGCGCTGAGGCAGGCTGCATCGGCCACACTCAAGAGACGACCGAAATCCGACCGCCCCCCGGCCAGATCGGTAACGCCAATACTGGCGCGCAGCGAAAACACCTGCCCGGAGCGCGTGAATCGAAACGCCTCGATGACATCCTGAATTCGACCGATACACCTTTCCCCCCGAGGTTGCCAGGGGCCGCAGATGAGCAGGCCGAACTCGTCTCCGCCCAGCCGAGCGACCAACTCGTCCCGGCCGACAGCCGTGGCCAGCCGATCAGCAAGCTGGACAAGCAGCTCGTCTCCAGCGGTGTGACCCAGGGTATCGTTAACCACCTGGAAACGGTCCAGATCCAGGTAGCACAGCAACCACGAAGAATCCGTGTCGTCCTTTTCCAGCAGCTCCTTCGCCCGGCGCTCGAAGGCACGCCGATTGAATAGTCCCGTCAGGGAGTCATGGTCCGAGCGGAATTTCAGCCGCCGTTGAATGAACAGGCGCTCACGGGTGCCCGCCTCGATCAACAGGGTCACCATGACCATGACGAGAAGGGTAGGAAGCAGCACCAGCCACTGCATGAGCTCCTCGTGCGTGGCCCGCGATGTGAGCTCGAGAAGACTCAGCTTGAGTCCTGTCAGTACGGCCACCGGCGCAACCGTGAAGACCACCAGCATCGGGAGGCGCAATGCACTCCAGATCATCAGCACAAACAACAGCAACAAGCCCTGCACGACCAGCTGGACGCTCGCGCCCCCCTCACCCGCAGCCAGCATCCGGGCGGTGAAAGGCAGCCACGGCAACAGCGCCAGGCAAGCGACAAGACCAGACAGAATCAGTCGCTCGGCAAGACGGGCCCTGGGAATCCCGCTGTCGAGCGCGGCCAGTCCACCGACCCGGGCAACCAGAGCCACCAGCAGCGGCGTGAAAGCCGCCAGGCCCAGTGCATCGCCCAGCCACCACGCCACAGCCAGCATGCCGGTCGAAAAGTTTTTCAGAACATCCGACTGCAGCGTGTACGCCAGCCCGAACGCCGTGGTCAACAGCGCGACCAGCGGAATGACGATCAGCAAGAGCTTGGCCGTATCCCGCAGCGTTTGGGGAACGGGGTAATGTCCAACCAGCGACCGGAGCACGGCGGCACCGATGAGCGGGCCTGCAAGGTTGCCCAGGCTGACCAGTGGTGAGAAAGGCAAGCCATTGAGCTGCGAGGCCAGCATGTCGGCGAGAAAGATCCCCGGGGCCATCCACCAGCCGCCGAAGACGTAGGCGGTAAGCGCGACTGCGGCTGGCGGCCAGACGGCGGCAATCGGGCCGACCCGGAAAAGGTGCCACGCCGCAACCGCAGCCAGCACATACAGGGCGAACGCGATGACTGCAAAAAGCCATAGCGGTATGCGACCCAGGCGGTCGCCGGTCATCGAGACCGGCAGCAGTTCACGTTCCCTCATTCTTCAGCCAAATCGGGGCAGCTGAACGCCTATACTAGCCGCAATGGTCGGCTGGGACGAACCTCCCCCTGCATCGAGCCGGATTGTGCCCCCGAAGATTCAGAACATCCCGGTTTCGAGCCGGGCTTCCTCGCTCATCATGTGCTGGTTCCAGGGCGGGTCGAATACCAGGCGGACGTCGACCTGGTCGATGGTGGGAATGCGGCCGATTCGATCCTCGACGTCGGCGACCAGGATGTCGCCCATGCCGCAGCCGGGTGCGGTCAGGGTCATATCGATCGAAACGTGCCGGCTGTCATCATCGATCTTCTCGATATCGCACTCGTAGATGAGACCAAGATCGAGGACGTTAATGGGTATTTCGGGGTCGTAGACGGTTTTTAGCTGGCTCAGGACCAGCTCCTCCACATCCTCGTCGGTCGCGTTTTCGGGCAATCTCGGAGCCGGCGGCGGCTCCTTGCCAATGGCATCGGCTTCGTCACCGGCCAGGCGGAACAGGCGACCGTCGACGTAGATGGTGAAACTGCCGCCCATCTGCTGGGTGATGTAGCCGACCGTGCCGGCGGGCAACTCCACCGGCGCGCCCTCGGGCACCATCACCACCTCGCAGTCGCGCTCGAATTTCACCGGCGTGTAGGAATTGCCGAACATGGCCCACCCGAAACAGGATTGATTTGGTCCCTATTATATCTGGCTGTGAGCGGGAGGATTCAATGGGGCTGAGGTTCGCGCAGCAAAAATCTTTAAAACGCAAAGACGCGAAGCAGCAAAGGGCGCAAAGAATGAAAATCCAAAATCTTGAAAGTCCAATTTAATTGGAAAAGAATTTTCGAATTCAATGGTTTTCTTCGCGTTCTTCGCTGCTTCGCGTCTTTGCGTTTAAAAAGGTTCTAAAGGACGAACCACCCAGCTTCTCTAATCCTCCAGCCCAAGCGCGCGCTCGGCGGCCTGGCGGGTCAGGGGGTGGTAGCCGGGGCGGGCGCGTTCGTAGACTTCGACGGCCCAGTCGCGGCCCCAGTCGGTGTCGGCCAGGGCGGCATAGAGCGGGCGGGTGAACTTGTTGCGGCCGACTTCGATCAGGAAAGCCTCGAGCCGCTCGATGCCGGGCTCGTAGCGCGTTTCGATCGAGCGCATCAGCCACTGGAACAGGATTTCGTAGTTGCCTGAGTCGGTCAGGGCGAAAGCGTCGTCCAGTTCAGCCATGCGCTCGGCGTCCAGGCTGTCTTCCAGGCCGATGAGAAAATGCAGCCACTGGTAAACCGACCATTCATCCGCCGGAAGCGCCCCGGTATCGGCGTTTCCGGCCAGCCAGCGCTCGCGCCAGTCGTCGACGCGCTCGAAAGCATCCGATTCCGGTGCGACGGCGAATTCGGGCAGGCCCGGCTCATAGAGCCACTGGTCGACTTCCTCCATGCTCAACGCGTCGGCGTGCTGCGCAACCAGGTTTTCCTCGAGGTAGTCGCGGAAGGTCGAGGTGGTGATCGACTCGAAAGCGAAGTGATCGAAATAGGCGCGCAGGAACTGATCGATGGCCTCGCGACCAACGCGATGCTCGATCCAGTCGAGGAAAAAGCGACCTTTTGAGTAAGGCACGCCGATAAAGGCCTTTTCCGGATCCTTGGCATCGACATCGAGCACCAGGCTGGCCATGCCGTCGTCCGTGCTCTCCAGTTCCTCGACCAGGCCCTCCCATTCGAGTACGGCGAGCTGGCGCCCGACTTCCTCGCCGTAGAGGGCTTCCATGATGCGCGACTCGAAGTAGACGGTGAAACCCTCGTTGAGCCACAGGTCCCGCCAGGCGGCGTTGGTGACCAGGTTGCCCGACCAGGAATGCGCCAGTTCATGGGCGACCAGGGCCAGCAGGCTGCCGTCGCCGGCAATGATGGTCGGCGTGACGAAGCTCAGGCGCGGGTTTTCCATGCCGCCGAAGGGGAAGCTCGGCGGCAGCACCAGCAGGTCGTAGCGGCCCCAACGATACTCACCGTAGAGGTCGACGCCGATATCGATCATCTCCTCGAGCACGTCGAATTCCTCGGCGGCCGCCTCGATCCACTCGGGTTCGGCATACACGCCCGATCGCTCGCCGATTTCGGCGAATTCGAGGTCGCCGACGGCAATCGCCATCAGGTAGGAGGGCACCGGCTGGGGCATGTGGAACTCGTATTCACCGCTTCCATTGCGCTCGAACGGATTTCCCGACGCACCCATCACAGCCATTAGGTTCTCCGGCACGCTGATGGCGGCATCGAAGGTATAGCGCACCGCCGGGGTGTCCTGCAGCGGCACCCAGGTGCGCGCGTAATGGGGTTGGCTCTGCGAGAACATGAAAGGCTTGCCCGAGGACGTCTGTTCGCCGTCGAGCCACTGCAATCCGAAGGCTTCGGACGAGCTGGCGTAGTCGATACGCACCGCATCGACGCCCTCGGGCAGCGCGATGACCAGTGGCCGGCCCAGCGAGCCCTCTTCCTCACCCAGTCGCCAGGAAAGGGGGCGATGATCGCCATCCGACCCGGGCGCCGTAACGTCCCGAATATCCAGCCCGCGGGTGTCGAGGACCAGGCGCGGATGAGCAGGGTCGATGCGCTCGAGATCGAGCGTGACGTGTCCGGACAGCACGTGCGCGTCCATGTCGGCATCCAGGTCGAGGCGCAGGTGCTCGACGCGCACTTTCTCGTACTCGGAAAAGCTGTGCGGGTCGGTGCCGGTCTGGACCTGCCACTCCTCGGCGGGCTCGAGTGGCTCATTCGAGCTGTCGCCCTGGCAGGCCGCAAGCAGCAGAATCGACAACAAGGCCAGCGGCCATTCATTCATTTTTCCAGTCATTCCTGTTTCCTTGGTCTCTGGCGCAAAGCCTGAAGATTCCAGCGGGGGCGCCAAATCAGCCTTCCGTCAATTCGGTGTTTTTTCGTGGTTACATTGCCGAGCAGGCGGGGTGTGCTCTACAGAGCGTCATCGCCTTCCTCGCCGGTACGAATACGCACTGCGCGCTCGACGTCGGTGACGAAGATCTTGCCGTCGCCGATGCGACCCGACGAGGCGGTCTCGATGATGGTTTCGACCACCCGCTCGGCATCGTCGTCGGGCACGGCGATCTCGAGCTTGAGCTTGGGCAGGAAGTCGACCACGTACTCGGCCCCCCGATAGAGTTCGGTGTGCCCCTTCTGGCGCCCGAAGCCCTTGACCTCGGACACCGTCATGCCGGTCACCCCGACCTCGCCCAGCGCGTCGCGCACGTCGTCGAGCTTGAACGGCTTGATGATGGCGGTAATCAGTTTCATGAATGACTCACCCGTGAATTGGAACCGCAGATTAACGCGGATGATACCGGAACAGAAATCCGCGTCCATTCGCCATCTGCGATAATCTGAACATGACCGATCAATCCCCATCGAGACCGCTCATGCGCCCCGACTTTCAGACCCTCGACGAGATCACCCGCCGGCTGGCCGCTGCCGTACCCCGGGAACTGCGCACCGCCAGGGCGGAGTTGGAAGAACAGTTCCGCGCCGTTCTCGAATCCGCCTTCGACCGCATGGACCTGGTCACGCGCGAGGAATTCGAGATTCAGAAGAAGGTGCTGCTGCGAACGCGGGAGAAGCTCGAGGCGCTGGAGAAGCAGCTAGACTCCGAGTCGTAATTCGGGGTCGTCCGTGTTTGCGGGGTGCTTCGCGCCCTGGGACGTTGGATAGTTTGGCGTCGCCGGTCGCTGTGCGAACCCCGACAAGTCAAAGGCTCTTTCGCCCGGCCTGCTTCGCAGGCTCTTGCGGCGAATTCCTTTTGCCTCGCGCGGCAAAAGGAATCAAAAGCGCGCTTGAAAGACAGACGGATACGTCTCAGGAATCTTCCAGCGGAGTGGCTTCACAGGATTACGGCTGGGGCTTTGCTCTTGCCCGGCCGGATTCATCCGGGCTTCGATTCGAGGCTTGGCGTGGCCTGACCCACTGCTCCGACCTCGATGAATGCCAACAGCGGCGCTGAAGCGCCCACACTACAGGCGCGGCTTCACATCTCCAGCTTTCCAGATGGCGACTGAAAGTTGGCGTTATCGAAGTCATACCGTTTAGGTGCGGGCTACGGCGAAACTCTACCGAAGACGCCATCCAATTCGACCGAGCAAGAGCGAAGACGCAGGCAAAATACTGAAGCCCGCACACCAGCTTGGTCTTGCGGCGCCTCCGCAATCCTTTAAGCGCGCTTTTGGTTACTTTTTTCGCGCGAGAAAAAAGTGACTCGCCGAAAGAGCTTGCGAAGCAAGCCGGGCGAAACAGCCTTTGACTTGTCGAGACCGGCACCGACTCCGGTGTCGCCAAACCGGCAAACGCCGTTGCAGGCAATCTGGCGTCAGTCGAACAACCATTCGAAAATGGCCATCCTCGCAAAAACCCCCATCCGCACCTGCTCCAGGATCAGCGAGCGTTCACCGTCGGCAACCGCAGCGTCGATTTCCATGCCTCGATTGATCGGCCCCGGATGCATGACGACGCAATCCGGCGCGGCATCGGCGAGGTCAGCTTCCTTCAGGCCCCAGTCGGTGAAATAGCTTTCCCGGTCGGGCCAACCGGCACGGTCCATGCGTTCGTGCTGGACGCGCAGCATCATCACGACATCGGCTCCGCGCACGGCATCGGCCAGGTTGTCGTGCAGGCTCGCAGCCGGAATCGGCGGGCGCTCGGGCAACAACCCGCCCGGACCGGCCAGTCGAATTTCGGACACACCCAGGCGCTGCCACAGGCGCATGCCGGAGCCGGCCACGCGCGAATGGCGGATATCGCCAACCACGGCCAGCTTCAGCCCGGAGAAATCGACGCCACGCGAACGCAGAACGGCCGCGTCCAGCAGGGCCTGGCTGGGATGGGCGTGGGTGCCGTCGCCGGCATTGACCAACCGCAGGCCCGAAACGACGTCGGCAAGTTGACTGACACGATGGCTTTCGGGATGGCGCAGAATCACGCCGTCCACACCCATGGCCGCCAGCGTCGCCGCGGTGTCCTCCAGCGTCTCGCCCTTGGTGGCCGAGGAATGATCGAGTTCGATATTGACCACCCGCATGCCCAGGCGGCCGGCAGCCAATTCGAAGGATACGCGGGTTCGCGTGCTCGGCTCGTAGAAAAGGTTGGCCACCGTCGCCGTCACGCACTCGGGCTCGCCGCCCGTGGCGAGCGCGCAGGCTCTGTTGAGGATGCGCTCGATATCATCATCGTCGAGCCGGTCGATATTGAGCAGGTGTCGGTCGTTCACGGATTCTCCCCCATCCAGGATTCCAGGATTACCGCCGCGGCCACGCTGTCGAGCCGTTTCGCATCGCTGCGTTTGGCCCGCCCTTGCTGGCGGCGACTGGCGTGACGTTCGGCCGCGGCATGCGAGCTCAAGCGCTCGTCCTGAAAGCGGACATCGATGCCCGGCTGCTGATTTTCCAGCCGGAGGGCGAAATCGCGCACGCGACGGCTCATGTCCGATTCGCTGCCGTCTCCGGCCAGCGGCAGGCCGATGACGATCAGCGCCGGCCGCCACTGGCGCACGACCCTGTCGAGACTCGTCATCAGGCTTTCGCTATCGCGATAGCGGATCGGATCGAGAGGGCGGGCGGAGCCGGTCAGCCTGTGCCCGACCGCCAGGCCCACGGTACGCTGTCCGAAATCGATGCCCAGCAGCGCGCCGGCCGCTTCAGGCATGCCCGCCCGCCGGCTGCAGGGTGGCCACGTCGATGCCGAGTCGTGAAACGGCCTGTTCCCAGCGATCGTTGACGGGAAAGTCGAAGATGATCTCGGCCGAGGCCATCACGTTCAGCCAGGCGTTCTCGCGCATCTCCTCCTCGAGCTGACCGGGCTCCCAGCCGGCATAGCCGAGCGCCACCAGGAATTTCTTCGGCCCCTCGCCGTGGGCAATCGCTTCGAGCACGTCACGCGAGGTGGTCACGCAGATGCCTTCGCCGACTGCGACTGTCGCCTCCCAGCTGCGGTCGTCGCTGTGCAGCACGAAGCCCCGCTCGGGGTGAACCGGGCCGCCAACGTAGACGGGCATGCTGGCAACACTCTCGTCGCTGCAGTGCAGCTCCAGTTGTTCGAGAACATCCTCAAGGACGTACTCGGACTCGCGGTTGACGGTAATACCCAGCGCACCCTCGTCGTTGTGCTGGCAAAGCAGCGTCACCCCGCGCATGAAATTGGGGTCTTCCATGCCAGGCATGGCAATCAGGAATTGATGCTCCAGATAACTCACGTTTTCATTCTATCAGCGGACTCGCCCCTTATATGGGGGCTTAAGGAGCCTCCGAACAACTCTGCGCCCCGGAACCGCATCATCCACTGCGAAGCACGCCCGAACCGGAAAACTGCCAGGTTCGTGTAATGGTCAGCACGTCCACTTCACGCCGGATCTCTTCGGGCAACGGCGCGAAGGGCGCGGACAGCCGGACGATGCGCACCGCCGCTTCGTCGAGCACATCGTGTCCAGAGGATCGCAGCACACGAATCCGTCCGATGCTGCCGTCCTCGAACACATCCACGCTGAGAACCAGCGCGCCGTCCAGTTTCTGGCGCCGGGCTCGCTCGGGATAGTTCAGATTACCCACGCGCTCGACCTTCGAGACCCAGGACCGCATGTAACCGGCGTAGAGATGCTCACGCGTGTTGGCCGAGACAAACTTCCGGCGGGGGCGCTCGGGATAGTCGACGGCGTCGCTGAGTCGCTGGGTCGACGCTCGCGCCATCGTGCGCGACTGTTCGATAATTTCGCTGGTCGAAACCTCTACGTCCGGATCCACCTCGGTTTCATCACTCACGGCCGGCGCCGGATCGCTGCTTTCAACCTGCACGAGCTCGTCGACCTGGTCGGGCTGCTCTTGTGCGGCGGCATCGGCGGCCTCCTGCTCGACCGGCGAGACCTCCTCTTCAGGGCTGGTGGCCACCGGCTCGGCCGGGCGATCGATTTCCTCGGCCGTCCCCCCGCCGCGCTGCGTTTCCTGCGCCAGGAAATCGGCCTCCTCCGGCGCCTCCTCGGTGGCGAAATCAACCAGGACGACGTCCAGGCTGCTCGGCACATCGTCGGGCCGCGAGCCCAGGAACTCGAAGTGCACCAGACCGATGACGGCTGCATGCAACCCGACGGCCACCGCCACGGCGATGGCCAGCGAGTCGCTACCGCGTGCGGCCGACCGTGCTGCTTTCATGGATCGATTGCATCGAAGAAGTCACCACTGATGTTGATCCCGAACTGAGCGTCCAGTTCCCGCACACAGGTCGGGGAAGTGACGTTGACCTCGGTGAGGCGGTCGCCGATGACGTCGAGCCCGGCGAACTCGATGCCGTGCTCGAGCAAGACCGGGCCCACCGCCTCGGCGATTGCGCGGTCGGCTTCGCCCAGCGGCCGGCCTTCGCCACGCCCGCCGCGCGCCAGGTTGCCCCGGAAGTCGTCCTGCCCGGGAATGCGCGCCAGCAACTGGTCAACCGGCCGACCATGGACGATCAGGATCCGTTTGTCGCCCTGGGAAATCGCCGGCAGGAATTCCTGCGCCATCGCCAGCCGCTGACCATTGTCGGTCAACGTCTCGATAACGACGTTCAAATTGCGGTCGTCGCGATCGAGCAGGAAAATGCTCTTGCCGCCCATACCGTCGAGCGGCTTGAGCACCGCCCGCCCGGCCTGGCCAACGAAATCACGCAACCGCTTTGCATTCGCGCTCACCAGCGTTTCCGGTATCAGGTCCGGGAAGCGTGCGATGGCCAGTTTCTCGTTGAAATCGCGCAGCGAGCGCGGCCGATTGACCACCCGGGCCCCGGCATGCTCGGCCTGCTCGAGCAAGTAGGTGGCCATCAGGTAGTTGTTGTCCACGGGCGGGTCGGCGCGCATCAGCACCAGATCGTCGTCTCCCAGCGGCCGGTCGACCGTCTCGCCCAGCTCGTACCAGTTGTCGGCGTCATCCTGCACCCGAATCGAGCGCATGCGCACGCATGCCCGGGCACCGTCGAGATACAGGTCGGTATCGCCGAGATACCACATCTGGTAGCCGCGGCGCTGCCCCTCAAGCAGCATGGCAAATGTGGTGTCCTTGACGATCTTGATGGCGGCAATGTCATCCATCACCACGACGAGGTTCTTGCGCATGCAGGCTCCGTTGGGTCAGACTGGCTTGCACCAGGGGCGTTGATCGGCGTCCGGGAATCGGAGAAATATCTGTATTCCCATGGACTTCTGTGACACAATTCTACTGGATTGGCAAATCCGTAGAAGATAGACTAACCTAGGCCGTCAGAGCTTTAGGGTCTATATGTCAGCAGCATCGGGTAGAGAATGAGCGCAGAGCAGAACACGGACAGTGGGGGTAACGGGGCGACCGATCTGGGCGGTCTCAAGATCATGCTGATCGACGACAGCCGAACCATTCGTCGTTCAGCCGAGACCATGCTCAACAAGGAAGGCTGCGAGGTCATCACGGCCAACGACGGTTTCGAAGCCCTGGCACTGATCCACAAGCACGAACCCGATCTGATTTTCGTGGACATAATGATGCCGCGTCTGGACGGCTACCAGACCTGCGCCATCATCAAGAACAACGCGCGCTTCAAGAATGTACCCGTGGTCATGCTCACCAGCAAGGACGGCCTGTTCGACAAGGCGAGAGGGCGTATCGTCGGGTCCGACCACTACCTCACAAAACCATTCACGCGCGACGAGCTGCTCACGGCCGTGCGCCAGCAGCGCGAGCGGACTAAAGCGGCCTGAAGGTGGCCGTCAGAGGAGATTCGAGAGGGACGATGCAAGGGGACCAGCAACTCGCGACTGCCACCGAATCCGGCCGCATTTCGCTGTTCGCCCGTCTGGCCGAATACGAGAAGCGCAGTCTCGAACACGATGTCGGTGAAGCCGCCCGCCAGCAGCAGATCAGCAACTGGGACGGGGTCGTATTCCGGCTCGGGGATCATTATCTGACCTGCCGGATCGAACAGGTCGAGGAAATCATCGCCTTTCCCCCGTACACCCCCATCCCGGGCGCGAAGGAATGGCTGCTGGGCATCGCGAACGTACGCGGCAACCTGGCGCCGGTCTCCGATCTCGGCTGGTACCTGTTCGGCAGCCGCACGCCGGTCACCAACCGCACGCGGTTGATCATCACCCGCATGCAGGGCCGTTTGGCCGGCCTGGTCGTCGACGAAGTCTTCGGCCAGCGCCACTTTCACACCGACGATCTCGGCGACGAAGCCGGCTGGAACGACACACCGCTTTCGGGGCTGGTCTCGCAGCAGTTCGAAACCAGTGAACGTACCTGGGGGGTGCTCAGGCTCGATGAGCTGCAGCGCAACCAGGAATTCATCAACGGCGCCCGAGACGACTGAACCCAGGGGACGGAAAAGTGCACGATCACAACCAACACAACCTGCACCGGCACCAAGCCCGGGGACTGATTCAAACCGCAGCAGATGGACAAGGCACCTGGCCGCTGGGCCTGGCTACCGGGTGCTCCGAAGCATTCAACAATGAGGTGAAGGCATGAGTAGCGTCGCGACACAAACGACACAGCAGCGACTTTCTCGCACACAGGCGCTGCTGTTCATCCTGCTGGTGATCCTGCTGGGCCTGGTGGCTTACAACTTCTACCTGCTCAACCAGCGAAATGTCCAGGAGACCCAGTATCTCGGGCTGACGACCGAGATTCAGGTGCGCGCCCAGCAGCTCGCCAAGGCGGCCGGTGAGGCCGCTGTCGGTAACTTCGAGGCCTTCGACGAACTCGGCCGCACGCGCAACATCATCGACGAGTCGATCAATACGCTGCGCAACGGCGATCCCGAAACCGGGCTGCCGCCGTCGCCCGACCGGGTCGACGCGCCGCTGTCGACGCTCGAGGAAATCTGGTCGGGGATCGATGAAAACGCCACGAGCATCCTCAATCGCTCCGAACTGGTGGTGGAGCTCGGCGAATCCGCGTCCGCCTTCTCAAGCAATATCCCGCGCCTGCAGGCCCAGTCGGACGAAGTGGTCCGGCGCATGATCGAAACCGGCGCGCCCACCGTCCAGATCTACGTGGCCAGCCGCCAGCTCGCCCTGGCCGACCGCATGCTGCGGCGCGTCAACACCATTCTCGACGGCGGGCAGGGAGCGATCACGGCCGCCGACCAGTTCAGCCGCGACGCCAGCCTGTTCAACCGCGTACTCGAGGGCCTCATCAACGGCGACGAGGAGCTCGGCCTGCAAGCAGTTCGCAACAGCACTGTGATGGAGGCCCTGGCCGATGTCGTGCCGATCTTCGAGGAAGTCCGCTACGACGTCGACACCATCCTGACCGCCTCGACCGACCTTTTCGAGGTGCGTGAAGCATCCGACGAGATCTTCCTCGATTCACAGGACATTACCGATCAGGCACGGGAACTGGCCGAAGATTACGCCAATCTCGGCCAAGGCGTGATCTGGCCTTCCATGCTGGCTGGCCTGGCGATTGCCGCCGCCGCCCTGTTCATCCTGTTCATGATCGGTGCCGGCGCCTACTTCCAGCAGCGCCGTGCCGCCAAGCGGACCGCCGAAGTCAACCAGCGAAACCAGGAAGCCATTCTGCGACTGCTCGATGAAATGTCCTCGCTCGCCGATGGTGACCTGACCGTGCAGGCGACCGTGACCGAGGATGTCACCGGGGCGATCGCCGACTCGGTCAACTACGCCGTGGAGGCCCTTCGCGACCTGGTCTCCGGCGTCAACACCACGGCCCAACAGGTGGCCGCCCAGGCCCAGGAAACACGGGCAACCACCACCCAGCTGGCCGAGGCCAGCGAGCATCAGGCCCAGGAAATTCGCTCGGCGACCGAAACGATCAACGAAATGGCGCAGTCCTTCGACGACATGGCCAAGCGTTCGAGCGAATCGGCCGACGTGGCACAGAACTCGGTCGAGATCGCCAACCGCGGCGCCGACATGGTGCGCCAGACGATCTCGGGCATGGACAACATCCGAGACCAGATTCAGGAGACCTCCAAGCGAATCAAACGCCTGGGCGAGTCCTCGCAGGAAATTGGTGACATCGTCGAACTGATTAACGGCATCTCCGAGCAGACCAACGTGCTCGCCCTCAACGCCGCCATTCAGGCCGCCTCGGCCGGCGGCGCAGGCCGCGGTTTCGCGGTCGTTGCCGACGAGGTTCAACGACTGGCCGAACGCGCCACCAACGCGACGCGCCGAATCGAGGCCCTGGTGCAGACCATTCAGGCCGACACCTCGGAGGCGGTTACCTCGATGGAGCAAACGACCTCGCAGGTGGTTTCCGGTGCGCGACTGGCCGAAGATGCTGGTGAAGCGCTGGAGTCCATCGAAAACGTGTCGAACGACCTTGCCGGCCTGATTGCCGAGATTTCCAAGCAGGCCCAGACCGAGTCGAAGAACGCGACGCGCATCGCCGAGATGATGAACTCGATTCGCGATATTTCCATCCAGACCACGGAAGGTACCGGGCAGACCGCCAAGTCGGTGGCCAACCTCGCCGAGCTGGTACGCGACCTGCGCGATTCGGTGGCCGACTTCAAGCTGCCCGAAGACGAGGAATGATCGACCGCCGGCGGCCGGCGCATTCTGCGCCCGCCGTCGCGACGGCAACCCCCGGAGGCCGAAACAGATGCGTTGCAGCCCGCTGAAAAACCTGTCGACATGAGCAGCTCGAGCACCCACCAGTCCCTGCAGTGGACCCGTCCGCTGATCGATGAACTCGGCCAGGAGATCCTCCAGTCGATCGAGCAGTGGAGCGAGGCCGGGACCGAGCGCGATCCAGCCGATCTCGACAAGGCGATCGAGGCCAGCCGGCGCATTGCCGGCAGCCTGTCGGTACTGGAGTTCGAAAGCGGAAACCTCCTCGGCGACGCCATGGTCGAAGCGCTCGAGGCCGTGCGCAAGGACGACTTCGGGCGCGAGGAAGAGGCACTCAACGCGCTCATGGAGGCGACGGCCACCCTGCCGGACTACCTCGATTACCTCGAGAGCACCCAGCGCGACGCCCCGCTGGTGCTGCTGCCGACCATCAACAATCTGCGTGCCGTCGTCGGCGCCACGCCACTCGACGAATCCGAGTTTTTCCACCCGCAGCTCGGGCATGTCGAGCTGCCCGAAGGCGACAGGACGGACACCACCGCCGGCTTGCGCCGAAGCTTTCAGCAAGCCCTGGGCAAATTCCTCGTCAACAACGATGACCAGGATGCACTCTCGGAACTGACGCGCATCGGCCTGACCATGCGCGACAGCGCCGAGTTACCTGCTTCCGCCCGCCGCACCGGATGGGCGGCGGCGGCTGTTTCCGCCTCGCTGCAGGGCGGGGAGCTGCAGAGCAATCCGACGATGGCCCGCCTGTACGCACGCCTCGACGCCCTGCTCAAGACCCTTGCCGAAGGCAGCGACGAAGTCGACGAATCGGCCGATGCGCTTTGCCGCAGCTTCCTTTTCAACCTGGCGATGCACCGCCCCGCCAATGACCTGGCCGTCGAGGCTCATGAGGCCTTCCGACTCGACGAGCACGCACCGGATGCGGCCGGCCAGGCGCGCGCATTCCTGGCGGGAAAGAATCGCGGCCTGTTTGCCGCCGTCACCCAGGCGGCTCGAGAAGACCTGGCCCAGATCAAGGACACGCTCGGCACGCAACTCGAAGGTTCCGCCGATCCCGACTTGCTGAAAAAGCAGACCGAACTGCTCGGCTCTGTGGGCCAGTCGCTGGCCATGCTCGGCCTGGATAAATTGGCCGAGCGTATTCACGCACAAGCAGACCGCCTCGCCGACCTGGGCTCCGACCCGGAGGATCCAGCCCTGCTGTCGGTCGCGCGCGAATTGCTGATCGTCGAGTCCCAGCTGGAAGAAAACCAGGGCGCAATCGAGTCCGATGCCAGCCAGGAGGATGACGAGAGCACGGCGACGCTGCTTCCGCCCTCGGAGTGGCGGCGCGTACTGAGGCAGGTTTTCCACGAGGCCGGGGAAGACCTCTCCCATGCCAAGAGCCTGCTCGATGCCGTCAACCGCGGCAAGGCGGAGCCCGATGCCGCCGGTGAAGCACGCGAAATGCTCGACCGGATCGGCCATGTTCTCTACATGGCCGGTCTTAAGGACGGCGGGGGCATGCTGGTGGCCGCTACGCACCTGATCGACGATCAGCTGATCGATAGCGACGAGGCGTCCGAAGAACGCCTGGAAACACTGGCCGAAGCCCTGACGGTCTCGGAATTCTATTTCGACGCCCAGACGCGGCTTGACGAAAAAGGTCGCCAGTACTTTGCCAATACACGCCAGCGGCTCGAGGAACTGGGCTACTGGCCGGGCGCCGAAGGCGTCGTGGATACCGCAGAGGGTACGCTGGAAGCCGAACCCGAAGCTTCAACGGACGGGGAAACCGGAACGGACGATTCGGGACTCTCCGAAGAGCCGGATTTCGAAATCGACGAGGGGCTCGACTTCGCAAGCGATTTCGAATCGGCTGCAGAAGCCGGGCCCGAGACCGAACCCGAGACCGAAGAGGAACCCGACTTAGAAGCCGCCGAACCTTCGAGCGAGGAAGCGCCAGAGATCGCCGAGCCCGAAACGGGCGAGACCGAAGAAGCGCCCGCGGACGAAGCGCTCGGCATGATGGGCGGCATGGACGATTTCGATATCGTCGAGATCTTCCTGGAAGAGTTCGACCAGGAGTTCGAGACGCTCCAGGACATGCTGCCGAAGTGGCGCGAGGAACCCGACAACAACGATACCCTCACCACCATCCGTCGCTCGTTCCATTCCCTGAAGGGCTCGGGCCGCATGGCCGGCGCCGAGGAGATCGGCGAATTCTCGTGGCAGGTCGAGAATCTGATGAACCGCGTCATGGAGGGCCAGGTCAATCCCGAGCCCGGCGTAATCGACCTGGTCGAGTCGGCGGTAAGCATGCTGCCGAGCATGCGAGCGCGCCTCAGCGGCCAGGGAGAGCAGGAATACGACCAGGCCGCCTGCTCGGAGCTCGCGGCGCACGTCGAACAAGTCGCGTCCGGCGAGGCTGCTGCTGCAACGGCCGCCGCAACGGCCCGGAACGCGGAGCTGGAAGGCCTCGATCCGACGATGATCGAATTGATGATCAAGGAATTGTCGGAAAACCTCGAAACGCTTGATCAATGGGCCGACCGGACGCAGGAAGCCGACGTGCCGCAGCTGGTGGATGACCAGTTGGTCCGGGCGGTTCACACCATGAAGGGCACCATGCGCCTGGCGCCCATCGGCAACGAGAATGATACGGCCCAGATCTTCGAACAGTATCTCGAGGAACTGGCCCACTCCGGCGAAGCGCCGGACGACGCCGGCCTGAATGTGATTCTCGAGTGCCAGGAGCTGTTCCACAAACGACTGGACCGCCTGCAGGGCGAATCCGTCGAGGACGAGGAGTTCGAGACCGGAGAACTATCGACTGAACTGCGCCGGCTGCATGGCCTGGCCTATCGCGACCGGACCGAGATCGAACGGCCTTCGCTTCCACCCGAATCTGCTGAAGAAACGGCCGTGTCATCTACCGAGGCGCCGGCTGAAGCCGAGCCGATGTTCAGCTCGGACGCCGAAGAACCGAGCATCGAAAGCGATGACGACGACATCTTCGGCCTGGACGAGGCAGCTTCGGACGCGATCGAGGAAGCGGCTGAAGAGATGGCCGACGAAAACCTGGAGGCCGACGAAGAAATCGCGCCCGAAGCGGCCGAGGGCGCCGGACTGGAAGCTGACTCCGAGCTTGAGACCGAGCCGGAATACGACGACGCGGAATCAGCCGATTTCGATTCGCGGGACGCGGCCGCAGAAGAAGCCGAGGCTGAAACTGAAACCGAACCGGATGAACCGGCGGGAGAAGTCGAACCCGAGCCCGAACCCGAATCGGCCGAAGCCGAAACGGAGTCCGATGAAGGCGAGTCGGAGGCTACCCCAGAGCCAGAGCCAGAGCCAGAGCCAGAGCCAGAGCCAGAGCCAGAACCCGAGCCTGAAAAGCCGGAGGAACTCTACGCCGATCTCGACGAGGATCTTCTCGAAGCCTTCCTCGAAGAAGCCGGGGAAGTGCTCGAACATGCCGATGAGGCGCTCCAGCAGTGGCGCGACACACCGGAAGACAAGGCGCTGGTTACCAGCCTGCAGCGCGACCTGCACACCATCAAGGGCAGTTCGCGCATGGTCGGGCTCGACCCGATCGGCTCGGTGGCCCACGTCATGGAAGAATTGCTCGAGGGTATTGCCGCCGGCCTGCACCGAACGACCCCCGAACGTATCGACGCGCTCGAAGCGGGCTGTGATCACCTGCATGCCATGGTCGAGGCCGTCGAGAAGCGCGAACCGATGCCCGAACGGCCCAGCGGTGGGCTCTTCCCGGAACAGGCCGAGGAGCTCGAGGAAACGGAGGCCCTCCCCGAGCTGGCAGAACAGGACGAAGCCGCCCCCGAACAGGCCGAGGAAGCCCAGGTTGCACGTACCGAAACCCTGCGCGTGCCGGCCAACCTGGTCGACGACCTGGTCAACTTCGCCGGCGAGATCAGCATTTTCCGTTCACGCCTGGAAGAACAGGTCAACGTTTTCCGCAGCAACGTGGCGGAAGTCGACGAGACGGTCATCCGCCTGCGCGACCAGCTGCGCAAGCTTGAAATAGAAACCGAAGCCCAGATTCTGGCCCGCTACGAACGCGAGCACGGCCCGGCCGACGAGGCCTTCGACCCGCTCGAACTCGACCGCTACTCCACCATCCAGCAGCTTTCACGAGCCCTGGGCGAGTCGGTCAATGACCTCACCAGCCTGACCAGCATCCTCGACGATGCCACGCGGCAGTCGGAAACACTGCTGATGCAGCAGTCGCGGGTGAACACGGAATTGCAGGAAGGCTTGATGCAGGCCCGCATGGTGGGCTTCAACACGCTGTTGCCAAGATTCCGGCGCGTGGTTCGCAACGCCGCCCGCGAGCTCGACAAGCAGGCACATCTCGATGTCGATATCGAGGGCGATGGCCAACTCGACCGTTCGGTGCTCGATCGTATTACCGCGCCGATGGAGCACCTCTTGCGCAACTCCGTCTCCCACGGCATCGAAACGCCCGGGAAGCGACGCGATGCCGGCAAGCCCGAGACCGGCACCATCCACATCGACGTCGGCCGCGAGGCCACGGAGCTGGTCCTGCGCGTGCGTGACGACGGCGCCGGTCTCAACCTGGACGCCATTCGAAAGCGGGGTGTCGATCAGGGCCTGCTGGCCGACCCGGAAGGCGCCAGCGATCGCGAACTCGCCCAGTTGATCTTCAGGCCCGGTTTCAGTACCGCCGATCAGGTCAGCGAACTGGCCGGAAGAGGAATCGGCATGGACGTGGTCGCCAACGAAGTACGACAGATCGGCGGTAGCGTCCGCGCCGACTCGGAACCCGGCAAGGGCGCGCTGTTCACCATCCGCATTCCGCTTTCGCTGACGGTCATGCAGGCCATCATGGTGCGCGTCTCCGACCGACAGTTCGCCATACCGTTGCAGGCCGTACGTGGCGTCACGCGAATGCTCGCTTCGGAGTGGGAGCGCCAGGTTCACTCCAGCGACCCGCACCAGGAATACGCTGGCGAAGAATACCCCCTGATCGAGCTCGAAACTCAGCTCGGCTTCGACGTCGAGGATCTGCCCGAAAGCACGCTTTCACTGCTGATGATCGAGTCCGGTGAACACCGGGCCGCCCTGCGCGTCAGCGAGCTGCAAGGCCACCGCGAGATCGTGATCAAGCCCGTGGGTCCGCAGATCAGCTCGATCACCGGCATTCTCGGTGGCACCATCACCGGCGACGGCCAGGTCGTGCCGATCCTCGACATGGGCCCGCTGATTCGCCGCGCCTTCGAAAAGAACCTGCTGCCCGGTCACGAAGCCGAGTACGAACGCGCCGAACGCGCCGAAGAGGTCAAGCGCACGCCGCTGGTCATGGTGGTCGACGACTCCATCACCATGCGTCGCGTGACGGCCCGCGTGCTCGAACACCGTGGGCTCGAGGTGGTCACCGCCCGCGACGGCCTGGATGCGGTGGAATCCATGTTCGAACGCGTACCGGACCTGATCCTGCTCGATATCGAGATGCCGCGCATGGACGGTTACGAACTCGCCACCCATGTGCGCAACGATCCGCGCCTGAAGGATGTTCCGATGGTGATGATCACCTCACGTAGCGGCGAGAAACACCGTCAGCACGCCAAGCAACTGGGCGTCGACGGTTACCTGACCAAGCCTTACCAGGAAGGCGATCTCATCGAGGAAGTCTTCGGTCGGCTCCGCATGCCCGTGCCCCAAGGATAAGATCAGCCATGTCCGAAACCGAAATTCGCAGCGTATTGGTTCCCGTAACCGGCGTCGAATTGTTGCTGCCCAACGCCACCGTGGCCGAAATGGTCGGGTTTTCCGAACCCGACCCGATTCCCGAGGCTGTCGACTGGGTGCTGGGCACCATACTCTGGCACGGCTGGCAGGTGCCGGTGATCAGCTACTCGCGCCTGATCGAGGAATCCGACGGGGAAGACCTCAACGGCGCTCGTATCTGTATCCTCAAGACCCTGATCGACACCGACCGCATGCCCTACATGGCGCTCGTCACGCAGGGCCATCCCAGGCTGGTAACGATCACCGAGGACAACTTCGAGGAAATCCCGACGGAATCCAACCCGATCGCGGTCGCAGGCCGGGCCGAAGTCGAAGGCCGCGAAGCGGTGATTCCCGACCTCGACCGCCTGGGCCACCTCGTCGCCCATGCAGCGTTTGGTGCCTTGCCGCTGACCAGCTAACATCAAAAGCAATTAACCGCTAAGACGCAAAGAAACCACGGAATACACGGAAGTCACGGAAAAAGAAGTTCTTTACTCGAGATTCCGTGTGTTCCGTGACTTCCGTAGTTACAAGGTTTCTGTCTTTCGTATTTTCTTTGCGCTCTTCGCGTCTTCGCGGTTAAAGCTTTTCCAATCCCTCGACGGACTCAGGACTTGAGCAGCTTCTCGAGATAGTGGATGTTGGTACCACCCTGGCGGAAGCCGGAGTCGCGCATCAGGCGCTGGTGCAGGGGAATATTGGTCACCACGCCCCTGAGGACGATCTCGTCGAGAGCCACGCGCATGCGCTCGATGGCCGCCTCGCGCGTCTCGCCGTAGGCAATCAGCTTGCCGATCATCGAATCGTAGTTGGGCGGCACCTTGTAGCCGTCATAGATATGTGAGTCCACGCGGATGCCCGGCCCGCCCGGGGCGTGAAAGGCCTGGATGGTACCCGGCTGCGGAATGAACTTCTCCGGATCCTCGGCGTTGATGCGGCACTCGATGGCGTGGCCCTGAATATGCACATCCTCCTGAGCGAACGGCAGCGACTCGCCGGCGGCAGCCAGTATCTGGGCACGGATCAGGTCCAGCCCGGTCACACACTCGGTCACGGGGTGCTCCACCTGGATGCGCGTATTCATCTCGATGAAGTAGAACTCGCCGTCCTCGTAGAGGAACTCGAAGGTTCCCGCGCCGAGATAGCCGATGCGCTTGCAGGCATCGGTGCAGATCTTGCCGATTCGCTCACGCTCTTCATCGGTGATGCCCGGCGCCGGCGCCTCCTCGATAACCTTCTGGTGACGGCGCTGCATGGAGCAGTCGCGCTCACCCAGATGCACCGCGTTGCCGTGAGAGTCCGCCAGCACCTGGATCTCGACATGACGCGGGTTGGTCAGGAATTTCTCCATATAGACCGTCGCGTCGCCGAAGCCGGACTTGGCTTCCTGGCGCGTGAGACTGATGGACTTGATCAGATCATCAGGGTTCTCGACCACCCGCATGCCCCGGCCCCCGCCACCGGCGGCCGCCTTGATCAGTACTGGATAACCGATTTCGTCCGCGAGCTTGCGCGAGCGCCGATCATCTTCGTCCAGCGGACCATTCGATCCGGGCACACAGGGCACACCGGCCTGGCGCATGGCATTGATGGCCGAAACCTTGTCGCCCATCAGGCGGATGGTCTCCGCGCGCGGCCCGATGAAGGTGAATCCCGACTCTTCGACGCGTTCGGCGAAATCGGCGTTCTCGGCCAGGAAACCGTATCCGGGATGAACGGCCTCCGCATCGGTGACCTCCATGGCCGCAATAATCGCCGGCACGTTGAGATAGCTCTGGTTGGCCGGACCCGGACCGATGCAGACCGACTCGTCGGCCATGCCGACATGCTTGAGGTTGCGATCCACCGTGGAGTGGACGGCTACCGTGCGGATGCCCATGGCATGACAGGCGCGAAGGATGCGCAGCGCAATCTCGCCGCGATTGGCGATGAGTATCTTCTTGAACGGTGCCATGACGTCTCAGGCCTTGCGGATCACGAACAGGGGCTCATCGAACTCGACCGGCTGGCCGTCCTCGACCAGCACGGCGACAACCTCGCCGCTGACCTCGGCCTCGATCTGGTTGAACATCTTCATCGCCTCGACCAGACAAAGGGTATCTCCAGAGGCAACCTTGCTGCCGACCTTCACGAACGCCTCGGATTCGGGGTTGGGCGAGGAATAGAAGGTGCCGACCATCGGCGAACGGATCACCTCGCCCTCCGGCAGTGACTCACCGGCGCCGGACGCCGCTTCGTTCCCTTCCGATGACTCGGCAGGCGCGGGCTGCGGGGCGACGGCCTGCTGCTGCGGCAGCGCTGATACCGGGGCCTGGGCGGCCGCCTGCTGGGCGTGATGACGAATCAGCCGTACCGACTCCTCGCCCTCGTGAATCTCGATCTCGGCCAGTTCCGATTCCTCGAGCAGTTCGATCAGTTTCTTGATTTTTCTCAGATCCATGGTCTATCCCGAAGCTTTGATCTTGTTGATGACAGCCTGCAGCGCCAGCAGGTATGAATCGGCGCCCAGTCCCGCGACCACGCCCTCGGCCAGGTCGCTGAAGTAGGAATGGTGCCGAAACGGTTCGCGGCGATGCGGATTACTCAGGTGAATTTCGATGAAGGGCAGGGCCACGGCCGCCATGGCGTCGCGAAGGGCGACCGAGCTGTGCGTGAACGCGGCCGGATTGATCAGGATCCAGTCCGTGCCGTCCTCCGCCGTCGCCTGGATTCGGTCGACGAGTTCGTGCTCGGCATTGGACTGGAAGGTCGCCAGGTCGACATCGTGGCGGGCCGCCAGCCGCGCCAGGCGGGCATTGATGTCGTCGAGCGTATCGCGCCCGTAAACCTCGGGCTCTCGCTGTCCCAGCAGGTTCAGATTGGGTCCGTGAACGACGAGAACGGCCATCATGCCGACTCCTGCCCTGAAAGAAGGGCGAGTGTGCCGCATACAGTCGGAAATGTCCACACGTTCGGTGAAGTTCGGCGAAGATACGGTGCCGAATGGTGGTGTTTGGTTCGCTGGTTCGCTGGTTCGCTGGTTCGCTGGTTCGCTGGTTCAACAATCGTATCGGCCGCCCGCGATCGTTTCGCGGCGAAGCCGCCCCGCAGCGCTATGGGTTGCCGAACTAGCCAACAAGCCAACCAGCAAACTAGCCAACGCGCTTTCAGACCGTCTCGCCCGAAGCTGCCACTCCCCTCCCGACGACCACCTTACGCCTCAGACAGCACCCCGGCCAGCGCCTCGTCGAGCTCCTCCTCGGTCACTTCCCCGTAATGCCGCCATCGCACGATACCGTCGCCATCGACCAGCACGGTGTAGGGCATCGCGCCGGCGCTGTTGCCCCATTCGCTCTGTGTATCCAGCACCTCGTCCTGGCCGACCAGGATGGTGTAGTTCACGCCGACCTCGTCGATGAAGCGTGCCACCGGATCGGGGTCGTCCAGGGCGATGCCGACCACGGCCAGCGCGTCGCCGTGGCGCTGGCTGGCGGCCTGCAGAACCGGCATCTCGCGCCGGCAGGGGGCACACCAGGTCGCCCAGAAGTTGACCAGCATCGTCCGGCCCGTGAAGCGCTCGGAGGCCACTAGCTCGCCATCAAGGTTGGGCAGGCTGAACCCGGGGTGAGCCTCACCGATCTCGAGACCGGATTCTGCCCGCGGCTCGGGCGCCCGGGTGTTGTTGGTCACCCACGCCAGCGCGGTCCCGAGCAGGAAACCCAGAACCACCACTGAAACCCAAAGCCGCCAACCACTCATTTTGCAACCTCGTCGAGCAACGGCAGGAATTCATCGGGCCCGAGAAAGCCGAACATCCGGTACTGTTTCAGCTCCTCGCCGTCGGCGAAGAACAGGTAGGCCGGCGGCCCGATCAGGTCAAAGTGCTGCAGCATGGCCTTGTGCTCGTCGTTGTAGGCGGTGATATCGGCCTTGAGCAGCGTGAAGCCGGCCATCCGCTCGGCCACCGCCGGATCGGGAAAAGTGCGCCGCTCCATCCTCACGCAATCCACGCACCAGTCGGCGTAGAAGTCCAGGAACACCGGGCGGTCGGAAGCCGCCACCGCGGCCTGGAGCTGCTCCAGGGTCTCGATCTCGCGGAAGGCCGGCACCTCGATCGCAGCGGATCCGGCTCCGGACCCGATCATGTGATGCATCGGCCGAGTCCAGTCGCGGCCACCCGACAGTGCACCGACGAACTGCACGATACCGACAATCAGCAGCATGACGCCCAGGGCCTGCCAGAGCTTGCTCCAGCCGCCGGCCTCGGGCGTAAGGCGCGTGAGCGCGCCCAGGTAGACGCCGCAGGCGATCGCCAGCGCACCCCACATCAGCATGATGACCGCACCCGGCAGGACTCGCTCGACCATCCAGATGGCCAGGGCGAGCAGGCCGACGCCGAACACCGCCTTGACGGCGTTCATCCAGCCGCCGGCGCGCGGCAGCAACTTGCCGGCCGATGTTCCCCAGACGATCAGCGGAATGCCCATGCCGATGGCCATGGCGAACAACGCCATTCCACCGAGCATCGCATCGCCGGTCTGGCCGATGTAGATCAGCGCGCCCATCAGGGCCGGAGCCACGCAGGGACCAACGACCAGGGCCGACAGTGCGCCCATCACGGCCGCGCCGAGCAGCGTGCCGCCCTCGGCGCGGTTGGACATCTCATTGAGGCGCGTCTGCAACCTGGCCGGCAACTGCAGCTCGTAGAACCCGAACATGGCCAGCGAAAGCGCCACGAACAGGAGCGCGAAGCCGATCAATACCGCCGGGTGCTGAAAGACAGCCTGCAGGTTTTGCCCGAACAGGCCGGCGACAATGCCGAACAAGGTGTAGACCAGGGCCATGGCCAGCACATAAACCAGTGACAGGCGGAAGGCCCGGCCGGTGGTCATGCGATCTCCCTCGCCGGCGATCAGGCCCGACAGGATCGGCACCATCGGAAAAACGCAGGGCGTGAAGGCCAGCAGGATGCCGGCCAGCAGGAAAAGCCCCATGGCGACCAGCGGCCGCCCGCCCAGGGCGGCGGCCAGGCGATCCTGCTCGGACTGAGGCAGCGCGGTCTCCACTGCCTCCTCGGTGGCGGCCACGGGGCCGGCGGCTTCGCTTTCGGGCTCGATCTCGCCCGAAGCCTTATCGGCCGGCGGTAGCGTGACCGCGATATTGCGCGTCATCGGCGGATAGCAGATACCTTCATCGAGGCAACCCTGGAAATTCGTCTCCAGCGTGATCTCGCGCTCGCCCCCCGCAGGCCGGGCCAGGTTCAGCGGGATTTCCACCTCTCCGAAGTAGACCCGGGTATCGCCGAAGTACTCGTCGGTCTTGGGCTCGCCCGGCGGCAGTTCGGCACCGGCCACGTCGATGTCGGAATCGGCGATCAGGAAGGAAAACGACTCGCGGTAGAGATAGTAGTCGGGCTGTGCCGTAGCCCGCACCAGGATGGTGTCCGGCCCGTCGGCGATCGCTTCGATGCGAAAGGCCTGCTCGGCCGGCAGCGCCTGACGCTGCTCGCCAAGCAGCGCGCCCAGCGCACTGCCGGAACCGCTCTCGCCGCCCGCGAGCGACGAGCGAGCACTGCCGGCAGCCGACGCACCCGTTTCGGCCGGCACCTGAACGCTGATCTCCTGGCGATGCGGCGGATAGCACACGCCGAGGTCGGCACAGCCCTGAAATGCGACGCGTGCGGTCAGTTCGCCACCGGCGGAAACAGACTCGACCGGCACGCGGATGGTCACGGAATCGCGATAGGTTTCGGTCTCACCGAAAAACTCGTCGACCGTGGCCTCGCCCGGCGGAATGTCGGGCTCGCCCAGGTCGGTGTCTTCATCGGCGGAGTCCACCCCGAAGGCGTGGCGGTAGAGGTAGTAACCCTCAGCGATCTCCCAGTGCAGGACGAGCGTTCCGTCCTCGACGCTCGCTTCGAGCGCGAAAGCCTCCTCCACGGGAAGCAGGTCGTCCGGATTGATCTGGGAAAGCGCCGCCATCGGCCACAGGCAGGCCAACAGGGCAGCCAGGGATAGAAACCTGGAAAGTGTTGTCGTCATTGAATCCAGTCCCGAATCCATTGGGTGTACTCATCGAGCCCATCGCTGACCGGCACGACCAGTAGTTCGGGCACGTCGTAAGGATGCTGCGCGACCAGCTCGTGCTTGAGCGCGCTCACCCTCGCCCGGGTGGTCTTGATGGTCAACGGAATCTCGCTCTCTCGTTCGACCCGGCCCTGCCAGGGGTAGGTCGAGATCACTTCCGAACCGGCCGACACACAGGCCGCCAGCCGTTGTTCGACCAGCATGGCCGAAAGTCGTTCAGCCGTCTCGCGATCGGGACAGGTCGTGAGCACCAGGCAGATGTCGTCACTCATGGTCGATCAGCCTCCCTTTCGAGTCAGTCACAAGCCCCTTATTCTGACAGGCCGCCCTCGCCGGCACAAAAATGTGTCGTCTTGTGTACCCGAAAGCCTTGAAATGCTCTTCTGCGGGCTCCATTTCGCAATGCGTGTCGGCGCGGCCTGAACAAAACCCGTTTTGACGGGGCGCGCCCCCGAGTCAGGCAATGCCATCCGGACCGGTCCAAACGCTCCGGGCGGTTTGCCATTTATCACAAACAACGTTTAGTGAAAGGGAGAAAGACCCATGAAACTGCGTCCTTTGCATGATCGCGTCATCGTCAAGCGCGTGGAAGAAGAGCGCACCACCCCCGGCGGGATCGTTATTCCCGACAGCGCCACCGAAAAGCCGATTCGCGGCGAAGTCGTGGCAGCCGGCAACGGCAAGATCCTCGATAACGGGGAGCAGCGCGCGCTGGATGTGAAGGTAGGCGACACGGTGCTGTTCGGCAAGTATTCCGGCACCGAGGTCAAGGTGGACGACGACGAACTGCTGGTGATGCGTGAAGACGACATCATGGCAGTGGTCGAGTCCTGATACGACCGCCTGCGAATCAACCTGACATCCCAAGACTCAAGATTTAAAGGAAAACAATCATGAGCGCCAAAGAAATCAGATTTTCAGAAGACGCCCGCAACAAGATTCTCGAGGGCGTCGATGTGCTGGCCCGCGCGGTCAGCGTGACTCTCGGCCCCAAGGGCCGTAACGTACTGCTCGAGAAGAGCTTCGGCGCACCGACCATGACCAAGGATGGCGTGTCGGTGGCCAAGGAAATCGAGCTGGAAGACAAGTTCGAGAACATGGGTGCCCAGATGGTCAAGGAAGTCGCATCCCAGACTTCCGACGAAGCCGGTGACGGCACCACGACGGCAACCGTGCTGGCCCACGCCATGCTGCGCGAGGGCGTCAAGTCGGTCGCCGCCGGCATGAACCCGATGGACCTCAAGCGCGGCATCGACAAGGCCGTGCGTGCCGCCGTCGACGAGCTCAAGAAGCTCTCCACCCCGTGTGATACCGACAAGTCCATCGCCCAGGTCGGCACGATTTCGGCCAACAGCGATGAAGAAGTCGGCAAGATCATCGCCGAGGCCATGGGCAAGGTCGGCAAGGAAGGCGTGATCACGGTCGAGGAAGGCCAGTCGCTCGACAACGAACTGTCGGTCGTCGAAGGCATGCAGTTCGACCGCGGCTATCTGTCGCCGTATTTCGTGACCGACCAGCAGACCATGCAGGTCGAGCTCGAAAACCCCTACATCCTGCTGCACGACAAGAAGATCTCCAACGTGCGCGAGCTGCTGCCGATCCTCGAAGGTGTGGCCAAGCAGTCGCGCAGCCTGCTGATCTGCGCCGAAGACATCGAGGGCGAAGCGCTGGCCACCCTGGTGGTCAACAACCTGCGCGGCACGGTCAAGGTTGCCGCGGTCAAGGCGCCCGGCTTCGGTGACCGCCGCAAGGCGATGCTGGAAGACATGGCTGTCCTGACCGGTGGGCAGGTCATTTCCGAGGAAGTCGGAATGAGCCTCGAGAAGACCACCGTCGAACAGCTCGGCTCGGCCCGGAAGGTCCAGATCGACAAGGAAAACACCACCATCATCGACGGCGCCGGCGACAACGCCGCGATCGAGAGCCGGGTCGGCCAGATCCGCGCCCAGATCGAGGACGCCAGCTCCGACTACGATCGCGAGAAGCTGCAGGAACGCGTGGCCAAGCTGGCCGGCGGCGTGGCCGTGATCAAGGTCGGTGCCGCTACCGAAATCGAGATGAAGGAGAAGAAGGCGCGCGTCGAAGACGCCCTGCACGCCACGCGTGCGGCCGTCGAGGAAGGCGTGGTCCCCGGCGGCGGTACCGCCCTGGTGCGTGCCCGCGCGGCGATCGAGAAGCTCACCGGCGACAACGAAGACCAGACCGTGGGCATCAAGATCGCCCTGCGGGCCATGGAAGAGCCGCTGAGAAAGATCGTGTCCAACTCCGGCGGCGAATCGTCCGTCATCCTGGCCCAGGTCACCGAGGGCAAGGGTAACTACGGCTACAACGCCGCCACCGGCGAGTTCGTCGACATGATCGACGCCGGCATTCTCGACCCGACCAAGGTCACGCGCACTGCCCTGCAGAACGCCTCCTCGGTCGCCGGCCTGATGATCACCACCGAGTGCGCCATTGCCGAAATCCCGCAAAAGGATGAAGGCGGCGGCGCCCCCGATATGGGCGGCATGGGTGGCATGGGTGGCATGGGCGGAATGATGTAAATCCGCTCGCTATGAGCCCATCGCTGCTCACGCAGCCTGATCGAGAAACCCCGGCCTCTGTGCCGGGGTTTTTTGTTTGGTCTGCGGTGAATCACCAACCCTTCAAAGGGTGGTTTGTGGCAGTCTGTAGCACGATGTTTGCCTTCCCCGATTCGACTCGATGAACGAGACTGCGCCGGTCGAGCACTCGTGCTCTCCTGAGACGCTGCTGCGGCAGGTATTCGGCTATTCCGACTTTCGTGGTCGCCAGCGCGAGATCATCGAGCACGTCTCGGGCGACGGCAACGCGCTGGTGCTCATGCCCACCGGCGGCGGCAAGTCGCTTTGCTACCAGATTCCGGCGCTGATGCGGCCGGGTACGGCCATCGTCGTCTCACCGCTGATCGCCCTGATGCGCGACCAGGTCGAAGCGCTGACACACAACGGCGTGGCCGCAGCCGTGCTCAACTCCTCGCTGGACGCCGAGACCCAGCGCGGCACCGAGCAGGACCTGATCGATGGCCGGCTGGACCTGCTCTATATCGCCCCCGAGCGCCTGTTGCGCGAATCGACGCTGCGAATGCTGGCCAGGAGCCGGGTCAACCTGTTCGCCATCGACGAGGCGCACTGTGTCTCCCAGTGGGGCCACGATTTCCGCCCCGAGTACCTGAAGCTCGGCGTGCTGGCCGAGCGGTTTCCGCAAATCCCCCGCATCGCCCTGACCGCCACCGCCGACGAGCGCACCCGAAGCGAAATCGTCGAGCGCCTGCTGGGGCGCGACGCCCGTGTATTCGTCGACAGCTTCGACCGCCCCAACATCCGTTACGCGGTCGGGCTCAAGCGCAACGCGCGCCAGCAACTCCTGGCCTTCATCCGGGAGCGCCACCCGGGCCAGTCGGGCATCGTCTACTGTTTCTCCCGCCGCAAGACCGAGGAAACGGCGCGCTGGCTGGCCGAGCAGGGCCTCGACGCGATTGCCTACCACGCCGGCATGGAATCCGGCGATCGCCGCGAGGCCCAGGACCGCTTCATCAACGAGGACGGGCTGGTCATCTGCGCCACCATCGCCTTCGGCATGGGCATCGACAAGCCGGATGTGCGTTTCGTCGCGCACCTCGACCTGCCCAAGAGCATCGAGTCCTACTACCAGGAAACCGGGCGCGCCGGCCGCGACGGCCTGCCGGCCGATGCCTGGATGGTCTACAGCCTGGCCGACGTCGTCCGGATTCGCCAGCTGCTCGAACAGTCGAACGCCGGCGACGGGCAGAAGAAGCTCGAACGCGAACGCCTCGAAGCCCTGCTGGCCTACTGCGAGCACGCCGGCTGCCGGCGCCCTGCCCTGCTGGGCTACTTTGACGAGGAGCACGCCGGCGACTGCGGCAACTGCGACAACTGCCAGAACCCGCCCGAGACCTGGAATGCCACCGAGGCCGCGCGCATGGCGCTGTCGTGCGTCTACCGCACCGGACAGCGCTTCGGCGCCGGTCACGTCGTCGACGTCCTCACCGGCAAGCCCACCGACCGCGCCGAACAGCTCGGCCACGACCGTCTGAGCACCTGGGCGATCGGCGAGGATATCGATCGCGCGACCTGGCACTCGGTGCTGCGCCAGCTGCTTGCCGCCGGCTACCTGGTGCCCGATCCGGAAGGACACGGCGGCCTGCAACTGGGTCCCGACTGCCGAGCGCTGTTGCGCGGCGAGCATGAAATCGAGATGCGACGGGATGCCGTGCCTGCCAGGCGTCAGAAGTCCCGCAAGGGCAGTGTCGAGATCGACACGGAATCACCCCAGTGGCAGGCGCTCAGGCAATGGCGGCTGGAGACGGCGCGAAGCGAGGAAGTGCCGCCCTACGTGATCTTCCACGACGCCACTCTGGCGGCCATCGTCGAGGCCCGGCCTCGATCGCTCGAGGAACTGGCCGGCATCAGCGGCGTGGGAGAACACAAGCTGGCGCGCTACGGTGATGCCGTCATTGCTGCGCTGTCAGCCCTTGAAGAGTAACTACCCCCCTGCTCGAAACAGGACGACGAGCGGCGAAAACAGCACCATCAGCACGAAGAGGCTCCCGGCCACAATCAACAAGGTCCGCAGGGGATGCCTGCGGATCGTCGATGCCAGCGTCGGGGCCTCGTCTTGCTCATGTGCCCTTTGCCACTCGGCTCGCATGCGGGTTTCGCGCTCACGCTGGTAGTCATCCATCAACTCGCGGGCACGAGCATAGTCATCAGGGTCTTTAAGCCAGATACCACCGGCGGTGATGCCGAACGGTCCCGGCGGCGTGTCATAGCACTCGATACCGTGCTCGTCCATGAGCGCGCGGACTTCCTCGATCTCGTCTTCGGGTACGTTGCGCAGATTGAGCAGTAAACGGGGCACCGGAATTCTCCCGATTGCGAGGGCGCTGGCGAGCGTGTCGGCGGACACGCCATATGCGTATAATCGAGTGTTGTGCCCGCAGAGCAAGGATGCTGGTGTGTGCGGGCGTAAACAACGAAGAAGGGAGCCTACCATGTCCGAACTCACTCGATTGCTCAAGCAGCTGGGCGAAGACTCGAAGCTGCAGGACGAATACGTCGCCGATCCCGAGAAAGTCATGAAAGAACGGGGCCTCAAGGACGAGGAAATCCAGGCCATGCTCGCCAAGGACGTCGACAAACTGAAGAACCTCAGTGGTCTCGAGGAGTTGAAGTCCAACGGCACCGTCCACGCTTGCGACTAATACACTCAAGTGGCACCAATCGGCCGGGTCGTTTTTCGATCCGGCTTTTCGTTGCGAGCGCGTGGCTTGTCGCGGCCGGACTGGTTGGCGCGCAATCGGCAGATTCACCCTCGATCGAGAGCCAGCTCGATCGCGCACGCGAACTGAACACAACAGCACCCTGGAGCGAAACCAGGGCCGTGCTGGACGAAATCGAGCCCCGCCTGGCCGAAGCCACACCCGAGCAACGCGGGGACTTCTGGCTCCTCAAAGCCCGCAACCATACGCTTGCCGGCGATTTAGACAAGGCGCTCGAGCAGCTCGAAGATCTTTTCGACAAGCCCCTGGCTCTCAAACAGGAAGTCCGGGCATATGCTTTAGCGGCCAACGTCGCCATGTTTCTGCGCCGCTGGGAGGAAACCTTCAACTACCTAAACCGCGCCTTGGAACTGTCCGGGAGGCTTGATCCGTCGGAGTCGGCAGACGTTTCCAAAACTTTCAGCCTGGCTGCCTACGTCTACGCCAAGATCGGAGAGACCCAGCAGGCTATTGACTACGGCAAACGTGCAGTCGAATTTGCCCAAGGGAACGGCATCGCACGCAATGTTTGCATTAGCCACGGCCGGCTCGCTTTCGTCTACAAAACGGCCGACATGTTCGAACCGGCGCGTCGCCACTATCGCGAGGCGCTCGGTATCTGCATTGAAACGGGCGACGAACTGGTCACCGGCATCATTCAGAGCGGCCTGGCCGACCTGTTTCGCGCCACCGGCGATTTCGAGCAGGCCGAAGAACTGTTCCAGCAAGTCCTGCCGCGACTACGGGAAACCGGCTTTCACTCCGGGCTGGCCGAGGCGCGATTTTATAAGGCCCGTCTTCACTGGGAGCTCGACGAGCTTGAAACGACCGAAAGATTGCTCGAGCAGGCTCTCTCCCCGCTCGAGGACGACGAGACCTGGGACTACATCGCCGAGGCCTACGGCATGCTCAGTGACATCGAGACGGGAAGAGGAAACCACGAGCAAGCCCTGGCTTACATGCGCCAGCAACTCGAAGCACGCGAGCGCTTTCTCGACCTTGAACGCGCTCGCCAGCTCGCCCACTTGCAAGTCGCCTTCGACATGCGTTCACGCGAGCAGGAACTCGCCCTGCTGCGGGAACAGCAACGGGTCAGCGAACTGCAGACCGAATCGAGACGCCACCAGGAGCGGCTGCGCTGGCTCGCATACGCATTCGGCGCGTTTCTGTTCCTGATCCTGATCCTGCTTTTGATCCGCGTTCTGCGGGAACGACGCCACTTCCGACGCCTGGCCGGACTCGACAGCCTGACCGCGCTGAACAACCATACCCGGTTCTTCGATACCGCCCGGACGATGGCCGACAAGGCGCATCACGATCACAGTCCCCTGGTACTCGCCCTCGGCGACATCGACTATTTCAAGCGCGTCAACGACGAATTCGGACATATCGCCGGAGACCGGGCGCTGAAAGAGGTGGCTCGCGTACTGCGCGAGGCTTTCCCGAGCTCGACCAACATCGGCCGCATCGGCGGCGAGGAGTTCGCGCTGTGCCTGCCGGACGCAACCGTCGAGGACGCGCTAACCAGACTCGACGCCGTGCGAGAGGCGCTCGCCACAATCAAGTACGGTGGAAACAGCAAGCCGCTGACCATGAGCTTCGGGGTAGCTGAGCTGGGGCGGGAAGAGCCGCTGGAGGAACTCCGGCGCCGTGCCGACGAGGCCCTCTACCGCGCCAAGCACGGTGGCCGGAACAGCGTGGTCATCGCCGACAACGAGTCCGGAACGTCTTAATTGATCGACCGCCAGGGACAACTGATCGTCGTCGGCAGCGGCATCCAGCTCGGCCGCCACATCCCGGAGCGGGCCATCGGCGAGATCGATCGGGCCGACAACGTGCTGGTGCTCGCCGACCCCTTCACCTTCGACTGGGTCAGGACTCGACGCCCCGACGCAATCAATCTGACCGACTGCTACGACGACCATGTCGACCGCCGCGAGTCCTACCGCAAAATGACCGAGCAGATCGTCTCGCCGGTTCTGGCCGGCCGGCGTGTCTGCGCGGTCTTCTACGGCCACCCGGGCATCTTCGCCCAGGTGCCGCATGCAGCCATCGAACAGGTTCGTTCCGCTGGACTGAGCGCCTTCATGGAGCCGGGTATTTCGGCCGAAGCCTGTCTGTATGCCGACCTGGGAATCGATCCGGGCGAACGGGGTGTACAGAGCCACGAGGCGACGCGCTTTCTGGCTTATCGACACCAGCTGGATCCGGGTGCGTTGGTGCTGCTGTGGCAGGTGGCGCTGGCCGGCAATATCGCATGCATCGGCTTCGAACCCGACCCGCGGCGGCTGCAGATCCTGGTCGGCAAACTCATGCAGTGGTATCAGGCCGACACGCCGGTAATTCTCTACGAAGCCGCCCGGCTGCCGATCGAGGACTTCCGCGCCGATCACATGACCCTGGCCGATCTGCCCAACGCCCGCTACCAGGAGTACACCACCCTGGTCATCCCGCCGGCGCGTGAGGCCGAACGGGACGAGCCCTGGGTTGCGAAGCTCGAGGCGCTGGACTGAACTACCCGTTCAGTCGGTTTGCTCTTCCTCGGCCAGAATGGTCTCGCCCGAACCGAAGGACACCGGCGCCTGGGCGCCCAGCCAGGCCAGCACGGCGTAGGCTGCGGCATTCTGCGCCAGCGCTTCGGGCTCGATCTTGTCGAGCGTGTCGTTGACAGTGTGGTGGTAGTCGAAATACTCGGTACCGTCCTGGTGCAGGTCGACCGCCGCGACGCCGAGCCGGCTCGCCGGCGAGAAATCGGGGCCGCCGGAAGCCTGCCGCCGCCCCAGTTCGATACCCAGGGGCTCGAGTTCGGACTGAATGGCCTCGATCACCGGCCAGGCGGCATCGCGCACCCGCGCGCTGATCCCGTAGATTTCACCGGCACCGAAGTCGGATTCGGCCACCAGCTGGTAGTTTTCGATTTCCGACTCGCGGGCGTCGGCCCAGGCGCGGCCACCCCAAAGGCCGATTTCCTCGGCGGCGAACAGGATCACCCGAACGGAGCGGTCCGGCCGTTGATCGAGTTCCTTGATCAAGCGCGCCGCCTCGGTGATGATCGCCACGCCGGCGCCGTCATCGATCGCGCCGGTTCCCACATCCCAGGAATCCAGGTGCGCGCCCAGGGCCACGATCTCTTCGGGCGCCTCGGCGCCGGTGATTTCGGCAAAGACGTTCTGCGAGGTGTAGGCCTCGACTGTTTCGGCGTCGACTTCGACCTGGATGCGCACCGGCTCGTCACCGGCCATCAGGCGCTCGAGCAGGTCGGCGTCGGGGTTGGAAATCGCCACGGCCGGGAGTAACCGAACATCGGAATCGAAGCGCTGCATGCCGGTGTGAGCGAAGCGGTTGTTGGAAGTCCCGATCGAACGGATGACCAGCGCCAGGGCGCCCTTCTCTTCCGCTACCCGGCTGCCGACCGAGCGTGCGCCCACGGCCTGGCCGTAACCGGAACCGGTGCGCGTGCGCTCCATGCGGTTACGGATGAATACGATGCGGTCTGCCACCTTGGACTCGTCGGCCGCCTCGAGCGCGGCCAGATCGTCGAACATCACCACTTCGGCCTCGATACCGCCTTCGGGCGTGGCCGGCGAGAAACCCAGCGCCAGGGTGACCAATTCATGGTGCGCCGGCGAGACGATTTCGGTGCGCTCGAGACCGCGATGCCAGGTCGGAAAGGTCGCCGGCTCGGTCCAGACGCGGTCGAAACCCATTTCCTCGAACATCTTCACGGCCCATTCCACGGCCTTTGCGTCGGCCTCGCTGCCGGCCAGTCGCGGTCCGATGCGGGTGGTCAGGTCGGCAACGATCTCGTAACCCCCGTCACCCCCCAGCGCCGCCTCGCGCAGCTCCCGCGCGACGGCCAGATCTTCGTCGGAAAAAGTCTCGGCGGCCAGCGGCCCGGACAAGAAAAGGCCAACGGCCAGCCATGGCAAAAATCGCATTTCTACTGTTCTCCTCATTGGGGTAAACCGAAAGTGCCGGACGTGACTGTTCGAGCGTTCCCGATCAGCTTCATTCGTTGGCTTGGGCTCGGGGTATGGGGATCCCGCCCGTTTCGAACTTTCGGATTTCGATCATTCAGATTTGTTTGTGATTTGGTGCTTCGAATTTGGAATTTCAGCGAGCATCGGTTCAAGATGCCGCAATGCCCTGACATAGACGCGCCGTTTAAACGGAATGACATGCCGCACCGGATACCAGAAATCAACCCAACGATAGCGGTCGAATTCGGGCTTGTCGGCCGCAGCGAGGTCGAAGGCGTTGTCGTCGGCCAGGAACTGCAGCAGGAACCACACCTGCTTCTGGCCGACGCAGACGGGCTTCTGGTGCCGGCGACGATAGCGGCGCGGCAGGCGATAGCGCAGCCAGCCGGGCGTCTGCCCCAGCAATTCAACATGCTCGGGGCCGAGCCCCGTCTCTTCGCCCAGCTCGCGATACATCGCTTCGATGGGCGTCTCGTCGGTATTCATGCCACCCTGCGGGAACTGCCAGCCATCCTTGCCGGCACGACGCGCCCAGAACACGCGCCCGTCTTCCCGAGCCAGCACGATCCCGACGTTGGGTCTGAATCCGTCCGGATCAATCATGGTGATGGTCAGCGCGGCCGGCTATCATACCGGGCCGCGGAAAGAGTCAACTGTCTCGAATGGTAATCAATTCATGGCGAGTGCACCAGTGATAAAGCGGATTATCGTCTGGGCCGGCCTGCTGGCACTGCCGCCCGCCGCCTTGTTGCTGGCCGCCAGCTGGGGCAGCGGCGGCTGGGCCTGGCCGTTCGGCGCCGGCGAGGCCATGCAGCGCGTTATCGGCGAGCTGCGCGTCCCCAGGGCCGTCGCGGCGCTCGTCACCGGCGCCCTCCTCGCCCAGGCCGGTTGCCTGATGCAGGTGCTGCTGCGCAACCCGCTGGCCGACCCCTACGTGCTGGGCCTGTCCGGCGGCGCGGCGGCCTTCGCCCTGATCGGCATGAGCTTCGGCCTGAGCTTCCTGCCCACGCCCGTGCTCGCCTTTGCCGGGTCCATGCTGACGATGATCATCGTGTTCGTGCTCGCGCGCGGCCGCGGCCCCTGGAGCACCACGCGCGTTCTGCTCACCGGCGTGGTCGTAGCTGCCGGCTGGGGTGCGGTCATCTCACTGATCCTCGCCACGGGGCCGGACGCCAGCCTGCGCTCGATGCTCTACTGGCTGATGGGTGATTTGAGCTATACCGCCCTTTCGGCCTGGTGGCTGCTGCCGCTGGCCGCCGGCGTCGGCGTGCTGTGGCTGCGCGCGCGCAGCCTCAACGTGCTCAGCGGCGGCGAACTGCAGGCCGCGTTGCTGGGCGAGTCGGCGCGGGCGCGATTCTGGGAGATCTACGTGATCGCCTCTGTGCTGACCGGCCTGGCGGTGTCCCTGGCCGGCGCGATCGGGTTTGTCGGCCTGATCGTGCCGCACCTGATGCGACTGCTCGTGGGCGCAGACCACCGCGTACTGCTGCCTGCCTCGGCGCTTTTCGGCGGCGGATTCCTGGTACTGGCCGACACGGCGGCGCGCAGCCTCCTGGGGCCACGGCAGTTGCCGGTGGGCGTGCTCACTGCCCTGATCGGGGTGCCGCTTTTCCTGCTGTTGCTCTACCGCGCCGCCAGGATCAGGTAACCATGATTCCCTCGGCCAACAGCCCACTGATCATCGAGGACCTCGACGTGCGCATCGGCTCGGTCGATGTCGCGCGCGATCTCAACCTGGCAATCGGCCGGGGCGAGTTCTGGGGCCTGCTGGGCCCCAACGGGGTCGGCAAGACCACCTTACTGAAGGCCTTTGCCGGCGTATTCGAACCCGAGCGCGGCGGCATCCGCCTCGACTCGAAACGCCTTGACGAGCGCAGCCGTCGCGACATCGCGCAACGCCTGGGCATGCTGCCGCAGCACACCCACTACGCCTTCGACGCAACTTGCCTGGAAACGGCACTGGTCGGACGCCACCCGCACCTCAAGCCCTGGGCGCGCGAGTCGAGACTCGACCATGAGCGCGCACGCGACGCGCTGGCCGACCTGGAGATGCTGGAGCTGGCCGACCGCAGCTGCATGGACCTGTCCGGCGGCGAATCACGACGTCTGGCATTGGCCGCGCTGCTGGTGCAGGACCCGGCCGTGATGCTGCTCGACGAGCCGACCAACCATCTCGACCCGGCCAACCAGGTGACCATCCTGAACGTGCTCCACCGCCAGGTACACGAAGCGCGCAAGTCGGCAGTCATGGCCCTGCACGAGGTCAACCTGGCCACCTGTTACTGCTCGCACGTGCTGTTGCTCTACGGCAACGGCGAATGGGATGCCGGGCCGACCCGCGAGCTGCTGACCGCTGACAATCTCTCGCGCCTGTACCGCTGCCGCATGCGGCTGGTCGATGACGGCCACCAGCGCGTTTTCGCCGTCGCCGGTGGAGCGGGAGAGCGACACGAAAGATAGCGGGTCCGGTCTTCCGCCCCTTCGGGCGGCGGTGCTCGAAGCGCTGCCTCGATCGCGCAGCTGCCCGATTGCCTCAGCCTTCCTGGATTTCGACGGTCTGTCCGTCCCGGAGACGCTCGTTGCCGCGAATGACGACCCGGTCGCCGGCCTGGATCGGGCCGGCCACCTCGATCCAGTCACCCTGACCGATGCCGGTCGAGACGCTGGCCCGGCGAGCCGTGCCGTCTTCCTCGATCACGAACACGGCCGTGCCGGACCCCCGCAGGACGAGTGCGTCGCGCGGCACGGCCAGCACTTCGCGCAATTCCGCCGTGGGAATCGTCACGCGAGCGGTCTGGCCGACCGGCAGCGGCCGATCGATATCCAGGCGCAGTTCGAACACGTGCAGGTCCTCGTTGCCCACGCTGACAACGGTCCGAAGCGGCGCCTCGAATACCTCGCCCTCGGCATCGACCCGCAACTCGTCACCCGGTTGCACGTAGCGGTAATAGCGCAACGGCGCGCGCGCGACCACTTCCAGGCTCTCGGGATCGACCAGGCGCACGATGCGCGCGCCGACGCTGACGCGCTCGCCCGTTCGTGCCACCCGCTCGACGACCACCCCTGAAAACGGGGCGCGCACGCGCGTTCGCTCGATCTGATCCTTGAGTTGCGCCAGGCGGGCACGCGCCACTGCCAGATCGCTTTTTGCCATGTCGCGTTCAGAGCGTGTCTGGTCGATCTGGCTCGCCGCCGCCAGGTTGGTTTCGGCCAGGCGCTCCACCCGATTCAGTTCGGTATTGAGGAAGACCAGGCGCGACTCGCCGCGGTCGATCTCGGCTTCGAGTTCGGCCAGGCGCAGAGTCAGCGTCGTATCCTCGATTCGGGCGACCACGCCGCCTTCCTCGACCCGGGTGCCCACATCGGCGACCTGCACCAGCCGGCCTTCGACCTCGGCGGAGAGGCTGGCGTCCGAGCGCGACAGCACGGTTCCGGAGACCTGCATGGTCGGCGCCATCTCACGCTGCTCGGCCACAGCAACCTCCACCTTCGGCTCACCGCCGAATTGGCCCCACAGCGGAGCGGCCAGCACCAGGCCAACAGCCGCGACAAACAATCGTGTCATTCGAAATTCCCTTGTCATGCCGGCACCACCTCGCCTTCGGCGGCGCCTTGTTTGTCTTCATTGGTTCGCAAAAGCGACGGCAGCAGCACCAGGGTAAACAGGGTGCTTACCGCCATGCCGCCGACGATAACCGCGGCAAGGCCGCGATACAGTTCCGTGCCCGCGCCCGGCAGCACCAGCAGCGGCATCATGCCGAAAACACTCGTGGTGGTGCTCATGAGGATCGGCCGCAGGCGCAGGCGAACCGCGGTCTCGACCGCAGCACGACGGCTCAGCCCGTCCTCGCGTTCGCCCTCACGGGCGCGATAGACCAGCAGGATGGCGTTGTTGACCACCAGGCCCAGAAGGATCACGAAGCCGATCATCGTGAGCATATCCATCGCCTGGCCGGTCACCCAGCCGGTGATGCGCAGCGCGACGATACCGCCCACGGTCGCCATCGGAATGGTCATGAGCACCAGGATCGAGTCCTTGAACGAACGGAACAGCGCCGAGATCAGCAGGTAGAGAATCACGATCGCCAGCAGAAAGCTGCCGGCGAGGTTGGAAAGGGTCTCGCCCAATGCCTCGGCCGTGCCGCGGTAGGTAATCACGCCGTCCGGCGGCAACGCCTCGCGGATGGCGGGTTCAACCTCTTCCTGCAGGAAGGCCAGCGCGGTCTCCATCGGCATGCCAGTAGGCGGCGTGACCTGCAGCGACAGCGTGCGGCGCCGGTCGACGCGTCGGATCTGGTTCGGCCCGGCCGTACGTTCCAGCTCGGCCAGCTCGCCCAGCGTGGCGATGCGCCCCGAAGGCGTGGCCAGCGGCATGCTCATCAACTCTTCGGGCGTGGCCCACTCGGTCCCGCGCAGGATCACATCCAGGCGGCGATCGCCATCAAAGTAATCACCCAGGTAAGCGCCGTTTCCGAAGGCGCGCACAAGCGTTGCGACATCACCGCGGGCCCAGCCCAACTCGGCGATGCGGCGGTCGTCGGGCGCGAGCCGCAGTTCGGGCTCCGCCAGTTCAAGGCCTGGCTGCGGCCGGATGGTAGCCCCTGGCATCTTTTCCTGAATGAGACCGAATCCGGCCTGCCCGGCTGCCAGCAGTTGCTCGACATCGGCGGCCTGCAAGTCGATTTCGATCTGCCGGCTGCCACGACCGCCGAAAATCGGCGAGCGGTTGGCGCGGCCGAAGGTATCGGGAAAGCCGGTCAGGATCTCCTCGTTGACGACATCGATCAGCTCGTCGACCCGGTCTTCGTCGGCGGCCCGCATGCCGAGAAATGCACCGCTGCCGAAAAAGCCGAGGAATGTATTTTCAATCGCCGGCTCCTTTTCACCGTTGATGTACGGGATCAGGCGTTCATTGATGGGCTTGATCAGCTCCTCTTCGGCGGTATCCGGCCCCATTCCAGAGGGCGTCTGCAGAAATCCGAAAATGAAGTTCCGTTTACCTTCGGGCAGGTAGTCGGCCGGTGGAATCAGCAGGGCACCGATAAGGATCGGCACGACGGTCAAGCCGGCGATCCAGCCCCAGCGCCTCCGCGGCGTATCGGTGAGCGTCATGATGAAGTCGGATCCGCGCTGCCACCAGGACGCGTGCCGGTCCTCCAGCGACGCATCGCCCAGCAGCCGGTAACTGGCGGTCGGCAGGACGACGATGGCGACCAGCAGCGAGCAGACGATGGCCGCCGAAATCACCACCGCCAGGTCGGCAAAAAGCTGGCCCGCCTCGTCCTGCAGGAACATCACCGGCAGGAAGATGGCCACGGTCGTGGCCGTGGAGGCCAGCAGCGCGCCCCAGACCTGGCCGGTGCCGCGGTCGGCAGCCTCCAGCGGGGCACGGCCCTGCTCGCGCTGGCGCACGATATTCTCGAGTACGACGATGGCGGCGTCGAGCACCATGCCGGTGGCGAACGCCAGGCCGGCGAGCGAAATCACGTTGAGCGTACGCCCCACCCCGTCGAGCACCAGGAAGGCAAAGCAAAGGCACAGCGGAATGGCCAGCGCGACCATCAGCGTGGCGCGCAGCTTGCGGAAAAACCACCACAGCACCAGCACCGCCAGGCTCATGCCCACGATCAGGTTGGTGGCCACCATGCCCACCGACTGGCGGATATAGACCGTGTCGTCGCTGACCTGCTCGATATCCAGCCCCGCCTGATCCAGATGACTGGCCCTCAACTCTTCGATGGTTGTCTGAATCTCGCCCATGACATCGAGCACATTCACGCCCGGCTCGGCGATGACGTTCATGGCGATCGACGGGCCGCCGTTCTGGGTCATCACGCCTGAAGAGTCACGCATGACGCGCTCGACGGTGGCGACATCGCGCAGATAGACCGGCCGGCCTTCGCGCCACTCGAGCACCAGATTCTCCAGATCGGCGATTTCGTACTGCCCGGCGAAGCGCAGCGTGTACTGTCGCCGCCCGACTTCCTGGAAGCCGCCGGAGACGTCGTTGTTCTGGCCCAGGCTCTGGCCGATGCGGGTCAGGTCGACGCCGATGGCCGCGGCCTGGTAGGGATCGAAGGTGATACGGACTTCGAAAGGACGGCCGCCGCGCGGGTTGGCCGAAGACACCCCCGAAATCCGCTCCAGGCGCTCCTTGACGACTTCGTCAATGAAATCCTGGTACTCGATGATCGGCCGGTTGTTGTCCGGCACCGGCCGGATGGCGAACCAGGCGACCGTATCGCCGAACTGGTCGGACCCCACGCGCACGGTGGGCTCGGTGACATCGGCCGGATAGCGCGGCACCTGGTTGAGCCGGTTGATCACCTCGATCAGGGCCCGGTTCAGGTCGGCGCCGACGTCGAACTCCAGGCTGACCGAGCCACTACCCTGGCCAGCCGAAGCGGTCATGCGCTGCAGGCCCGGGACATCGCGCAGCTGGTTCTCCTGCGGCTCGATGATTTCCGACTCGACTTCCGACGGCGCGGCCGCCCGCCAGCCGGTGGAAATGGAGATCGTCGGCCGGTCGATATTGGGCGTCATCTGCACCGGCAGGCGCGACAGGCTCAGCAGCCCGAAGATCACGAGCAGGATGCAGCCCACGGCCACGGCCACCGGATTACTCAGTCCGAGTCGAGTCAGAGGCAAAAGGAATTCTCCGTTGTCGTTCTTATGTCGGGGATCGGCATCATCCCTCACCCGCGATGACGACATTGACAACATCCGGGGCGATTGGTGCCGGCCGATTTGGAAAAACCGGCTGCCCTAGTCGAATTCTGCGATCCGTTTCACACGTTCGGCGTACACCGCCTCGGCGATGGCCGGTCCCTCGAGTCCGCGCTCAACGAACACTCGCGCATTCACCCCGGCTGCCTCCGCGTGCGCCCGGCGCAGGAAATCGGCCTGGGGATAAGGCGCTTCCTCGAGGCCGGTACGGCCCCGGCGGTCGGCCTCGCAGGCCTGCAGAAAAGGTTCGAGCCGCTCGGGGCGACGGAATGCATCCAGGCGCTCGAGAAGCCGCACCACCGTCGAGGGCCTGAGCTCCAGGGCGCGATGGGCAACGAGGTGATGCTCACCGACGAGCAGCGCCATGTCGCGACAATCAACGCTCACCCGCAGCCGTTCACATACCTCGCGGATGGGCGCCAGGCCGGCCTTCTCGTGGCCGACGTGCCGGGGCAGTTCGGAGGCCGGTGTGAGCCCCTTGCCGAGGTCGTGCACCAGCGCGGCGAATCGTGCCGGCAACGCAGCCCCCAGGCGCGCGGCCTGGTCGACGACCATCAACGTATGGACACCGGCATCGATCTCGGGGTGGTGTTCGGCGACTTGCGGCACGCCGAACAGCCGCTCGACTTCGGGCAGGATCACGCGCAGCGCGCCGGTCTCGTGCAGGAGTTCGAAACACTTCGACGGTTGAGTCTCCATCAGCGCGGAAGACAGTTCCTGCCATACGCGTTCGGGCACGAGGTGGTCGACCTCGCCATCGGCCACCATTTCCCGGCACAGGGTCCGAGTCTCTTTGGCGACCGTGAAAGCGGGAAAACGGGCGTGAAAGCGCGCCAGCCGCAGGATGCGCACCGGGTCCTCCCGGAAAGCCGGCGAGACGTGTCTCAGCACCCGGTCGGCGAGATCACGGCGGCCGTCAAAGGGGTCGACAATCCGTCCCTCGGCATCCTCGGCCATGGCGTTGACGGTGAGGTCGCGACGCGCCAGATCATCCTCGAGCGTCACCTCGGGTCCGGTGTGAAAGACGAAACCGTGGTAGCCCCGCCCGGCCTTGCGCTCGGTGCGGGCCAGTGCATACTCCTCGCCGGAAACGGGGTGGAGAAAGACCGGGAAGTCGCGCCCCACGGGGCGGAAACCGCGTTCTTGCATCATCTCGGGCGTGGCGCCCACAACGACATAGTCGGCGTCGGAGGCTGCGCGGCCGAGCAGGCGGTCGCGCACCGCGCCGCCGACGCAGTAGATTCGGAGGCCGTCGGCCGGATCCGGTCGGGCTTCAGGTCCGCTCACGCGTGGCCTGGCGGCGAAACTGCTGGTATCGGGCCTGCTTGTCAACCGGACGCAACCAACCCGTCGCGCGCTCGGCCATTCCCCAGGGGCGGATACCCAGCGCCTCGAAACCGTCGCTCTGGCACAGGCTGTCGAGCTTGAGCGATTTGAAGTTGTCGCTGGAGAACGGCTTGCCAGGGACAAAATCGAAGGCCAGGCCCTGCAGGCGGCCGAGAAAATCCGGCAGACCCACGACCAGGCGCCGAAGCTCGAGCTGGTCGCGCAACCAGCGCACGATTTCGATCAGGGTCCACTCCTCCGAGCCGCAAAGCTCATAGGTCTTGCCCGCGGACTCGTCATCGGCCATCACCCGCATGAAGGCCTCGACCACGTCATCGACGAAGACCGGCGCGAATTTCGCCCCCGGCCGGGCCAGCGGCAGCACGGGGCTGATCCTGAGCAGACCCACGAATCGATTGAGAAAGCTGTCGTCGGACCCGAAGATGGTCGACGCACGCAGAATCGTGCCCGCCACGCGCCCGTCGCGATCGGCCGCGCGCACGCGCGCCTCACCCTCGCCGCGTGTTCGCAGATAGTGGCTTTCGCCGCGTCCCGCGTTGAGCCCGCTCATCTGGATCATTCGCGGCACACCGGCCTCCACGCAGGCCTCGATGATCCGCTCGACCAGCTCCACATGCGCGCGGCGAAAGCCGGCGCCGCCGAATCCGCGCTCGTTGAGAATACCGACCAGGTTGATGGCGACATCGTGACCGCGCAGCTCCTCCGCCAGTTTCGCCGGATCAAACGGATCGAACTGCCGGATCGTTGCCTGCGGGACCACCCAGAGATGCTTGCAGCCCGGCGCATAGCGGGTTGCCACGGTCACCTCGTGGCCCTCGCGCGCCAGGCGACGTGTCAGGTGCGAGCCGACAAAACCCGAACCCCCCAGAATCAGCACTCTCATGTTCTCTCCAGACCTGGAATCGAACCCCATTCTACCGACCGCCCGTCACGGCGGGCAGGCAAAACCGGCGGCCGGGCCCGAACCGGGAATGATCTGCCCGGCGAGAAGCTGCGGCTGGCGTTCCAGTTGCCATTCGTAGATGGTGGCGAAGGCCAGCACCTTCGGCACGTAGTCGCGGGTTTCGAAGTAGGGCATGGTTTCGATCCAGACGTCCGGCGGCGTCTCGGGCCGCTCGTCGAGCCAGCGTTCGACGGCATTGGCGCCCGCGTTGTAGGCGGCGGCCACCCGCACCCAGTTGCCGTCGAAATCCCGATACAGCTCGCCCAGGTGGGCAATGCCCAGCGGCACGTTGATTTCGGGGTCGATCAGCGATTCGGACCCTTCGTAGCGCAGGCCCTGGCGCCTGGCAACCGCCTGCGCCGTACCCGGCATCAATTGCAGGAGACCCAGGGCGCCGGCCGGAGAACGCGCGTCGGGCTGCATGGCCGATTCCGCCCGCATCAGGCCGTAGGCCAGTGCCGGATCCACGCCGTAGCGCCGGGCCTCGGCCAGCACCGTTCCCTTGGCAGCCATGGGGAAACGCCATGGGTAGGCCTGACGCCGCCCGGTCTGGTTGAGCGCGATGATCGACAGGTGATGCCAACCCTGACCGGCGGCGATCAGCGCCGCCTGTTCGATCTCACGTTCGATCAAACGACGCGAGAGATGTCGCCACGTGCTGCGAGCGTGCCAGGGCAGGCCGACGTGAAAGAGTTCCAGCACGCGCTCGAATTCGGCATCGCGGAGCAGACGACGCTGGACGGCGTCATCGGCCTGCAGGGTCTCCTCGCACAGGCTCAGCGGCTGGCCGAGATGGCTGGCCGCCAGGAAGCCATGGTAGTGGGCCTCGGTACTGAGAGACGTAAAGGCCACCATGGCCTCGGGACGCTGCAGTTCCGCCAGGGCCCGGCCACGCCAGTAACGCCAGCGCGAATCGGCCTGCTCACGCAGGGACATGGCCTCGATGCTGGCCAGCACCTCGGCCCATTGCCCTTGCGCCATGGCGGCGCGGGCCCGCCAGGCCAGCATCTGCTGGTCCATGGCCGCGTCGGGCAGTGCGTCGATCGCCGCAACCGCGCCGGCGTCGAGCGCCACGGCGCGAAAAAGAGCGATATCACGCTCGATCTCCGCGCGCTCCCCATCGGGCCAGTCGAAGTGACGGACCAAAACTCGCCAGAACTCGTCGGCGGCCTTCCAGTCGCTGCGCGCCAGACGCTTCAAGCCCCATTCGACGATCAGGCGTGCGTAGTCCAGATCACGCCATTGGCGTGCCTGCCGAAGCGTCACATGGGGGCGCTGCGCCATCGCCAGCCAGCGATCGGCCCACTGGCGTTCGTCGGCCGGAATGTAGCGTTTCAGGTAGCTTGCCAGGCCGGCCTCGCCGGCATCCAGCGCGAGGCGGAATCGGCGCCAGGCCGTGCCGGCATCGGGATTGCCCTGCCGTCGCCACCAGGAAAAGGCCTCGTTACAAGCATCCGGCTGCGAACGGCCGACCAGCCATAGTTCGCGCACGACTGGCTCGAGCCCTTCAGTCTGCCCGCGCCGAATCCTGGCGGCTGCCACGTGACAACGCACGCGGGTGTCCTTGCTGTCGTCGGCATGGGCCAGCAGACGGTCGAAGTCCTCACGCTCGCCCAAGCTGCGCAGCCAGCTGCGCTCCAGCTGGGGCCGGAACGACCAGTCGCGGTAGCGGGCCAGGAACTCGGTCATCACCTCCGCAGGCACTTTATCAATGCGCTGCCGGAACAGTTCGAACTGGAGATAGGGCGTGAGCGGGTAGTCGGGCAAGGCCGATATGGCCTGCACGATACCCGGCTGGTCGCCGCTTTCGGCCGCCTGCCAGCCCTGTCGGAAGATCTCGCGTTCGGCCGCGCGATCGGCAAGGACGGCGGTTGCCCAGAGACCCGACAAAAGGGCCACTAAGATGATCCTTGCTTTCATCGCCTCAACGCTCCACCGTCAATGTACTGCCTGGCACCAGACAGTACACTAGGCATCCTGCTACGAGTCGGGCATCCTGACAAGTGTTAGTTTCCATCGTCCTGCTGCTTCTCATCGGCCTTGCGGCCGGAATCCTGGCCGGACTGCTGGGCATCGGCGGCGGACTGGTCATCGTGCCCGCACTCACTTACCTGCTCACTGTCCGGCAAATCGACGAAAATGTCGCCGTCCCGGTCGCCATCGCCACTTCGCTGGCCACCATGTTGCTGACTGCGGCCAGTGCCGTCTGGTTCCATTACCGACGCGGCGCAGTCGACTGGCCGACGATCGCCCGGCTGGGCAGCGGCGTGGCAGCAGGCGCAGCTGCCGGGGGATGGCTGGCCACGTCCGTCTCGGGCGACGCGCTGGCCCGGGTTTTCGCGATCATCGCGGCCATCATCGGCCTGCGCATGTTGTTCGCCCCGGCACCGAAGCCCGCTTCCCGAGCCCCCTTCCCGCGAATGTGGTGGCTGGCCGGACCGGTTATCGGCGCGGCTTCGGCACTGGTCGGCATCGGCGGCGGCACGTTCAACGTGCCTTACCTGGCCCGCAACGGCTACACCATGGTCCGGGCAGTCGCCAACGCCTCGGCCTGTGGCTGGCCGATCGCGCTGGCCGGCTCGATCGTGTTTGCATTGATCGCGCCCGTCGGGCCCGGGCCGGGCCAGCAACTCGGGCACATCTGGCTTCCGGGGATGCTGGCCATCGGCGCGGGCGGGCTGGCCGCCGCGCCGCTCGGCGTGGCGCTGGCTCACCGCTTGCCGGCATCGGGCTTACGACGAGTATTCGGTGGGGTATTGATTCTGGTTGCCGTCCGCATGGCCTGGTAACTCGACCTCGTCGTCGATTTCCACGGTCATGGCTAGCGGCTGGTGGTCCGAAAAGGTCACGGGCAGGGCCCGCAGATCGCTCACCCGCATATTGGGCGAGACCAGGATATGGTCGATCGCCCGTTGCGGCTGCCAGGACGGAAACGTCAGCACCGGTTCGCCGCCCGGCCGCACCAGGCCGGCCTGATCGCAGAAATGGCGGACTTCGCGCGAACCCGGCCCGCTGTTGAAATCGCCCATCACGACCACGTGCGGAAAGGAATGCACCAGCGAGGCCACGTAGTCGAGCTGCTGCGACCGCGCCCGACGACCCAGTGCAAGGTGCAGCACCACCAGCCACAGGGCGGCGTCGCCCTCGCCAAAGCGCGCCACCATCGCCCCGCGCCCCGGAATGGCGCCGGGGAGCCGGTGCTCTTCGATGTCACCGGGTTCGATGCGGCTGAGCAGGCCGTTACCGGCATGGGCAACGATGCCCACCTTGCGATTGCCCTGGTGACTCCACCAGGGAAACTGGGCATGCGTCGCGAGATACTTGGCCTGGTTGAGAAAGCCTGAACGCAGGCTGCCGCAATCGACTTCCTGAAGTGCGACGATATCGTAGTCGCGCACCAGTTCGGCGATCGAATCCAGGTTGGCGACACGCTGGTTGTTGGGCAATACCTGCCGCCAGCTACGGGTGACATACTCGTGGTAACGGCCGGTCGAGGTGCCGGCCTGGATGTTGTAGCTCAGCAGCCTGAGCTGCCGGCACGGCCCGCCCACGGAAGTCAGCTGGTGGCCGCGTCAGCCTGTTCGGACGCGGCGTCCTCGCCTTCAGCCCCTTGTGCATCACCGCCCAGGCCGAGGGCTTCGGCCTCGCGTTCGATCAGGTAGTCCACGACCGAGAGCATTTCGTCATAGCTGCCCAAACCATTGGGGCTCACGCGCCACTTGCCCTGGACGATCACCGCGGGCGTACCGCGAATGCCGAAAGTCCGCACGTCGTTACGATTCTGGCGAATACGCGCGTCGACGGCGAAAGACTGCGAGGTGTTGACGAAGCTTTCCTCTTCCACTCCGTGCTCGGCATAAAACCCGGCAATGTCTTCAAAACTGCGGAACTGGCGGCGCTCATCGTGCAGGGCCTTGAACATGGCTTCGTGCGTTTCGTCGGCAATCCCCATGATCTCGGCGGTGTAGTAAGCACGCGCAAACAGGTCCCAGCCGGGCTGCAGCGCGATGGGAAGACGCTCGACTTCGACGTAATCGGGCAGATCTTCTTCCCAGGCGCTCAGATAGGGCATGAAGCGGCGGCAGGCGGGGCAGGGGTAGCCGAATCCGTCAGTGACCACGATCCGGTCGTCCGGCGTGGAGACGGGGCTGCCGATCCGCTGGAAATGCTCGCCCTCCTGGAAATCCTGGGCCAGCAGTGAACTCGAGCCCAGCAGGGCTGCACCCGCCATCACGATGAGAAACTTGCGCATTGATTACTCCGCTGTTGTCTTGTGTTGTATGGCCAAATCAGACCCGCCCGGCGCGGGCGAGTTCCGAGGGAACCTTTGATCAGAGGTTCCCAAGCCGTACCGTGAGGTTACCAGCGTGCCGTGTGCAAGCCCTCGATGTAGGAACTGACGGCCTGGATTTCCTCGTCGGTCATGTTCTCGGCGACAGCGACCATGATCTTGCTGTAGGGATCGTCGTCACCGTTGGTCACGCCATTTCGGTAGTCATTGAGCCGCTTTTCCGTGTAATCGGCATGCTGGCCGCCCAATCGCGGGTAGTGGGCACCCTTGATCCCGCTGCCAGAAGGGCCGTGGCAGGCGCCACAGGCCGGCACGCCGGATTCCGGGTTGCCTGCCTGGTAGATCGCTTCACCCTGATCGACCAGCGCGTCATCGGCAACTCCCGGCTTGAGAGCCTGTTGCTCGTAGTAAGCGGAAATGTCGGCCAGGTCCTGATCGCTCATATCCGCCACGATCGGGTACATTTCCGGTGCACTGCGCTTCTCGTCGCGAATGAGCCGCGACTGGCGGGCCGCGTAACCGGCGTGCTGCTCCGCCAGCTTCGGCCACATACTGACCTGCGAATTACCGTCCATGCCGTGACAGGAAGAACACACCGCCGCTTTCTCTTCACCGGCTTCGGGATCGCCCACGATCTGGGCCTGTGCCAGAAGCGGCGCCGACGCAAGCAGCATCACCAACAATCGAGCCATTTGGATCCTTCTCCTGATTGGAAGTCTGAAACTGATATTATCGCCTCTCAGCCTCCGCTGTGCCAGCCGTGTTGAGTCCATGAAACCCGTACAGACCCTGCTCCACCGGGCCGAATACCTGATCAGCGTGCATGAACGCTCGCAGTTGCCGCCCGACGACGGCGCCGAGGTCGCGATCGCGGGACGATCCAATGCCGGCAAATCGAGCCTGATCAACCGCCTGTGCCGCCAGAAATCGCTGGCCCGGACCAGCCGCACGCCGGGTCGGACCCGGCAGCTGGTGTTCTTCCGGCTGGATGACACCCACCACCTCGTCGACCTGCCCGGCTACGGCTTCGCCCGCGTCGGCGGTGATCTCAAGCGCCACTGGCAGGGCCTGATCCAGGGCTATCTCGAGAAACGTCGCGCACTGACCGGTCTGGTGATCGTCATGGACATCCGTCATCCGCTCAAGCCCGGCGACGTCGACTTGGCCAACTGGGCCGCCGGTCGTGGATTGCCGATTCACCTGGTGTTGACCAAGGCCGACAAGCTCGGCCGGGGTAAACAGAAAGAATCCCAGATGAAAGTCCGAAAGGCGGTTGAAGAAAGCGTCGGCGTACAGGCCTTCTCGGCGACGACGGGTCAGGGCCTGGACGAACTCGAAGCCGTCATGGCCAACTGGCTGCTCGACGATTGAAGTAGCCTCTGATCAATCCTCGGCGGGCGAGACCGACAGCCCGGGCCAGTAATCAAGCTGGGTCAGTTCGCGATCAAGCATGGAAAGGTCGCCCAGGTTGGCGGCCACCAGATCCTTCAGGCTTTCGAAAGCATCGACGTCGACGTCAACGAAACGGCAGGCGATGCACCGCTCCTCGATCCGCACGGCCTGCACGCCGATCAGCATCTCGGCCGTACCATCATCGGTCAGCCCGCGCAGCTTAAGCCCGAGATCACCCGGGCGCTCCAGGTCGAATTCCGACGATCCATCCAGCTGCACGAGCGCCCCGTTCATGGACAGATCGAGCAATTCGCAGGGATAACCCTGCCCGTCCTCGAGCAGCAACTCGCAGTCGGCGTGAAACGGAAAGCGGTGGAAACGACGGCGTTCCTGGTTTGAATTCATGCTCGCTTTGAAACCGGGCACGGCCCGGCCGATAAAATGGGCGCTCCTGACATCATACAATGAAGCATGGCATCTGCAGCTTCCCTCGAGACAACCGGCAGCGCTCTTCCGATCGGCGGGTATCGCGTCGCGCCTGCGCTGGGCCTGGCGCCCATGGCCGGGGTAACCGACAAACCGTTTCGACTGCTTTGTCGCCACCTGGGTGCGGGGCTGGCCACCTCGGAGATGACCAGTTCGGATCCTTCACTGTGGCATACCCGCAAGTCGCGCGAGCGCATGGACCACGAGGGCGAACCCGGGCCGGTAAGCGTGCAGATCGCCGGCACGGTCCCCGAACGCATGGCCGAGGCGGCGCGCCACAATGTCGACCACGGCGCCGAGATCATCGACATCAACATGGGGTGCCCGGCCAAGAAAGTCTGCAAGGCCTGGGCGGGTTCGGCCCTGATGCGAGATGAATGCCTGGTCGCACGGATTCTCGAAGCAGTGGTCGCCGCCGTGGATGTGCCGGTCACGCTCAAGACCCGAACCGGCTGGGATAGCGCGCACCGCAACGGCCCGGACATCGCCCGCATCGCCGAGGAGTCCGGCATCGCGGCCCTGGCCGTCCACGGACGGACGCGCGACCAGAAATATGCCGGACGGGCCGAGTACGACACGATTGCCGAAATCGTCTCCCAGCGCTCGATACCGGTGTGGGCCAACGGCGACGTCGATTCGCCCGAAAAAGCCCGGCAGGTACTCGATCACACCGGCGCCGCCGGCCTGCTCATCGGCCGTGCCGCCCAGGGGCGCCCCTGGATCTTCGGCGAGATCGCCCATTTCCTGACCACCGGCGAATACCTGCCGGAGAAGCCGCTGGGCGAGGTACGCGACATCCTGCTCGGCCACCTCGAAGCGCTTTACGCCTTCTATGGCGAATTCCGAGGGGTACGCATCGCACGCAAGCACCTGGGCTGGTACGCCAAGGATCGGCCGGAAAATGCGGGATTCCGCCGGATCGTCAATCGGGCTGAATCACCCGGAGAGCAGTTCAGGCTGACGCGGGAATACTTCGATGCGCTGGCCGCGGGGGTCGACCCGTCACTCTCGATAGCAGCCTGATGAACGAACTCAGTTAGCCAGGATCGCCGCTGATTCGGCAATAGCCGTCGCGCAGCAGGCATCGACCTTGAAGGCAAGCAGATCGTCGGCACGCGTACGGCCCTGGTTGACCGCTGCCACCTCGAGACCGAGCGCGGATGCGTCACGCACCAGTCGGTAAGCTGAACCAACCACCAGCGAGCTGCCCAAAACCAGCACGGCGGATGCCTGTTCGATCGCTTCTGCGACCGCCTGGCGAATAGCCGATGGAACGGTCTCCCCGAAGAAGACCACCTGCGGCTTGAGCGAGCCGCCGCAGGTCGCACAGTCGGCGACCCGGAACCCCGGCCAGTCGTTGTCGTCGAGCCGGGCGTCGCCGTCAGCGTTGATGCCGCGCACTTCGGCCGTCCAGTCGCGGTTGAGTTCCGTCAGGCGATCCTGCAGTTCGGCACGGCTGCCGATGAGCCCGCAATCCAGGCAACAGACCCGTTCGAGTCGGCCGTGAAGTTCGATCAGGCGCCGCTGTCCGGCGCGCCGGTGCAGCCCATCGACGTTCTGGGTCACCAAGCTGCCGAGCCGGCCCGCCTCCTCGAGCGCCACCAGCGATTCATGGGCGGCATTGATCGAGGCCTGCGCCATGACCGGCCAGCCGAAGAAACTGCGCGCCCAGTAACGCCGGCGAGAATTCTCGCAGCGCAAAAAGTCCTGGTAGAGAATGGGCCGGCGCTGCAGCCAGCGCCCGCTGCCGTCGCGGTAGGCGGGGATACCCGACCGGGTGGACACACCCGCGCCGGTCAGGACCAGAAGATTCTCTTGCGCATCGATGAATTCGACCAGCCGCTCGACGTCGCCGGCCGGCACATCAACCGGTTGGCCGGGGCGCATTTCGGGTATGCGAATCTGGGCTGGCATGCCTCGGAGATTAGCATCTCACGCTCTAAGAGGCGTCGTAATGCGTGGTGCTGGCGGTTCGCTTGTTGCCGACCGGCCGCGGTGCGGGCTTCGACACTTCAAAGGCGGTTTCGCCCGGCCTGCTTCGCAGGCTCTTGCGGCGAGTCACTTTTTTCTCGCGCGAAAAAAGTAACCAAAAGCGCGCTGAAAAGATGGCGGATGCACCGCAGGACCAAGCGGGTGTGCGGGCTTCAGTATTTTGCCTCCGTCTTCGCTCTAGCTCCGTCTAGACACATGGCGTCCTCAGCGTCGCTGGGGCGTAATCTGCATTCTGATGGCCCGACCTCGATCACCCCGGCTTCAGCCACGCCATTGCAGATCGCTTCAGGTGAATGAGCCCTGGATCGAGATTCGTGGCACGGCCTTCGAACACTCGTCCTCGAAGTCGCGACGCCGGGTGCAGGCCTGTCCAGGCGGACGTCGTCAGCCCGCCTGCGTCTCAGAGAGTTAGAACGAAGCCTCCGCACAGAATACTGAAGCCACTCCGTGGCGGTATGACCGCCCAGCCAGCCGCCATGTTTTAAGCGCGCTTTTGGTTACTTTTCTCGCGCGAGAGAAAAGTTACCCGCCATCAGCCTGCGGAGCAGGCGGGCGGAATATATTTTGACTTGTCGAGGCCCGCACCGCGGTCAGGGCCACCAGCCAAACTGCCGACAGAACACAAGACGACCCACCACAGAGCAACCACCCGCCCCTTATAATGGATTGATTATCCAACTGATTGGATCAGCAATGCCTTTTCCATCCACCCGAATGCGCCGAACACGCGCGAATCGCTTCGCCCGTGACCTGGCCCGAGAAACCCGACTGTCGCCGGCCGATTTGATCCTGCCGGCTTTCGTGCTGGAAGACGCCGACGGCCGCGAGGCGGTGGAATCGATGCCCGGTATCGAGCGTGTCGGGCACAACGGCCTGTTCAGGCTGGCCGAACGCTGCCTGGAAGTCGGCATACCGGCCATGGCCCTGTTTCCCGTGGTGCCGACTGAACGCAAGAGCGAGGATGCCGCCGAGGCCTGGGACGAGAACGGCCTGGTTCAAACGACCGTCAAGGCGCTCAAGCAGCGCTTCCCCGAACTCGGCGTGATCACGGACGTGGCGCTCGACCCATACACCAGCCACGGCCTCGACGGCATCGTCGACGAGGACGGCTACGTGCTCAACGATCGCACCGTCGACGCCCTGGTCCGGCAGGCAACAAGCCATGCCAACGCCGGCGCCGACGTGGTCGCGCCCTCGGACATGATGGACGGGCGCATCGGCGCCATTCGCGAACAGCTCGAATCGGACGGCCACGTCAACACCCTGATCCTCAGCTACGCGGCCAAGTACGCCTCGAGTTACTACGGCCCCTTCCGCGATGCAGTCGGTTCGGCGGCCAGCCTGGGCAAGGCCGGCAAGGAAAGCTTTCAGATGGACCCGGGCAACAGCGATGAAGCGCTCTATGAAGTCGAGCTCGATCTCGACGAAGGCGCCGACTGGGTCATGATCAAGCCCGCCCTGCCCTACCTGGACATCATCCGGCGCGTGCATGAGGCCTTCGGCGTGCCGACCTTCGCCTATCACGTCTCGGGCGAATACGCCATGCTCAAAGCCGCGGCGGCGAAGGGCTGGCTGGACAACGACAAGGTGCTGCTCGAAACCCTCCTGTCCATCCGCCGCGCCGGCGCCAGCGGCATCCTCACCTATGCCGCCCTCGAAACAGCCGAGTTGTTGAAGGACTGAAAAGAAAAACCGAATATTTGTCCACAGATGAACACAGATAAACACAGATTTTGAAAACAAGAAATTCTAGAATCGGGACAAGGGCACTTGCTCATGTAATTGAGCTGACTTTTTTCTCTTTTCTTTCTTTTATCCGTGTTCATCTGTGTTCATCTGTGGACAAATTTTTCTTTTCTTTTCACCAAGCCCGATGAGCACTCAAACATTCAAACTGGCCGTCTTCGGACAGCCCATAACGCACAGCCTGTCGCCGCGGATTCATCGCCTGTTCGGTAAACAGCTCGGCATCGACGTTGACTACAGCGCCATCGAGGCCGGCATAGACGAGCTGGCCGAGAAGCTTGCGGCATTCCGCACCGACGGCGGTACGGGCGCGAACCTGACCGTGCCGCTCAAGCAAGCGGGCCTGAGGCTGTGTACGCGCGTCGACCGGCCGGCCCGGCAGGCGCATGCCGTCAATACACTCCGCCTGGAAGACGACGGCTGGCACGGTTACAACACCGACGGTGCCGGCCTCCTGCTGGATCTGGACCGCCTGGGCATCGACCCGGCCGGCCGCCGGATCCTGATCCTCGGTGCCGGCGGAGCGGTCGCCGGTATTCTCGGCCCGCTTCTCGATCGACAACCGGAATGCGTCACCGTGGTCAATCGCACTGCCGAACGCGCCGAGCGCCTGTGCGACAAGTTCGCTCACCTGGGCAAAATCCGGGGCGGGGGTTTCGAGCCGGGAGCCTTGGACTCACCGCATGACATATTGATCCAGTCGACGAGTGCCGGCCATGACCAGGGCCTGCCGCCGCTGGAACGAGGCTGGCTGACGGAATCGGCCATCGCCTACGATCTCAACTACGGCCCGGCTCACGAAACTTTCGCGCGCTGGTGCCAAAAGCACAATGTCGTCATCCATGGCGGACTGGGGATGCTGGTCGGGCAGGCCGCGCTGGCTTTCGAAATCTGGACGGGACGGCGGCCGGATATCGCCCCGATTCTCAATGCCCTGGCGGAAGACTGAGCTGCGGATTCTCTCTTCAGTCTCCGCCGCAGTCGACCGTTTCGATACGCTGCTCTTCGCCCTCGATCACAAGCGCCGACAGCGAACCGCCCCAGACACAACCGCTGTCCAGGCAGACCACGCCTTCACCCTGATAAAGCCCCAGTTGCGACCAGTGGCCGAAGACCAGCGTCCACGTCTGCCAGTCCGGTTGAAGATGATGAAACCACGGCGCGAAGCCCGGTGGTGCGTTTCCGGGTCCGCCCTGGGTGGCGAAATCCAGGCGCCCCCCGGGACTGCAGAAACGCATACGTGTCATCACGTTGGTGATGGTGCGCAGGCGCTCGGCCTTCGGCAAGTCGGCTTCCCAGCGATCCGGCTCGTCGCCGTACATGTTGGCGAAGAATTCATCCGGCGATTCGGTCAATGCCCGCTCGACTTCCGCGGCGCGTTCACGCGCCTGCTCCGGCCCCCAGCGCGGATCGACGCCGGCGTGCACCATCGCCAGGCCGGCCGCCCGGTCGAACCAGATCAACGGTCGACGCTGCAGCCAGTCCAGTAACTCCCCGGCGCGTTCATCGTCCAGGATCTCGTCGAACTCCGCGTTGCTCTTCTCGAGCAGCCCGCGCGCATAGGCCAGAAGATGCAGGTCATGGTTGCCGAGCACCGTCGTCGAGACCTCGCGCAGTGAATGCACCAGCCGCAGTGCAGCCAGCGATTCGCCGCCGCGATTGACGAGGTCGCCGGCCAGGAAAAGGCGATCGCAAGCCGGATCAAAGCGCAGCTTTTCCAGAAGTCGCTCCAGCGGCGTACAGCAACCCTGGAGATCACCGATGAAGACCCTGCGCGCCATCAGGCTGATCGACGCATCCGTGGCGCGCGCAGCGGTGCAACGCTGACCACCGCGTCGAAAACCTCGGTCGACTCGCTCAGCAGTCGGGTGCGAACCATGGCGGCCACGCGGTTGGCTTCATCGAGGGTCAATTGCGGATCGAGAAGAATGCACACGTCCATCACGATCTGTCCGCCCATCAGACGCGTTCTCAGGTCTCGGAAGTCATGGACGCCATCGACCGAGAGGATGATCTTCGCCAACTGCTTCTGCTCGCGAGGCGGCACTCCGGTGTCGACCAGTTCGACCAGTGAATCAAAGGCAAAGCGCCCGCCCATTACAGCCACGGTGCCGGCAACCAGGATCGCGGCCACGGCATCCAGCCAGAGCAGGCCGCCCATGGCGCCAACCACCCCGGCAATGACCACGATCGACGATAACGCATCCGAGCGATGGTGCCAGGCGTTGGCCATGATCAGGTTCGAACGGGAACGCCGGGCCACCCGCTGGGTATACCAGAACAGGATTTCCTTGATTCCGACCGAGATCGCCGCCGCCCACAGGGCCAGCCAGCCCGGCTGCATCAAGCGTTCGGGCTCGAGCAGCCGAAGTACGGCGTCGACTATGAAGCCGATCGCCACGGCCAGCAACAATACGCCGACAATCGCGGTGGCGACGGTCTCGATGCGGCCGTGGCCGTAGGGATGGTTGTGATCGGCCTCGATGGCACTCCAGCGGGCGGCCACCAGCACGACTGCGTCGCTGACCATGTCCGAGAGCGAATGCATGCCGTCGACGATCAGCGCCTGCGAATGGCCCACGATGCCGGCCGCAATCTTGCCGATGGCCAGCAGGAGGTTCCAGACGGCACCAACGATCGTGACGCGGCGCTTGTCCGGCCAGTACTGGTCGAGATTGGCGTTGGTGCGAAAAGCGGCTGCCATTCGAGTTACTAATGCCGTGGCGGGCCGATCATTGTACCTGCCGATGGCATCACTCGCGTGTAGCCACCCGCTCGAAGGTCGCGAAGACCAGGTTGTAGGGATTGTTGTCGTCGGCCGGTCTCGACTGCATCGCGGACAATCGCCACTCCGCTGTCGGCCATTCGGGGAAGACGGTATCGCCGGTAACCACCGCATCGATCAGGGTCAGTTCCAGCCGGTCGGCCCGGGGAAGCGCTTCGCGGTAAATCTGGCCACCGCCGATGACCATCACTCGCTCGGAATCCGCCAGTTTGAGCGCTTCCTCGAGGCTGCCGGCCAGCACGATACCCTGGGGCACATCCGGACGGGAACGGCTGATGACGATGTTGGCGCGGCCGGGCAGCGGCCGGCCGATCGACTCGAAAGTCCGTCGCCCCATGACAATCGGGCAGCCCATGGTGACCGCCTTGAAGTGCTTGAGATCGGCGGGCAAATGCCAGGGCATATCGCCTTCGTCACCGATGACGCGATTGCGAGCCATTGCGGCGATCATGACCACTTCCTGCACGGCTGGAACCTTTTTACACGAAAATTCGATGATACCTTCTGCCGAGTTGAGTAGGCTGTTGAACCACACGAATCAAGCAATCTCGCCCATGCACCCGTACGCCCTCGGATACCGCTTTCGCCCTGCGCTTGTACTTCTGATCATGGGCCTGACCGGGTGCGCAAGCTATATCGGTGAACGCATGGTGCGTGCGCCGAACCTCGATCATCCGACCGGCATATTCAACGAAGAGTTGGACGAGGCCTGGGAATCACACGCAGCCAGACACTTCCTGGTCGAGCGGGCCCGTGTCGATGCTCCAACGGACGGCATCGAACTGCAGGTCGGTGTACTGCCGAGCGGCGACTATCCCAACCGGATGGAGATCGAACGAGACGGCGGCTCGATGTCGATGGGGTTCCACACCGGATTGCCAATGGGGCCGCCGAGAACGCCGTCCAGGGGCACCATCATCGCCATACACGGCTGGCAGGGTGAGCATCGGGCAATGTTTCCCCACGCCATGGAACTGGCCCGAGAAGGCTGGGATGTCGTGCTCTACGATCAGCGCGGCCACGGTCGCTCAGGGGGTGAGATCGTCACGTTCGGTGCGCGCGAGGCAAGGGATCTTCAAACCATCATCGACTGGACGCGCAACCGCGAGCAATACACACCTCCACTGGTCTTGTTCGGAGTCTCGATGGGCGCGTCCGCGGCTTTGCTGGCCGCTGCCGACAGCCAACCCGACGCCGTGGTCGCCGTCGCGCCGTACGCACGGCTCGAAACCGCGCTGCCCGGCGCACTTCGGCACCTTGCGCCTTTCTACATCCGCCCTTTCCTGTCCGAAGGCCGAATGGACAGAGCGCTGGCCCATGCGCGGGACCGGGCCGACCTGGCGCTGAACGACGCGGCGCCGATCTCCCGTGCTGGCGATATCCATGCGCCGGTATTGTTGATCCACGGCGAGGCTGACCGTCTCGTCCCCGTGGAGCATGCCCGGCAGTTGAACCGGACGCTGCCCGATGCCACCCTGAAGATCGTCGATGCACCTTCGCACGAGGCACTGATACTCGACCGCGACGCCGTCCTGGAACTGGCCATTCCCTGGCTGGAACAGGCCACATCGGGGCAAGTCCGCCCCTGAAGGCATATCTGAAAGGCTCTGTGCGGGATCGGTGCTCGGCCGGCAGCGGGGCGACGTCCGCGACCGAACGCCGCGCACCCCCTGCCGGTGCCGTCGCGATGCGGCCGAATCCATCGCCCTTCACAATCCATTGCCGGCAATAGGCAAAAATTCTCCCCTGGGCCGCATTTATACGCGGCGCCTATCAACCAAGGGAAGGAAAATCTCATGCAAAGTTTCATCGGCAGCCACGATCTGGCGCTGGTTGCGCTGTCCTACGTCATCTCGGTCGTCGGCGCCCTGGTCAGCCTCTACCTCGCCGACTTCATCGTCGAACGCAACGGTCGTATCAACTTCGGGTGGCTGACGCTGGCCGCCGTGGTCTTCGGCGGCTGCGCCATATGGGCCATGCACTTCATCGGCATGCTGGCTTTTCGCATGGACGGACCGGTGACTTACGACATCGGCACGACATTTCTGTCGCTGGGACTGCCGGTCGCACTCTCCGGCATCGGGCTGTATGCGGCCTACCGCTGGCGCGAGAGTACCTCGGCCTGGCTGTTGGCCGGTCTGGCGTTCGGGTTGGGCGTGGCGGCGATGCATTACGTCGGCATGTCAGCCATGCGCATGCCGATGGCGATGCAGCACGACAATCTGATTACCGCGCTGTCGATCGGTATCGCCATCGCGGCCGCCACCGCCGCCTTGCGCATCATCGTGCACTGGCGAGGCGCCTTGCGACTGTTCAGCCCGCTTCTGATGGGCCTGGCGGTATGCGGCATGCACTACACCGCCATGTCCGGAATGAGCTTCATACCGATCGAAGAAGCCGGGGCCGGAATCGACTACTTCCAGGGCGCCTGGACGGAGAATGCCATCGGATTTCTTGCCGGTCTGTGGGCAACCATGGCGCTGTTCATCGGCGCGGCACTGGCCGTGTTTCGCACGCTATCGAGTGTCGATGATCTCGAATCGCTCGAAGGTGCCTGAAGCGCGCATTCGGCAATCAGCGTCAGCCTGCATCGTCACACCGCAATCGGCGCGCGAATGGCCGGGTGGCACTCGTAGCCCTCGAGCCGGAAATCGTCGTACACGAAGTCCCTCAACCGCTCTCTGCGGTTGACCAGGTGCATGCGCGGCGCCCGATAGGGCTCGCGCGAAAGCTGTTCATCGACCTGCTCGAGATGGTTGAGGTAGATGTGGGCGTCGCCGAAGGTGTGGATGAACTCGCCGGGCTCCAGATCGGTGACCTGCGCAACCATCAGCGTCAGTAGCGCATAACTGGCGATATTGAAGGGCACGCCCAGGAAACAGTCGGCCGAGCGCTGGTAGAGCTGGCAGCTCAAGCGCCCGTCGGCGACGTGGAACTGGAACAGGCAATGGCAGGGCGCCAGCGCCATCCGGCCGGCCTGGGCGTTGTCCTGCGGCGACAGGGACTCGTCGGGCAGGTCGGCGGGATTCCAGGCCGATACCACGTGCCGGCGCGAGTCGGGCCGCTGACGAATCTGTTCGATGACCTGTTCGAGCTGGTCGATATGCCGGCCGTCCGGCGTGGGCCAGGCGCGCCACTGCGCCCCGTAGATCGGGCCCAGGCTGCCGGTCTCGTCGGCCCACTCGTCCCAGATCTTGACCCCGTGCTCGGTGAGATAGGCGATGTTGGTCTCGCCGCGCAGGAACCACAGTAGTTCGTGGATGATCGACTTCAGGTGCAGTTTCTTGGTCGTCACCAGCGGAAAGGAATCCGACAGGTCGAAACGCAGCTGGTGGCCGAACACGCTCAATGTGCCGGTCCCGGTGCGATCGGCCTTACGCGTCCCGTTGTTCCGGACGTGGCTCAGCAAATCGAGGTAGTTGTTCATGTACGGCTCCTGTAGGCCCAGACCATCAGCGCAACGCCGGCGAGGAACATCGGCAGGGAGAGAATCTGCCCCATGGTCATCCAGTCCAGGGCGACGAAGCCGATATGCGCATCGGGCTCGCGGAAGAACTCGGCGATGAAGCGGAAGGCGCCATAACCGGCGAGAAAGGCGCCGCCCACCGCGCCGGTGGGTCGCGGCCGGGCCGAATACAGCCACAGGACCACGAACAGCGCCAGCCCCTCGAGCGCGGCCTGGTAGAGCTGGGAAGGATGGCGCGCGAACTCGTCCAGTGCGCCGGTCAGGTACTGCTCGTAGAGCGCCTGCGAAGTCTGCCCCGCACCCCGGATGGACTGCGGAAAAATCATCGCCCAGGGCACGTCCGAAGTCCGCCCCCACAATTCACCGCCGATGAAATTTCCGATCCGGCCGGCGGCCAGGCCGATGGGCACGAGCGGCGCGGCGAAGTCGCCCAGGCGGATGAATCCGCAGCCCAGGTGGCGGCCGTAGGCCCAGAGCACCACCAGCACGCCGACCAGGCCGCCGTGGAAACTCATGCCGCCGTCGCGGATCATGAACAGGAACAGCGGATCGGCCATGAGCTGGTCGAAACCGTAGAAGAGCACGTAGCCGAGCCGGCCGCCGACGATGACGCCGATCACGCCCCAGAACAGGAAGTCCCCGACCTGGTGCGGCTCCATCGGCGCATCCTCGCGCCGGGCCCGGATGCGCCCCAGCAGCCAGAACGCCCCGAAGGCCACCAGGTACATCAGGCTGTACCAATAGATGGCGAAGCCGCCGATCTCGAAGGCGACCGGGTCGATGCTGTGGAAGTAGAACTCCGACTGATTCATGGTCGGAGATTATCGCAGATGAACGCCTGGATATTGGATCTCCGCTCTCCGACCGTCAGGGGTCGGCTCGATGATCCGCATCCAGCTTTTTCAGGGCCCGCGGCCAGCAGTCGTCCCAGAAAGACGGTCCCGGCCCGCCACACAGGAGATCACCATCGCGGTCGACCAGGTACTTGGTGGGATAGGCGGCAACCCGGTAGGCGCGATGCATCGGGCCCTCGAAGGCTTCGGCGACCTGCGGGAAGGAATGGTCGAACTCGGCGGTGAATTCCTCGATGGCACTTTCCGGATCGTTAGTAATGCCGACCAGCGCAAGGCCACGCTCACCCCAGCGCTGATGTATGTCTGCCAGCCTCGGTGCCTCCTTCAGGCAAGGGCCACACCACTGCGCCCAGAAATTCAGCAGGACGATATCGCCTCGGTAGTCGGCGAGATCGACCGAGCCGCCGTCGACTGCACTCGCCTGGAAGGCTGGTGCCGGGGCGCCTTCGCTCAGGGACGGCCGGTCTGCCCTTGCCTCGTCCTGCCGAATCAGCGACAGGTGGCGTCCGAACGGATCCACACTGAATGCATACGTGTGCTCCCCGATATTGACGTAATCGTCGAGTACCCGAAACCGCTCCGGCGATTCGCGCGACTCGCCGCCGCGCCCGTCGGCGTCGAGGTCGAACCAGATCGACCGATCGGGGTAATCGTATCGGCCGGAACGGCCGTGCAGTTCGAACGGTACCCTCTGCCCGTCCACGCGAATCTCGCCGCGTCGTATCGTTTCGGAATTCCACACCCCGCGCGGTCGATCGTCGTCTTCGCCGGCCGCCGGAAAGATCACGAACCGGGACTTGACCGGAAACTCGACGGGCTTGCCGTCCGCCTGCCCTTCATCGACCGTTTCGAAACGCACTGAGTAGCGGCCGTCGGTCCCTTCGAGCCGCCATCCTTCCTCGTCGGCGAGACTGCCGTCTCCATCCACGTCGGCATAGAGCCGATAGCCGGCCTGCGGCGTGCCGAACACGGCGAATCCCCGGTTGAGCTCACCGAATACGAAATTGATGCCATAGCCGATCAAGGGTGAGTCGGTATCGGGCAGCTCATCAACGATAACCATGTGATCCGCGTTGCGCTCGCGCTGAGCCTTTGCAAAATCCGAATACTGCGATTCCGAGAGCAGTCCCGGCGCCCAGTCAGGCTGTGGAATCAATTCCGGTTCCGACGTCTCAAACACCAGGCGCTCACCGTCTTCGCCAACTGCCGCAATGGGCACCGGACCCACCAACGCCGCGCCAATAATCGCGCTGGATATCGCCATTGCCTTCATTCAAGACCTCCTCGTGCCACCAGTCGCCGGAAAGAAACTATCACAGTCCCCCGCCAACCGCGACCGAGTGGGTTCTCGAGCTCACCCCTGAACCCTGAACCGACGCCAAGCGTCGTCCCGGACACCGATCCGGGACCTCGCAATTTTGCGCGAAACCTGAAACGCGAACGCTTACCATGACGCCATGAGCCAGCAGAAACCGGAAAACCGCCTGGGCGACGCCCTCAGCCCCTATCTCCTGCAGCACGCCGGCAATCCCGTGGCCTGGCAGCCCTGGGATCGCGAGGCGCTGGCCATGGCGCGCTCGCTCGACAAGCCCATCCTGCTGTCGATCGGCTACAGCGCCTGCCACTGGTGCCACGTGATGGCTCACGAAAGCTTCGAGAACGACGAGATCGCCGAGCGCATGAACGCGTATTTCGTCAACATCAAGGTCGACCGAGAGGAGCGACCGGATCTGGACCAGATCTACCAGTTGTCTCACCAGCTGCTGACCGGTCGCGGCGGCGGCTGGCCGCTGACGCTATTTCTCGACCCGGCCGGACACGCACCGTTTTTCGCCGGCACGTATTTTCCGCCCGAGCCGCGATACGGCATGATCGCCTTCGGTGACCTGCTCGAGCGCATTCACCAGGTCTGGTCGACCCGGCGCGATGAGCTGCGCGCCCAGCACCTGCAGGTACAGGAAGCCCTGCAGGCGGTCGCCACGCCCACCCCGGCCGGCGACGCCGACCTGGACTCGGCCCTGGACTCGCTCAGTGCCGAAGCCGGCGCGCGCTTCGACCCCGACAACGGCGGCTTCGGCGGCGGGCCGAAGTTTCCGCAGGCGCCGCTGCTTGCCGCGCTGGCCGAAGTCGACGGTGAGCATCCGGCGCAAATGCTCGGCGACACGCTCAGTGCCATGGCCCGACACGGGCTGCACGACCACCTCGGCGGCGGCTTCTTCCGCTACTGCGTCGATGCGGTCTGGGAGATCCCGCATTTCGAGAAGATGCTCTCCGATAACGCCCTCCTGCTGGGCCTCTACGCCCATGCGGCCGCGCGCTGGAAGCGTGCGGACTTCCACGCCGTATGCGAGCGCCTGGTCGAATGGCTCGAGCGGGAAATGTCACTCGACAACGGTGGCTTCGCCGCCAGCCTGGATGCCGACAGCGAGGATGGCGAGGGTGCCTACTACGTGTGGAGCCGCAAGGCGGTGGCCGAAACGCTGACTTCGGCCGAGCATGACCTGTTCAGCGCCCGATTCGGGCTGGACGGACCGCCCAATTTCGAAGGCGAGCACTGGCACCTGGTCATCGCCCGCTCGCGCGGTGAACTGGTGGAAGAAGACCTCGATGAAGACGAAATCGACGCCCGTCTCGAATCCGCGCGCCAGCGGCTGCTGGCCGCCCGGCAGGAGCGCCCGGCCCCCGGTCTCGACGACAAGATGATGGCCAGCTGGAACGGCCTGGTGATCGAGAACCTAGCTTTGGCCGGAAAGCTTCTCGGGCACGAGGACTGGCTCGAACGGTCTGCACGCGCACTCGACGCTGTGGCGGTGAACCTGTTCGGCCAGGAACCGCCGCGGGCCGTCTGGCGCAATGGGCGCAGCGCGCAGACCGCCCTGCTCGACGAGCACGCCAATGTATTACTCGCCTGCCTGCAACTGCTTGGCTGGCGCTTCGAGACGCGCTGGCTCAACCTGGCCCGGCGCATCGCGCGCCGCATCATGAGCCAGTTCACCGATGCGGCCAGCGGTGCGCTGCACCTGACGCCGAGTGACCACGAGACCTTGCTGACCCGGCCGCTGGCCCACGCCGACGACGCCACACCGGCCGGCGCCGGCCAGGCGGCGCTCGGCCTGGCCCGACTGGGGCACCTGCTCGGCGACACGGCGCTGCTCGACGCCGCCCGGCGGGCCATCGAGGCCGCCCGGGGCGATATCGAGCGCTCGGCGCTTGCCCACGCGACGCTGCTGCGCGCCTGGCACGGCCTCGAGCATCCGCGACCGCAGGTGTTGCTGGCCGGCCCGGAAGATCCGGTCGCCGATTGGCACCGTCAGCTGGCCGGGCGAGACGATTGCGAGGTCTACCGTCTGCCGCCGGATTTGGCTGCCGAGGATCTACCCGAACAGCTTCAATACTTGGTCGATAGCGAGCGGGGCGTGGTCATGGTCTGTATGGGCCAACGCTGCCTGACGCCCGTCCACGCGCTGGCGGACCTGCAGGCTCAACTATCCGAGGGCGCCGACTGAGGCGTTTGTGCGTAAAATCGGCAACCTATGAGTCTCGCCCTGCCCAACTATCACGCACTCGGCGTGCTGCTGCTGGTGCTTCTGGCCCTGGTGCTGTTCTCGCGCGACCGCATTCCGCTCGAGACCAGTTCGCTGGTGGTGCTGGCCATGCTCACGGTCGGCTTCCAGGTTTTTCCCTACATTGCCCCCGACGGGCGCGAGCTCAGCCCCACCGACTTCTACGCCGGCTTCGGTCATCAGGCGCTGATCGCCGTGTGTTCGCTGATGATTCTCGGTCACGGGCTGATCCGATCCGGCGCCCTCGAACCGGTTGGCCGCGGCCTGGCCATTTGCTGGCGCAAGGCGCCGGCCCTGTCGATGCTGGCGACGCTGCTGGTCTGCGCGGTCTTGAGCGCCTTCATCAACAACACGCCCATCGTGGTCATGCTGTTACCGATCCTCATCGGTGTGGCCATCCGGACCGGGCAATCGCCCTCCGGCATGCTGTTGCCGGTCGGCCTGATCAGTATCGTCGGCGGTATGTCGACCACCATCGGGACCTCGACCAACCTGCTTGTGGTCGCCGTGGCGGCCGATATGGGCGTGGCGCCTTTTCGCATGTTCGACTTCATCGTACCGGCGGCGATTGCCGGCGCGGTCGCCGTGGTTTACCTGTGGTTGATCGCCCCCAGGCTCATTCCCAACCGCGAGGTGCCGCTGCAGTCCACGGTCAAGCGCCTCTACACCGCGCAGATCCGCCTGGGCAAGTCCAGCGAGGTGGTCGGCAAGAAGCTGGCCGAGGCCATCGAACGCTGCAGCGGCAACCTGAAGGTCGAAAAGATCCAGCGCGGACCCGGCGTGTTCGTCACCCCGCTGCCTGACGTGTTGCTCAAGGCGGGCGACCGCATCACCACCACCGACACCCGCGACAACCTGCGGGAGTTTGCCCACCTGCTGGGCGGCCGGCTGTTTTCCGGCGACGTTGAGGTCGATGACGCTCATCCGCTTGGACCCGGCGACCAGAAGATTGCCGAAGTGGCCGTCACCCCGCAGTCGCGGCTGGTGGGTTCGCGCATCTCGGAAGCGCGACTGCTGTCGCGCTACGGCCTGCGACTGCTGGCCCTGCATCGCTACAACCGCGAGGACCAGACCCGCTCGACCGGTCTGGACAACACGGTGCTGCGTTCCGGCGACGTGCTGCTGGTACAGTCTTCCGACTCCCGACTGGCCCAGGTCAAGGACGGGGGCGATCTGCTCGTGCTCGACGGATCGGTCAACCTTCCGAAAACCTCGAAGGCACCAATCGCGCTCGCCATCATGTCCGCGGTGGTCGTCGTTGCCGCCTTCGGCATCCTGCCGATCGCGATCAGTGCCGTGGCCGGCGTGCTGGCCATGCTGCTCACCCGCTGCCTGGACTGGAAAGAGGCCATGAACGCCCTGTCCATCCAGGTGGTGATGATCATCGTCGCCTCGCTCGCACTTGGCGCGGCGCTGATGCGGACCGGGGGCGCCGACTGGCTCGCGCAGATCTTCCTGGCGCTGAGCTTCGGTATTCCCTCATGGGCCATCCTGGGCCTGCTGATGCTCGCCATGGCCGCCCTGACCAACGTCGTCTCCAACAACGCCGCGGCCGTCATCGGCACCCCCATCGCTATCAGCCTGGCGCAGCAGTTGATGCTGCCCGCCGAACCGTTCGTGCTGGCCGTCCTGTTCGGCTCCAATCTGAGTTTCGCGACCCCCATGGCTTACCAGACTAACCTCCTGGTCATGAACGCCGGCGGCTACAAGTTCAACGACTTCGTGCGCGTGGGCTTGCCGTTGATGCTGGTGCTCTGGGTTGTACTGACGCTGACGCTGGCGTATGCGTATCAGATTTAGGTTTCAGGGTTCAGGGTTCAGGGTTCAGGCGGGGGCATTCAGACTCATGCGAGTGCTCGCGTGGGCGCTGCTGATTGTATGCGCCGGCGTATCCGCAGAAGATCAGCCTCGGGTGGTGAGCCTGGCACCGCATTTGACGGAGCTGGCCTTTGCCGCCGGGGCGGGCGATGCGCTGGTGGGCGCGGTAGCTTACAGCGACTGGCCAGAGCCGGCGCGGGAACTGCCGCGCATCGGCGACGCCTATCGTTTCGACATGGAGACAATCCTGGGGCTGGACGCTGACTTGGCGCTCGCCTGGCGCGGCGGCACGCCGGAGGCGGTTGCCAGCCGGCTCGAGGAACTCGGCATCGAGGTGCTCTGGGTGGAGACAAGAAATCTTGCCGACATCGGCGATGCACTGGAGCAAATCGGCTCGCGCCTCGACGCCCCGGAACCGGCGCGCGAGGCCGCCGATGCCTATCGCCGGGAACTGGCATCCTCGAAGAGCCTCAACCGGGGCGAGCACGATGTCTCGATTTTCTACCAGGTCTCGGCACGCCCGCTTTTCACGCTTGGCGGACGACACGTCATCACCGAAGTGTTCGAATCCTGCGGCGCGAGTAACCTCTTTGCCGATCTCGACACCGAAGCCACCGCGGTTGACCGGGAGGCCGTCATCAGCCGCTCCCCGGAACTGATCATTGCCGGCATCAACGAACCGGCCGATGATCCCCTCTCCGTCTGGCGCGACACGCGAATGGTGGAGGAAGGTCGGACCCGTCTCGTGTCAGTAGATCCCGAGCGCCTGGTGCGCCCGACTCCCCGCATCGTGGAAGGTATCGAGTACGTCTGCGAACTGGTCCGAAAAGTAGATTAGTCTTCAGGCCGCCGGCTCGAGATCGATCATTAGATAGCGCTCGTGCGCCAATACGCGCTCCCCCGGCACGACTTCGATGGGCACGTCGAAGCCCGGACCGTCACAGACGAAGGTGTGGAATTCGCCATTCTCTCCGCAGGGGTCGATACCGGCGGGGAGGCTGTTCAGCAAATCGGCGTCGATGTGTTTTCCCAGTAGCGATTCGGGCAGGACTTGCGTGTCGATGCAGGTGATCACGACCCGCCAGCGTTCATCCACCAGCTGTTGTGCCAGACGATCGGTTGCCGTCTGCCAGATCGGAAAGACCGGCTGCCATCCCATGCGTCGGAAGCTCCGCTCGCGCCAGCGCCGAATATCATCCAGGAAAAGGTCGCCACAGGCGACGTGTTCAACGCCCGCTTTGCGATGGACCGCAAGGCCTCGGGCGAGGCGTTTTTCATATTCGCGATTGTCGCAGCCCTCGGGGAGCCCGACGACCGTCAGGGGAAGGCCGAGTGACTTCGCCTGGGCTTCGAGCAGCGCCTCCGAGGTACCGTGCATGGCTACACGGCGGTTGGTCTCATTGACGGTGGTGACCAGGGCTTCGACGCGCCAGGCGGAATCCTTCCGCAGGGTGTCGAGCATGTACAGGCTGTCCTTGCCGCCGGAGGACAGGACGACAATCGGTATGGCTTCGCTCATTGGCTTCGCGGGGCCGTGGTCCGTGGTCAGACACTACAGACCACAGACTCCTGACCACAGACCCCTGGAAACCATCAGGCCGCCTTGCGGCCTTCCCGCCAGCCCAGCAGCACGCGGGCCAGGGCCGGCAGGAGGAGCATCGCGCCGATCATGTTGAAGATGAACATGAAAGCCAGCAACAGGCCCATGTCAGCCTGGAACTGAAGGTCGGAGAACAGCCAGGTGCCGACACCCACGGCCAGGGTCACGGCGGTGTAGAACACCGCGCGGCCGGTCAGGCGCAAGGTGCGGTAGTAAGCGTCGTCGAGCCCGACTCCTTCATCGATGAAACTCTTCATGCGGCTGAATATGTAGATGCCGTAATCCACGCCGATACCCACACCCAGCGCAACCACCGGCAGGGTATTGACCTTCAGCCCAATGCCCATGAACGCCATCAGCGAATAGGCCAGGTAGCTGACCAGCACCAGCGGCAGCACGATGCACAGGGTGCCGAGTACGGTCCGGAAGGTAATCAAGCACAGCACGACGATCGCACTGTAGACGTAGAGAAGCATCGGGGTCTGCGCCGCGGCGACTTCCTGGTTGGTGGCGGCCATGACGCCGACATTGCCGGTCGCGAGCCGGAAAATCAGCGGCGGATGCTCGCCCTCCTCGGGCCAGTGCCCGTGGGCAGGCTCGCCCCCGGGCGTGTATCCCAGCGAATCGACTTCGATGTCGTCCTGTAATTCGTGAGCACGACTGACGACTCGATCGATGGTCTCGGCCTTGTGGTCCTCGGTGAAGACCATGATCGGCATGGCGCTGCAATCCCGGTTGAGCAAGCCGCTGTCGGTCGGAATGTTCTGCGTGGTCAAGGCCAGTGCGTATCTGTCCCTGGGCAGGATCTGCCAGCGCAGATTGCCCTCGTTCCAGCCTGCATTGACCTGCTTGGCGACCATCGGCAGCGTGATCACGCGCTGGACACCCTCGACATTGCTCATGTGCCAGGCGAAACGATCGATCGAGTCGACGATCCCGTGCGATTCCGTGCAGGCACTGGCTTCGGTCTGGGCGATGATGCTGATCACGTCAGTGCCGAGTGAAAATCGCTCCTGGATGGCCCGTGCATCCCGGTTGTAGCGCGCGTCCTCGCGCAGTTCGGGCACGCCAGGCTCGGAGTCCCCGATCTGCATGTCCTGGGATTTCATCCAGGCTCCGGCAAACAGGACAACGCCGATTATTACAGCCGTGACGGCCACACCACGATGCGTGAACTTGGCCATGAAGTCCCAGATCATGCTCGGCTTCTGGCTGTTTTCGTACTGCTTCCGGCGCTTCTTGTCTTCGTTGCGCAGCTGGATGTAGGAAAGCAGGACCGGCAAGAGCACCAGGTTGGTCAGGATGATCACCGCAACACCGATGCTGGCCGTGATGGCAAGTTCCTGGATGATCTGGATACTGATCAGCAGGATGGTCAGAAAACCGATGGTATCGCTGAGCAGTGCGATGGCGCCGGGGGCAAGAAGCCGCGTGAAGACGGCCTTCGACGCCTCCAGGCTGGATACGGTTTCAACCTGCTCGAGCGGAATACCCTCCTGCACGAGACCGATCGGCGAGGAACCACCAAACAGTTTCTCGGCGTTCCAGCCGCTGATCATCTGAACCCCGTGACTGACCCCGATTGCGAAGATCAGGAAGGGGGTGAGAATGTTCATCGGGTCGATACCGAAGCCCAACAGGCTCAGCAGGCCCAGCTGCCAGACAACCGCCGTAACCGAACAAACCAGCGGCAGGACCGTCAACCAGACCGAGTGCGAGTAAAGGAACAGCAGGAAGGCGGTAATCAGGAAAGCGACGCCGAAATACATCACCACGCCACGGGCGCCATCGGCCACGTCGCCGACAATCTTGGCGAAGCCGATGATGCGAACGACGTGGTCTTCGCTCTCGAACTCCGAGCGTATTTCCTCCAATTCGGCTGCAACCGCCTGGTAATCGAGTTTCTCGCCGGTCTCGGGGTTCTCTTCAAGGAGATTCACCCAGACCATGGCGCCGGAGAAGTCCTCGGCGACTAGTCGACCGACCTCGCCGGATTTGATGATGTTCGACCGGACGGTTTCGAGCATTTCCGGGGTGGGCGAAAAGTCGGCCGGAATGACATTGCCGCCCGCAAAACCGTCCTCCACCACTTCCACAAACCGGACGTTGGGCGTGAATATCGAACGCCCTGTTGATCGATCAACGCCCTGGACGTAGAGCACGTCTTCGCTGAGTTCCTCGAACTGCCTGAAGAACTCCGGGGTGAACATGTCGCCATCGCGATCGATCAGGGCGACCATCACCCGATTGGCGCCGCCAAAATTCTCCTCGTAATCGAGGAAGGTCTGCATGTACTCGTGTTCGAGCGGCAGCTGCTTCTTGAAACCGGCATCGACGCGAAGCTGCAGACTGTAATAGACCATCGCCGCCGTCCCGAGAACGAACAGCAGAAGAATCAGGGGCCGGACGCTGAATACGGCGTTTGCGATGCGGCGGGTCAAAGTTGTCGAATCACTCATTTCTCAATCCACCCTCTCCGGCCAGAATCAGGCTGCCGTCCTCGGCGAACGCGACAGCCGCGTAATCGCTGCCCAGGCGATCCTGAGACGCCTGGAACGTCCCGGTATGCGGGTTGTATCTCAACACGGTGGCACCCGCACCGACCAGTACCGGATAACCGTCCGGATCGATGCCGCCGCCGAGCAGCGTGGATTCGACACCCGAAATGATTTGTTCCCAGGTGTCACCAAAGTCGCGGCTTATCTGCACGTTACCGCGCAGGCCGAATGCCATCACGCCGCCCGAAGTCGGGACCAGCCCGAACATCGAACCCGGATAAGGAAAGCGGAAACTCTCCCAGGTTTCGCCGCCGTCGCGACTGCGAAAGCCGTACCCGCCTTCGGAGGCAAGCATCACTCGTTGATCGTCGAGCGCGAGGATGGCGTTCAGATGGCATTCCATGAACTCGTAGCAGCCGCGATCGAAATCCTGGGAAGCGTCGTAGAATTCATCGGCGGGTTCGCTTTCCCCATTGTCGTCAGCGGCTTCATCCTCGGCATCGGGCGTCTGCCATTCGATCGCCTCTGAGGTCAGAACATCTTCCATGTGCGTTGCCGTCCAGGTTCGACCCGCGTCATCGGTACGCATGATCAAGCCGTAAGCGCCCACGGCGAGTCCACGGCTGGCATCGAAAAAATGCACATCGAGCAGGGGCTGTTCGGAAATCGGGCCGTCCCACAGCGGCTTGAAATGCTGGAGGGACCACGTCTGGCCCAGGTCGCTGCTGTAAATGATGGCAGTGTCGTGACCGACCGCCCAGAGCCGGCCACCAACGAAGTCCACCCGTGTCAGGGTCGAACGCACCGGCACCGACTCCGCCTGTTCCCACTCCCTCCCATCGTTGGATAGCAGCACGTGACCGCGGGCGCCCACGGCCACGTATCGCTCGCCGGCGCGCGTGATGTCGAGAATCAGCGACTCATCGGCAAGGGGTACGCGTTCGGCCTCCTTGGGCTGAATCTCACCGGGCTGTTCCTGGGCTTGGAGCAGCACGGGCAGAAACAACAACATCAGCGCTAGGTGCTTGAGTTGACTCATGTAACTGGACTCCGAGACGCAAGGGCCGGCCCAATGGCCGGCCCCGCGGGTTTAGCGGTTTCTCTCTCGACTCAGCGTCGACCCCGAACTCTCAGTGCCTGCGGCGTGTAATTGCTCGGGCTGAGTTCGACGTTGAAGCTCGGAACGGGATCGTTATTGTCCAGGCCGTTCGCCACGTAGCGGCCGGACTGCAGGTCCATGTGCGACAGCATGGTGGACCAGTAGGTCGGAAGCTCATAGTAGTTGATGGTATGGGCCTCCGAGACGCGCCAGAGATTGCCCTGCTGGTCGTAGTGGTCGGTCAGCGCAATCTGGTAGCTATCCTCATCCAGGTAGAAGGTGCGGCGAGGATGAATATGGCGCGTACCTTCCTTCAGGGTGGCGTCCACGATCCAGACACGATGCAGCTCGTAACGCATGTGTTCCGGGTTCAGGTGGCCCGGACGAACCAGGTCGTCTGGCGAAAGGTCGCCACTGTGAGCCTGGTAGGAGTTGTACGGGATGTACATTTCCTTCTTGCCCACGATTTCCCAGTTGTAGCGATCCATGGCCCCGTTGAACATGTCGGTCATGTCGTTCGTGCGCAGGCCATCGGAAGCGGTACCGGGGTTGTCGTAGGCCACGTTGGGCGCCCGTCGCACGCGACGCTGGCCAGGGTTGTAGATCCAGGCCTGGCGCGGCTGCCTGACCTGGTTGAGGGTCTCGTGAACCAGCAGGATATTGCCCGCCAGGCGCGCCGGCGACTCCACTTCCTGGAAGAAGTAGAGCAGGATATTGTCGGTATCCTCGATCGTCATGCCTTCCTTGTAGTACAGGCCCAGCAGCTCTTCACGCAGTTTGACGAGCTGGTAGGCACCCGATGTGGTCGGCACGACCTGGTTGTTGTAACGCGCCCCGCCAATGCCCTTGTACTTGAGCTTGTGGTTCCAGATCAGGTGGAAAGCGTTCTGGGGCAGCGGGAAGGGAAAGCCTTCGTAGACGTCCTCGACGCCTTCGCCGTTGGCCACGAGTCGACCGGTACTGGCATTGTCGATGGTTGCGTCGTAGATACGTTCCGGGAACGAAGCCGAGCGATGTGTCGGATAGACCTTCATGTAGTAGGTATCCGGGTAGCGCTCGAACAGCGCCTTCTGGCCCACCGACAGGCGGTCGGCGTATTCCTGGTAGTTCTCGCCCGTGATGGTGAACAGCGGCTCTTCATCAGCATACGGGTCGGGGTGACGATCGCCGGACTGATAACCGTCCGGCCAGTCGTCCTGGGTCAGACCGCCGTCCCAGGCCGGAATCGTGCCGTCGTCATTGCCGGCCCGAATCGAGCCCATGGGCGTCAGATCCTCGCCGAGACGCGCGATGTTCTCCTCGGTACGCGGGATGATTACATCCAGGTCGGCCCGACCCATCATCACTTCGGTGGCATCCACTACTTCATCCGAGTCTACAGCGGCCATCCCGGTTTCCGCCTCGTCGGCCGGTGCCGGTTCGTCTTCTTCGGGCATAGCTTCCGAAGCAGCTTCTTCCTGCTCGGCAGCTTCCTCAGCGGCCATGCGCTCAGCCTCCGCTGCAGCCTCGGCTTCTGCCTCTGCCTCCGCTTCTGCCTGGCTACGGGCCTCTTCCTCGGCCGCCATGCCCTCGGCCTCCTCTTCTGCAGCCGCCTCTTCTTCGGCAGCCGCTTCAGCCTCGGCCTGACGGCGCGCTTCTTCCTCGGCTGCCCTGCGTTCGGCCTCGGCGGCAGCTTCTGCCTCCGCCTGGCGACGGGCCTCTTCCTCGGCCGCCGCTTCGGCTTCGGCCTGGCGACGTGCTTCCTCCTCGGCCGCCATCCGTTCCGCCTCCGCAGCGGCTTCCGCTTCAGCCTGGCGGCGCTCCTCTTCTTCGGCAGCCATACGTTCGGCTTCGGCCTCGGCTTCCGCTTCCTCGGCAGCCTGCCTTTCGGCTTCGGCAGCAGCGGCCTCTTCAGCCTCCTGCTCCGTTTCGAAGCGATCGGACATCGAGGTTTCTTCCGTTTGAGCCGGCTCTTCCTCGGCCACGGGGGCCGTTCCACAACCGACGAGAACAGAACCCGCCAGTATGGCGGCGAAGATCGTCAGTCCGGGTTTGATGATTGTGTCTGTCATTGTGACCTCCGCTCTAGAATGAGTAGCTCAGGGAAGCCGCGACGAAGTCGCGGTCGCCCAGCAGGTTATTGTCTCCGGCACCAAAGAAATTGGTGTACGACACGCCCGCCTGCCAGCGCGACAGGTAGCTGAAGTTCAAGCCAACAGTGACCTGCTTTCGGCCCTCGATGAAGTTGCCGCCCGGCCCGGGGGTAACGCCATCGACATCGTGGTTGAACGCCAGGCGCGGCGTCATGTTCCAGGCCGTGCCGAACACGTTGTTATAGGTCGGCGCAAACAGCAGTCGGTAGCCCCAGCTGGTGTCGGTCGCGTAACCGCTGGTCGTGGTGACCGGGCTGCGGGAGTTACCCCCGGTCTGCCGCGAAGGTCCGCCGAAGGTATCGGTGCCCGGTCCTTCGAATCGCAGCTCGCTTTCACTCGGCAGGTCCCAGATACGGGTCATACCGAACTCACCGACGACAGCCACCTGGTTGGCGTTCAGGAAATTGCCCGGCCCGAACAGCTTGGTCAGGGTGAACTGGGCCTGCGACACCTCACGGCGTTCGTAGCCCTGGATGTACTCGCCCGGCTCGAAATCGCCGAGCTGGCTGATGAAACGATTGTAGGGCTCCGGAATCGCCGCGTTCAACGGTGAAAGACCCGCGTAGAGCAACTCGACATCGTCGATCTGCAGGGGCAGGTTTTCACGGTAGCTGACTTCACCGCCCAGCGACCAGCCGCCGACGGTCGTATTGAAGCTCACACCCCACATGTCGATATCTTCGGGGTACTCCACGATCACCGAGCCGGAGGAAGGGGCCGCGTTGGTCACCGCGCGCCCCGACAGAAGCGGCAATCGGCTGTGATAGCGCAGGTGGTAGAAACCGAATTCGGTGTTCAACTGCGGCGCGAAGTACCGGAATGACAGCCCGTACTGGCCGTGCTCGTCCGGCTTGTTGTCGGTCGCCCGTGGGAAAGAAGCGGCACAACCGGCGCCGATGAGCTGCAGTGGCAGCTCGCGATCGCTCGCGCCGAAATTGCCGTTGCGGCAGACCGTTTCGTACAGGTCCGGATTGTTGACGGGCTGCGGCACCAGGCCGAAGTTGAGCATGGCGTAACGGCCACCGGCCGTGGCGAAATCGTTGGTGGCGAAGAAGGTGCCCGAGGGCTCCGCTTCCGTTTCGTCCCATTCGCCCAGCAGAATCGCTTCCACCGAAAAGTTCGGCGTGATGTCCAGGCTGCCCCACAGCATGTTCTGCGGCAGGAAGGCGTCCTTCAGTTCGGCGCCGGCTGTACGCAGGGCGGTGACATCCACCGGGTTGATGGCATTGATGCCGCCGGCGAGGAACGTACTCTCACCCCAGCTGACCACCTGACGGCCGAGTCGCATCGACAATATCTGATCGCCGAGCGGGAAGTCGCCGTAGACGTAGGCGTCGAGCAAGCGTGCGCGCTCGGCTGCCTGGTCCTTGGCGCCGTCGGGCAACTCGTCCATGTCGGTGAGCGTGACATCGTAGAAGTAGTTGCCGCGCACGAAGGCGCCGAAATTGCCGAAGTCGACCGACAGCTCGGAAGTAATCCGGGCCTGGTTGAAGATCGGATCCCACTGATCGAAGTTGAGATTGCCGTCGTCGGAGTTGGCCGAAAAACGGCCCGGCGTGGCGATCTGCTGTTCCAGCGGACGCTGGGACACCAGCGGATCGAACTGGGACTTGGCAATCAGGTCATCGTCGCGGTCAGACACTCGCATGCCGACACCGTAGCTGATGGTGGAATCGAGCGAGATGTCGACCCCGTCGGTACTCAGGTCGATGGCCTGCGCCTGCTGGGCTGCCAGGGCCAGACCGATGGCGCCGGCCAGGATGCCGGGGCGAAGCCCGAGACCGCGCCGACTCGTGTTTGGTTGTTGGCGTTTCATGTTCGGATTCTCCCTATCAATCGTCGGTCTGGATGAGTGACGGATCGCCAATGACGACGGCCGCGCCACCGGAGGCGATCATGCTGGCTGCCTGGCCCTGCATTTCGGCAGTAACCTCCGGCCCGGCACTCGGGTCGAGCAGCGAGCCATGGCCACCCTGAAGCATCCGCACGGCACCGCGAATACCCATCGGGTCCTGCGTCGTCTCCGTGATCGCATCCAGGCCCATGATTCGAATCAGTGGCTCGGTGCCGGAAAGCGGCGCCCCCTCGACAGCATTGGGCACGACCGCATCGCCGGCAACCTGCTGCAGCAGGATGGAGTTCTGTGCAGTCGCAAGCTCGCCCCAGTTGATGGGGTCGGCCGAGTCGATCACCGTCTGGGCCGCGCCGAGGAACTGGAAGTAGTCGGGCGAGAATGGCTCGACGCCGGCCGATTCCAGGCCGGCCCGAATGACCGGCCCGAAGGTCTGCGAACCGGACAGCAGGTTGGCGATGCCACCCCCCGGAACCGACAGCACACCGTTGCCGACCGTCGGCTCGACGGTCAGGAAGGGCGTACCCACCATGGAGCCGAGCGAGAGGCCGACAAAGTTGATGTTGGAACCATCCAGGTCGGTGACACCGTCGCCATCGATATCCATCTCCGGCACGTTCAGCGCCAGGGTCGAGAGATCGATCTGCGCCTGGCGCAGGTTATCGCGCGAGGTCAGCAGGCTCTGGAGATTGATGAACCAGGCGCCGGAACTGTCGATCATGCCGTCGGGTCCGGGTGCCGTGGTTTCGTTGTTGCGCAGGTCGAGGTCAAAGGTGCGCTCGCTCGAAACCTCGCCAAACGGCGTGTTCTCGACATAGAGCGGACTGGTCTGGTCGGTAATGCCGTGTAGCGGCATGTCGATCGAGACGACCGCGAAACCCTGCGAGGCCATGGTATCGGCCAGGGCCAGCATCTGCGAACGGTTGCCCGTGATGCCGTGCTGGAAGATCACCACCGGCCAGCCGGAGGCCGGTCGCGTCTGGCCCGACGATTCGTTGGGTACCGTCAGCAGCATGGGCGCCATCGGGCGCGCGGTCTCTACGGGTAGCGGGTTGGCAACCGTGACATTGGTCGATTCCGGATTGAGACCGAACTGATCGAATGGCGGCACATAGTTGCCCGGTGCGGCCTGCCAGAACTCGGTCAGGGGAGCCGTCGGATTCTCCTCTGTCGGCAGACCGAGGAAGTAAGGCAGTTCGACCACGCCCAGGTAGATGTCGGCAATCCCCGGGGAAGCGCCGGGCGGAAGGACATCCGCCGTGGTCAGGCAGCTTTCCGGCCCACTGCAGGCCTGGGCGACCTGGCTGCTGGTCGGGCCGATGGCCGAGCGCAGCACTTGAAGAACCGGAGTAATGGATTGCGTGGTCGCAGTGGAGGAAACGACCATGCTTTCGCCGGCCACCCCTTGCGATCCGGCGGCGGCCACGTGGGTGCTAATCAGTTGGCGCAGCGGCTCCAACGCCTGGGCCGTTGCGTCGTCGAGCAGCGGATCGGTGCTGTTGCCGTCCCCGTCGACCAGCGGATCAGGCCGCTTGGCCAGGAAGTAGGCTTGCGCCGGCGTGGCCGGGTTGCCGCTGGTGTCCTGGATCCCCTCGGTCAGCACCGCCATGTAGCCGGTCATTTCCTGCAGCGGCTTGAGCGGCACGACGGCGATCGTCTGGCCACTCGGGTCGGAGCCTGCGACCGTAGCCACGTAGTCCTCACCCGGAACCAGCTCACGGTTGACACCGTTCACCGCGGCCGTGCCCTGCTCGAAGGTTACCTCGTAGAAGCGCACGCTACTGCCGGGCACCACGCTGTCCGGATCGATCTCGGCGGTGAAGCTGAAGGTCCAGGGCGCGACCGTGCTGAACCCGTCGAGCGCGTTGAGCGCAACCGTCGGATCACTGAAATCGGTCGGATCTTCGACCGGGATATTCAGCGTCAGGTCATCGGTGCCCGACAGCAACAGGCTGTTGGGGAACGGGATTTCGCCCCCGGCAGGATCGAACACCGCGGTAATGACACCGTCGACGGGTTCACCACCCGGTTTTTCAGCGGGTTCTTGCGGTTCGGTACGGTCTACGCTGGAACTGCCACCGCAGCCGACCAGCCATAGCAGCGCGAGTGCGAGCGCCAGAAATCGGCATGAGTTCATCTGAGTTCTCCCCAAAGCAGAGATGTTTTATGTATTGATCAATACTGTGCAGTATGGCGCAGTACCGACTGGCTCTGCCTGTATGATATGAACATGTTCTTTACTTTTGCAAGCAGCCGCTTCCGGCAACTGCTTTTCGCACTGGGTCCGGGTTTATTGATGGCCGGAGCGGCTGTCGGCGTTTCTCATCTGGTGCAGTCGACGCGTGCCGGCGCCGAGTACGGTACCAGCCTGTTGCTGCTGGTTTTACTCGCCTGCATCTTCAAGTACCCCTTTCTGGAGTTCGGCCCACGCTACGCAGCCGCCACGGGAGAGAACCTGCTCGTGGGTTATCGCCGGCTGGGCCGCTGGGCGCTGGGTCTGTTCGTCGTCATCACGCTGGGCACGATGCTGATCATCCAGGCCGGCGTCACCGTGGTTGCAGCCGGACTGGCCGGACTCGTCTTCGGCCTTGATGCTTCGATCACGCAACTGTCTGCGGGCGTGCTGGCCGGCTGCCTCGCGGTTCTGACCATCGGGCGCTATCGGGGCCTCGACCTGCTGATGAAGATCATCATGGCGGCCCTGGCGGTCTCGACGCTGTCGGCAGTCGCCCTGGCGTTCGGCTCCGGCCCGGACTGGAGCGCGCTCAACCCGGCGGCCAATCTCGATGCCGTCTGGACGGCGACCGGCTTCGCCTTCGTACTCGCCCTGCTGGGCTGGATGCCGATCCCCCTGGACGTGGCCGCCTGGCACTCGCTGTGGACGCTCGAACGCGCCGAACAGACCGGACACCTGCCCAGCGTGCGCGATTCGATCATCGACTTCCAGATCGGCTATGCCGGCGCGACCCTGCTGGCCGTGCTGTTCCTGCTGCTCGGCGCCTTGATGCTGCACGGCAGCCAGGAAGCGCTGCCCGAATCGGGTGTGGCCTTTTCCGGACGGCTGGTGGATCTCTATGCGCTGACGCTGGGCGAGTGGTCGCGTCCGATCATTGCCGTCGCGGCACTGACGACCATGTTCTCGACCACCCTGGCGGTCACCGATGCCTATCCGAGGGCGCTGCGCGCGCTCATCGAACTCAGCGGCATCGCCACGGACGAGGGCTCGAGCGAGCACAAGCACCGCGCTCGCTACATCGGCGCCCTGTTACTGACCTCGATCGGCGCACTGCTGGTCATCCATTACTTCGGCCAGCGATTCACCGCCCTGATCGATTTCGCAACGACGGTGTCGTTCCTGGCCGCGCCGGTCATCGCCTGGCTCAACATCAAGCTGCTCACCAGCGAACACGTGCCCGCCGAGCATCGCCCACGCGGCGGTCTGCTTGCCCTGGCCTGGTCCGGCCTGGGCTTCCTGGTGCTGTTTTGCGTGATCTGGGTCGGCTGGCGCCTGCTGTGATCAGCCCATGCCGGGAGAGAACACCGGGTTTTCGGGCCCGAACGGACGCTCGGCCGGACGCTCGTCACGATAGCGTTCCATTTCAGCCTGAAGGTCGGGACGGGCCTCGACTTCACCGTAGCGCTTGAGCGCCTCGAACAAGGCCTGCGCCTGGAAATCGACGGCATCGTCGAACTCGCCGCGGGCGGCGTGCACCATCGCTCGCGTGGCAGCCGTTTCCATATCCGGCTGTGCATCGTAGAGTGCGACCGCCCACTCCAGCGCTTCGTCAAGCGCCTCGTCGCCAGCATCCAGGCAGGTCGCGCGCATCCTCGCCAGCGCCGTCAGCACGTCGGCGTTCTCGTCTTCAGTCAGCGAACGCGCACGGTTTATCCGCTCGGCGGCTTCGTCGCAGCGCCCCTGCGCCAGGGCGATCATGCCCTGCCAGTAAACGTGGCGGGCCTCGCCGGCGGGATCCGGGGCGCTTTCGGCCAGCTTCCGGAACTGCTCCGCGGCGAGCTCGAATTCACGCTGGTTGAACCGGGCGAAGGCGATTGCCTCTTCGGCCTCGCGGTAGTTCTCGTCAATGGCGAGCGCGTCTCGGTAGGCGGTCAGTGCGGCGTCGAATTCGCCACGCAACTCCTCAACCTGGCCGAGCAACAAATAGGCCTCGGCATTCACGCTGGAACGTGCGACCAGTTCAGCAAAGGATTCGCGGGCGGCGTCGAGCCGGCCCAGCCGCGCCTGTACTTCACCAAGCTGTCTCAGGATGTTGTCGCTTTCGGGGTCGAGTTCACGGGCCCGTTCGAGCAATCCGGCCGCAGCCTCGAAGTTGCCCCGATCGGCCTGGCTCAAGCCGGCTTCAAGAAAGAACTGCGGGCTACGGGATAGCCGGCGGATGCGATCGAGCGTGGGGTCATCCATCGGCGCACGCGCCTCCCCACCCTGCTCCAGATGCTGCCTGGCGCGGTCGGCGTTGCCGAGTTCGCGATGGGCCATGCCAAGGGCCTGGTGAACGGCGGCGGCTTCCGGCGCCTGCTCGAGCGCCTGCTCGAGATGGTCCACTGCTGCTTCGGGCTCGCCCTGCTCGAGCGCAACGCGCCCCAGGCCGCCCAGTACCGCCGGCGAGTCCGGAACCAGTTCTTGCGCGGCCAGGAAGTCGCGTTCGGCGCGGTCGAAATCGCCGGCTTCCAGGTGGGCACGTGCACGATGAATCAGGGCGGCATGATCGCGCGGATAGAGCTCGATGGCGCGATTTAGTGACGCGATTCCGGCGGCGAGATCGCCCTCGCCGATTTCGAGCAGGCCGAGCAGGTAGTGCCACTCCTGGCGATCGGGGCGCAGGGCAATGGCATTGCGATAGGCTGCCCTGGCCTGGGCTGTCAGTTCGTGGGCGAGGCTGACATCGGCGAAGTGCCCGTAGGCCTCGGCCAGGGCGACTTCGTTGCTGTCACTGCCGCTCGCACGCTCGACGCGTTCACGCGCCTCGACCAGCGCCTCGCGCACGGGCTCGGCGACATCATCGAGTTGCAATTGCGGCAACTCGACGAGTTCACTCGAATCGCCCTGAGCCAAAACGTGATCCGACCAGGCGGCCAGGCCGAGTGCCATTGCACTCGCGCCGGCCAGTGCCAGGAATCGTGCTCCGCTTGTCGTCATCTCAATCATTGACCGCTGCCTTTGTTGATCCGGTGGTAGTGTCCGACCGGCAGATCGCCGAAAGTTTCCTTCGTGCCGTCGGCCCACTCCATTTCGAACGCCTGATCGGCCTCGATCTCACCGAGTCCGAATACGATACGCGGATCGCTGGCCGAAGCGTACGAGCCGTCGCGGCGCGAGCGCCGCAGGACGCGTCGATCACCCTCGGCCAGGCGCCAGGCGCGTACGCCCGAAGCGGCCCGGCCATCGACCATGGGCACCAAACCGATCCAGCGCCCGCGTTCATCGAGCCGGTTGACGAGTATCTCCGCCGCTTCGTTGGTATTGACCACCACGATGTCACCACGTCCGTCGTTATCGATGTCGCCGAAGGCGGCGCCGCGGCTGGCCCGGGATCGTCGCAGGGCCGCGCCGGCCCGGTCCGTCGCGTCTTTGAATTGCCCTTCGCCATGATTGATGAAGAGCTGGTTGGTCTGGTGGTAGGGGAACGGGTCGCCGGCGGCGGCCAGGTCGGCTTCCTCGGTCACGGCCCCGTTGGCCACGAAAACATCCAGCCAGCCATCGAGATCGAAATCGACGAAGCGGGTACCGAACCCGGTGTAGGGCAGGCTCGGCGGACCCAGCCCCGAGGCGGCCGAAACATCGGTAAACCAGCCCTGTCCGTCATTTCTATAGAGCGTATTGGTCTCACGCTTGAGATGCGTAATCAGAATATCCTCGGCGCCGGAGTGGTCGTAGTCGGCCGCATCCACGCCCATGCCGGCCTCCGCGGCGCCGTCGCCATTGACCGCGTTACCGGCAAGCATGGCATCGTCCTTGAAGCGCATGTCGCCGCGATTGAGCCAGAAGAAATTGGCGCTGCCGTCGTTGGCCACGTAGATGTCTCGCTTGCCGTCGCCATCGAGATCGGCGGCGATGACGCCCAGCCCGTGACTACTCACCTCACCCATACCGGCCGCATCAGTCACGTCCTCGAAACGACCATCGCCGAGATTTCGGAACAGACGGTCACCCGCGGCAGGGTAGGCCGACGGCGAGCAATAGTCCGGCCGCCCGCTACCGGAGGCGCGACACTCCCGGTGCGAATCCAGATCGTAGTCGGCGTAGTTGACGACGATCAGCTCCTGGTAGCCATCGCCATCGAGATCGGCGAACGATCCGCTCACGCTCCAGCGCGGGTCGTTGACACCGGCCGATTCGGTCACGTCGGTAAACGTGCCGTCGCCGTTGTTGCGCCAGAGCTGGTTGTCGCCGAAGTTGAGTACGTAGAGGTCGGGGTGCCCATCGGCGTTGTAGTCGCCAACGGTCACGCCCATGCCGTAGCCGCGTGCGTCGATGCCGGCCTCGGCGGTGACATCTTCAAAGCGGACCACCCACTCGCCGTTCTCATTACGGGCCGAACGGTTGCGATAGAGCCGATCACCGTGCTCGCGATCGGCCGCCGCCACGTCCGGACCGATGGCGCCGGCCTGGACCAGGTAGAGATCCAGGAGACCGTCGCCGTCGTAGTCGAACAGCGCCGCGCCGCCGCCCATGATCTCGGGGAAGTAGAACTCGCCCTGCATGCCGTTACGGTAGGTGAAATCGACCCCGGCCTCGGCGGCGACGTCGCGGAACCAGTCGCCCTGCGCGCCGGCACCCGAACAGACGGCCAGCCACCCGACGACGACAAAAACTCGCGCAAGCATAGTTACCATGCGGGTACTCTAACCGAGCCACGGTCAGGAAAAGAGAAACTGTTGCCGACAGCAACGAAGCCGCGCATTCTGCCACCCGGAGACAACGCTTGCAATCAGATCATTCCAGCCCGCGACGCATCGCGGTGGTCAGTTCCTCGCGGGCCGACTACGGCCACCTCTACTGGGTCTTGCGCGAGCTCGATGCCGCCGAGGAGGTCGACCTTCGCCTCGTCGCCACCGCCGCCCATCTCTCGCCCAAGTTCGGCCATACGGTCGACCGTATCCGTGAGGACGGCTTCAAGGTCGAGGCCTGCGTCGAAAGCCTGCTCGACTCCGACTCCGACATCGCCATGGCCAAAACCATCGGCCTGACCACCCTGGGCCTGGCCGACCTGCTCGGCCGGCTCCGACCCGACCTGCTGCTGGTCATCGCCGATCGCTACGAAATGCTCGCACCGGCGGCCACTGCGCTGGCCCTGCGCATTCCGGTAGCCCATATCGAGGGCGGCGAGATCAGCGAAGGCGCCATCGACGATGCCGTACGCAACGCCCTTACCCAGATGGCCCACCTGCACTTCGTCTCCACGGTCGAGGCACGGCGGCGCGTCATGGCCATGGGCGTACCCGGCTGGCGCGTTTACCGCGCCGGGGCACCCTCGCTCGATCACCTGGTCAGAAGCAATCTGCCCGAGCGTGAAGTCCTCGAATCGCGTCTCGGCATCCACCTTCGACCGCGACCGCGCGTGGTGGCGATGCACCCGACGACCTGGCTCGACGACACCGCCGAAGAGGCCCGCGCGCTGTTCGCCGCGCTCGATCGCGACCCCGCACCCACCGTCTTCTGTTTTCCCAACGCCGATGCCGGCCACGGCCCGATCATCGAAATGGCCCGCAGCCACTGCCGGCAGCACGAGGACAGCGACCTGTTCGTCAACCTGGGTACGCTCGACTACTGGGGCCTGCTCATGCAGGCGCGGATGCTGGTCGGCAACTCCTCAAGCGGCATCATGGAAACGCCCTCGCTGGCCCTGCCCTGCGTCAACGTCGGCATCCGCCAGCGCGGGCGCGAGCGCGCGGCCAACATCATCGACGTCCCGGCCGAGCCCGGCGCCATCGTGACAGGCATGCGCCGCGCGCAATCCGATGCCTTCCGGCAGTCGCTTGATGGCATGAGCAATCCCTACGGCGAGGGCACGGCGGCCAAACTGATCGCCCGCGTCCTGCGCGAGACGCCGCTGGATGAAAACCTGCGTATCCGCCGCGCCCTGCCCCTGGTCGACGGCGACAGCCCGGCCTTCGATCACCATGGTTGAGCGCCGCATACCGCTGGCCCGCCCCCGACTCGGGGAGGCTGAATCAGCCGCGCTGAGACAGGTCGTCGAAAGCGGCATACTCAGCCGCGGCTGTCAGCTTGAAACCTTCGAGGCCGGCATGGCCCGGCTCACCGGCTCGGCCGGCGGCGTCGGCGTCAACTCGGGCACCGTCGGCCTGCAGATCACCATGGAAGCGCTGGGTATCGGTCCCGGCGACGAAGTCATTGCACCGGCCTTCACCTTCGTCGGCACGGTCAATGCCATCGTCCGCGCCGGCGCGAAGCCCGTGCTGGTCGACGTTGACGAGCACACGCTCAACATCGACCCGGCCAGCGCAGGAGCGGCGATCAACGACCGCACGCGCGCGATCATGGTCGTGCATCTGTTCGGGCGCCCGGCGCCGATGGACGAACTGCTGGCGCTTGCCGGCGATCACGAACTGTTCGTGGTCGAGGATGCCTGCGAAGCCATAGGCGCATCCTACAAGGGGCGCGCAGTGGGCGGGCTGGGCGACGCCGGCGTGTTCGGCTTCTATCCCAACAAGCCGATCGCCACCGGCGAAGGCGGCATGATCGTCGGCAACGACCCCGACTTCCTCACCCGCTGCCGCCAGCTCCGCAACCAAGGCAGCGACACTGTCACGGCAACCCGCCATGCCGGCCTGCCCGGCTTCAGCGCGCGCCTGTCCGAACTCCATGCCGCTTTGGGCAGCGTGCAGCTCCAAAGACTGGAAGAATCGCTAGCAAGGCGACGGGCCGTCGCCGAACGCTACTGTCAGAACCTCGGCGACCATCCAGCCCTGCAGCTGCTTCCGCCGGCGGCCGAACACGAAACCATCGCTTGGTTCACCTTCCCCCTTCGCCTGCGCGACGGAACGCGGGCCGACCGCGACCGCCTCATCGCCTCGCTGTCGGCCGAAGGCATCGACTGCGGCGTCTACTTCGAACCCGTCCACCACCTGCCCTATCACGACCAGCAACACGACGGCCGCGCGCTGCCGGTCAGCGAACAAGCCGGCGATCAGTCAATCGCACTGCCGCTGTATCCCGAGCTGGGGTCGGAAGATGTCGACCGGATCTGTCGCCGGTTTACGGACATCCTTTAATGGGGTTGTCGATCAGGGACGGGTCGCGGCTTTCTGAATGACCAACGTCCGATTAACCGGCGGATTGGTCCGCTCGAACTCGCTGCCGTCGGGCCACGTAATGGTGATGCGATCAACCTTATCGGTCTCGCCCAACCCGAAGGTCACTGGCAACTCAACGCTGGAAAGATAGCTGCGCGCGGGCATGACCGTTCGGTACTGCGTCGTTTCGCCGGCTTCCAGTTTTACGCGAGCGCCGATGGCGTCGGTGTTGGGTGATCGCCCTTCGAGACGAACGCGCAGCCAGTGATGATTGCTGTCGCGCTCGTTGCGCAGCATGAGCGGCGGGCCGCCGATCTGGGTGAGCACGACGTCGAGATCGCCGTCGCCGTCGATATCGGCGTAGGCCGCTCCCCGGCCGACGATGGGCTTGGCCAGGTCGCCGATGCGTTCGGGTGAGAGCGGCCGGTAGGTGCCGGGGCAGGCGCGGCCGCAGTTCCAGAACAGCTGGGCCGACTGGCGGTAGTGCTGGCTGGACTGGACCTGGTTGATCTCGTTTTCGACATGCCCGTTGGCCTGCAGGTAGTCGAGCCGGCCGTCGAGGTCGTAGTCGAAGAAAAACACGCCGAAGGTCAGGGCCATGCGGGTGGCCGGGCCGATACCTTCGCCGATGGTCCGGTCGGCGAACTGCGGCTGCGGTGATTCGGAGACATAAAAAGAACTCATCTCGTTGGCAAAGTTGCCGATGGCCACCGCTATAGCGCGATCGTTGCGGTGCCGGGCAGCATCAATGCCCATCGCGCCGGTGGCATGCCCGTTGCGATCGAATCCCAGGCCCCACTCGGTGCCGACCTCCGTAAAGCTGCCGTCGCCGTTGTTGTGAAAGACGAAGTTCTGGACCGTGTCGTTGGCGACCACGACATCCAGCCAGCCGTCGCCGTCGATGTCGGTCGGCATCAGGGCCAGGCCCTTGCCGATCGGTTCGTCGGTGGCCGGGTTGCGCACGTCAATGCCGGCCTCCGGACCCACTTCGGTAAATGTACCGTCGCCGTTGTTGCGATAGAGGTAGTCGCGCGTGCCGGCGAAGTTCATGGGCGGGCCGTAGGCGCGGCCGATGCCGGTCAGGCGGTAGTCGACCTCGATATCGATCTCGCGCGACCAGTCGACGTAGTTGACCACGTAGAGGTCGAGATCGCCGTCGTTGTCGGCGTCGAAGAAGCCCGCACTGGTGCTCCAGCGAGCATCTTCACCGGCAACGCCGGCCTCGTCGGTCACTTCGACGAAACCGTCGGCGGTATTGCGAAACAGTCGATTGCGGCCGACCGCCGTGGCGAAGATATCCTTTCGCCCGTCGCCGTCATAGTCCGCCACGGCCACCCCCATGCCCTGGAAGTGAACCCCGTCGAGGCCGACCTCGGCTGTCACTTCACGGAACTGCCCGGACCCGTCGTTCTCGTAGAGCCGCAGGGCGTTCGGGCGGGGCGCGTCGGTTTCGGGTGCAAACGACCAGCGATCGCCGTTGACGAACAGCAGGTCGGGATGGCCATCGTCGTTGTAGTCGAAGAAGGCCACGCCGCCGCCCATGGTCTCGGGCAGCATGCGATCCCCGTAAGCGCCGTTATAGTGGACGAAGTCGATACCGGCCGACTCGGTGATGTCGACAAATCGGCCCGGCGGCGGTTGCGGCAAGTCGGCTTGATCGAGCAATCCATCGAGTTCGATCTCGGTCTCAGCCACGGGCGCTTCCGGCGAGTGCTCGAACCAGTAATTCAGGCCGAACCAGCCGGCAGCGATCAGCAACACGCCGGCAATGATCGCCATCGACCAGCGGAAGACACGCCCGATGATGGCGTCGTCCTGCTCGAGGTCTTCGTTCTCGTATTCGAAATCCCGGTGGTTGTCGGTCATGGCTGTTCGATTCGCTCGATGACTTCCCCAACCGCCTGGCTGTAGGCCCCGGCCCCGTCGCGGTGCAGGTCGTAGATCACCACGGGGTCCGCCGCGTGGTCGGCCGCCGGATCGCGGCGGCGGGCCGCGGCAATCGCGCGGTCACGTGCATTGTCGTCAACGCGGTAGCGCTGGTATTGCCGGGAATGCCGGGACGCATCTTCGGTGTTGCCCAGTTCGTCTTCGATCTGTGCCAGGTTGTAGTGCGCCGCGGCGTTTTCGGGATCTTCTTCCAGCGTGCGTCCAAACCACTCGCGCGCCGACTGCATGGCCTGCTTCCTTGCCTGGCCGCTCCTCTGGCTGGCGAGTTCCCGCCAGGTCAGGCCGATGCGATTGAGCAGGCGATAGTCGCGCGAGAAGTCGAAACCGCGCTGTCGCGCCTCGTTGAAGCGCGTTTCCGCCAGGGCCTCGAAGGCTTCCAGGGCCGCTTCGAAGCGACCCTCCTGGAACAGCAGCAGACCGCTGAACCAGGCCATCGACCAGGGCGGCGGCGGGTCATCATGACCGGCCGCCCGCCGGAGTGCGTCGGCCGCCTCGTCCAGGCGTCCTTCTTCAAGATAGACTCGGGCCAGGTTGAGCGAGCCGGCGCTATTGCCGAGCGCCTCGACGTGCTTGAACGCTTCTTCGGCCTGCTTGAGCTGGCGCCGCTGCGGCTTCCTCAGCGCGCCGATGCCGTAATCGTTGAGCCGCTGCCACTGCGGGATACCGCGTTCGGCGACCGTGACCGGTCCGGCCTCTTCGCCCACGGGGAAGCTCACCTCGTCTTCGGCCAGCACCGTGATCGGCAGGTCGTTGCGATCAAAGGGCGGGTTCTCGACATGCTTCATCAGCGCGACGTCGAACTTGCGGTAGTGCACCCGGGCGCGAACCGTCAGCTCACCTTCCATCGTCTCGGGCACTTCGAGTCGATAGTGGAGCAGGTCGGCGGCGCCCGGCGGAATCTGGTGGTTATAGAGCGGCACGAAGATGTCTTCGGGATTGCGTCGCTCGATGCGGTTGCCTTCACGGTCGAGCACGTAGGCGTTAATGAAGTGCGACCAGGGATCGACCCGGTGCTCTTCGCCTTCCATGCGTCCGCTGCGACCGATAATGCGCCCGTCGTGCTCGACCTCGATCTCCACCCAGACCTGGTTGGAGTCGGCCGTACCCTGCGTGAAATGATGGCCCATACCTGTGGTACGAACCACGGTCTCCAGCAGGTACTCGCGGCCGGGAACGAGCGCGGGCACTTCAGGGCGGATCGGTGCGATGAGCTCGCCGTCGATGCGCCCTTCGGTGCGCAGTGCGGCGATGTCGACCCGCAGGGCGTTCTGCAGGTAGGCCTGGTGCTTCTCGACGACTTCATCTGGCAGGCCCACCATCTTCGGGACCGCCGTATTGGCGGCCGGGAACATGTGGTCGCGGACGGTGTAGCCTTCCGCGCCTTCACGCAGCCGGGCGCCGAAGTCGTCGGAGGCGACCGTCGGCATATGGCAGCTGGCGCAGTTCTCGCGCGCCTGGTCCGGGTAGTAGAAGCTGCTCACTCCGTGACCGGAAACACCGCTGAGCAGGAAGGAATCGTAGTGGTTCTGCCCCCTGAGCCACTTGTAGTCGTTGAGGTGCTCGGGCAGGTGGACCTTATGGCAGGTACCGCAGAACTCGGGCTCTTCGTGCAACGGCTTGAGAAAGGTCTTCTTGTGGAAGGCCGGCTTGGCCTTGATCAACTGCGCGTTGACCCACTCGAGCACGGGCTCGTCACTGAAGGCGAAGGGATAATGCACCGGCTCCTCGACGGTGAAATCGCCGTTGCCGCGCGGGCTGTTGACGTTGGTGATGGCGTGACAGGAGGTGCAGGTGATTCCGGCATGCGCCGTTGGGTGATTGACGTCGTCGTAGTCCGGATCGTCGAAGGCACCCGACAGCAGCGGCACCAGGTCATGGCAAGCGGCGCAAAAACGCGCGGCCTCGACGTTGCCGTCGCGCTCGAGCGCGAACTCGCGGGTATTGCGCACCGACATCAGGTAGACCGGATTGTTGAACGACGCCCAGCGATGCATGCTGTTCTGCCACTGGCCATGGACATCGGCGTGGCACTCGGCACAGTAGCCGTCCATCATCAGGGTCTCGGCCGGAATGTAGTCGCCGGTGGCCGAGCGGGTCAGTGCCGGCTCGAAATCGGCCTCGCCGTATTCACCCGGCCGATTCCACTGGCGCGGGTCCTGGGCCTGGAGCGCGACCAGGCCGAGGGCGAACAACCCGCCGAGTCCGGCCACCACCAGCCCCGACTTCCAGCGAATGCGCGGGCCGGCGAGCCGATGCAGGACGAACAGCCAGATACAGGCCAGCGGCACGATGACGTGGGCCCAGTAAGCGATCGTGCGCACCGTCTCGCTGCGGATCTGGAAGAAGTCGAAGCGCACCAGAAGAATGCCGCTGACGAGCAGGATCAGCACCGCCGCGAACAGGCCGAGCCCGGCGTAGACCGCCCGCCGGTTCGGCCGGCGCCAGGTATTGCGCATGTGCAGGCCGATGAAGACCAGCGCAGGCACGACCAGCAACAGCCCGAAGACCAGGTGGAACAGGAACATCAACTGGTAGGTGTAGTCCTGGAAGGTCTCGCCGGACAAGTACTCGGACAGGGTCACACCGCCGAGGTAGACGGAATTGACCAGCAGCAGCGCGAACAGCGCCATCACCGCGACCAGCAGCCGCTTCAGGCGTGGACCGACCGCCTTGCGCGGACGCTTGCGCTGGGTCATCAGTAACCTCCCCGGAAACGCGTGAGTGTATCCCGGTGCAGCGCTTCGCGCGAGGCGTTGTCGGCGTGCCCCGGCAGCGGGCCCACCGTTTCGCCGTCTCGGGTGTAGAGGTCCATGTCCTTGGCATAGCCGCGAACCTCCAGCACGATTTCGCGCCGATAGCCGTCGGGCGGCTCGCTCGGCGCCGCGAACTCGAAGTGCACTTCCTCGCCCGGCCCGATGACCGCAAAGGCCTCGTCAGCTTCGGTCACGAGGTTCTCGACCGGTCCGAGCGCGGTGTAGTAACCGGTCGGCGCCTTGGTGTCCCAGAACGGCTGTCGGTCGGCGTAATCGTAGTACGGCCGTCGCTGATCCAGGGTCTGGCGACGGGCGAAGCCCTTGCGCGCCAGCCGTGCCCGGTCGACCTCGAGCGTGTGTGCGAGCGCGTTCCCCGGCGGCGTTTCGGCCTGCACCACGGCAATGCGATCGAAATAGACTTCGAGATTGGTGCGCAGCCTCAGCGCCGTAGTGCCGAGCGGCAGCGCATCGAGCGGCAGTGACATCTCGCGCGGCATGCCGGCCGGATACCCGAAGTGCTCATGGACGGTCTGCCAGCGGCCGTGAGCGCGCGCTTCCAGGGTCGGTGCACGGTAGTCGGCCCCGGCCTGCCAGGCGGCGAAGACCGTCTGCGAATACGGGTATTCGACCCAGCCGTCGATGATCAGAACGGGACGGCTGTCGGCCGGGTTGATCACTTCGTCGAAATTCAGCGTGAGCACATGCTCGCCCGAAAGCCGGCCGAGGAAGCGCCGGTCGCGCTCGCCGACCGGGGCCGCCTCGGAATCAACTTCTCGCAACGCTTCGGTCACATCCTCGCCGCGCTCGTTGACGGCACGCTCAACCGGCATCAGTGTCTCGTCGCGGTAGAAGACGGGGTCGCCGGTCGGAGCCGGACCGCCGCCGGTGTGCATGCGCTCGTCGAGCGCCAGCGACCAGCCCGGCGGCAGATCGTGAACGTGCAGCCGTGCCGCGTCCAGATAGGCGACTTCTTCCATCGGTTCCCCGATCCGGATCTCGTAGCGACCGTCGCGCGGCGCAATGCTGCCTTCGGGAAAGCGGAAGTATTCCCAGGGTCGCGGGTCGGAGTACTCGCCGGGCGCATGCAGAAATCCGATGCCGGCCACGCCGAGCAGGTCGGAGACGAACTCGAAACCCTCGCCGTTGTAGGCGAACAGCACCGGGCAACTGGCGAGCTGGCGCTGGGTCTCGGCAATGCGGTGGAGCTCCCCTCCTGCCAGTCCCATCTCGGTCTGTAGTACGCCGTCGCTCCAGTGCAGCTGCACGAAATCGATACGCTCATGCTCACCCAGGCCGACGGCGACCGGCTGGAGGCTCTGGCCCGGCGCGGAGTGCCGATCGTAGGTATCGAGCAGCGCCCAGCGACTGCCGATGCGCGCGGCAATACCCGTACCGATGCCCGAGGCGTTGGAGCGCATGCCCTCGGCGCGCTCGGAACGACCGGTCGGCGCCAGGGCGGCAAAGTGCCCCCGTCCCGGGCCCGGCGCCCAGTGACGCAGCCGGCGGCCCTCCTGCTCGCCGACCAGGCCGATCAGCGAGGGGCCGCGATCGGGGTCGACCAGGACGGGCGCGAGCGCAACGAGCGCGGCCGAATGCGAGACGAGCGTTTCCAGGCGGACCGGGCCTTCGCGCCAGGCCAGCACCTCGAAGCCGTCGGCATGGTGAACCAGGATTTCGGGACGGCCGTTGCCCGAGATATCCAGCGCGGCCAGGCCGACCGTCTCGGGTGCTTCGAGCGCGACCTGTGCCAGATCCGCGGCCTGCCAAAGGCCGTCCGAGTCGGGAAGCCAGCGCGACACCCGGCCCTCGTCGTTGATCGAAACCAGCGCCGGCTGGCCGCTGGCCTCGAAATCCGCCACGGTTAGCGCCCGCGAGGCATGCTGCCGAAAGGCGTCGAAGGCCGGTGTTTCGCGATAGCGCCAGAGTCGATCGTTGACCAGCACCTGATGCGGAGCGTCTTCGTGCAGCACGACGATATCGCCGTCACGATCACCGTCGAGGTCGGCGGCCAGCACCATGCCGCCGTGTCCGTGACCTTCCAGATTCGCTTCCGATGTCTCGCTCAGTCGACGCCAGCTGCCGTCGAGATTGTTGCTGTAGAGCTCGTTGGGGCCGTCGGCATTGACCACGAAAATATCCAGGTCGCCGTCGTGATCGGCGTCGAACAGGCCGACATCCGCGCAGGTTCCCGCATCGGCAACATCGTCGTGCCCAGCCGCCGGTTGCCAGTCGTTTGCGCCGGACAGGAGCCGGTTGGCACCGCGACCGCACAGGTACACGTCGAGCACACCATCATTGTCGATATCACCCCAGGCGGCGGCCAGGACGCCCTCGTGACCGCTCAGCGGATGATCTTCGACGCGTTCGAACCGACCGTCCCGTTGCAGCAGCACCAGGCTCCCGTCGGGATCGGCAATGAACAGATCCAGCTGGCCGTCGCCGTCGATATCAGCCGTGGTAAGCGTTGCCCGGCGGTTTCCCTGCGGCAGTCGAATGCCGTCCGTGGCCTCGGCCAGGACGGGGCCTTCGGGCATACTCGTGGAAGAAGGTTCGCCCGAACCGGAGACGGCCCGGGCCTCGGCCAGCGGCCCCATGCGCGTGTAACGGAATTCGGCCAGGTGGGCGCGCGGATTGTTGGCGAATCGCTGGTAGGCTTCCAGCTTTTCGCGGGCGGCTTCGGGCTCACCCGTTTGCCGCATGACAAGCGCCGCGCCGTAGTAGGCGCTGCGCAGGTAGGGGTCGAGTTCGATGGCGCGCTCGTACAGGTCAAGCGCGTCCTGGTTCCTGCCGAGTTGGGCGAGCGTCTGCGCGGTGAAGTACGCCGCGTGCGCGTCCTCGGGTGATGCCTCGAGCACCCGCTCGAAATGCGCCAGCGCGCGCTGCGACTCACCCAGGTAGTAACGCATCAATCCAGCCACGTAGTTGGCCCGGACATGATCGGCATCGATCTCGAGCACTTCGCCGACCAGGGCCAGCGCGCGCTGCTCGTCGCCCTCCTCCTGGCGATTGAGCGTGGCAATCGCTTCGTTGACCCGCACCGCCAGCCAGTCGGGATGGCTCTCGGCGAGCTCGGCAAAAACCTGTCGGGCTTCCTCATTCTTGTACTGGCCCATCAGGCCGACGCCGCGGTTGTTCTTTTCGATGGCCTCGGGCGGCAGTTCGGACTCCTGCGGCTGGCAGCCGCCGATGAGCAAGGCAAGAATCACCGCGAAAGACAGGAGGAATTTGAATCGATTCATGTTGTTTCAGGCAATCTCAAGGCAAACGGGTCTTTGCGGCCGCGATTCTCCGGTTGGACTGTTCGATGCTGATCGCATCCGCCCCCGCCGGTTCCAGCCGCTGCTGCCGGGCGTAATCGTGAATTTCCGCCCGATAATGGGCGCGCGTGTCGTGGCCCCGTCGGCGCTCACGCTCGGCACGAAGTGTGCCGATATCGATCGGGGCGACAACCACCTTCTCGCCCGCACCGGGATCGGCTTGCGCAAGAATACGACCGTCGTAGTCGACCACCATGGAGCCGCCGGGCCAGGAAAACGGCGGGTAGTGGTGCATTTCCGCGCCCTGGTTGGAAGCCACGACATAGGCGGTGTTCTCGAGTGCGCGCGTGCGATTGACCAGGGTCCACCAGTCGGTCGGCTGCTGCGTACCCCAGGGATCCATGTAGGCGGAGACGCGAACCAGCAACTCGGCGCCGCGAAAGGCCAGCTCACGGATGGTCTCGGGAAAGAGCCAGTCGTAGCAGATCGCCACGCCGAGCCGGCCGATCTCGGTGTCGACCACCGGGAAGGGGTCGTCGGCATAGTCGGGCAAGTCGTGCGGGCTGGTATGCACTTCCCAGGGAATCCAGGTGTTGATCTTGCGATACTTCGACAGGATGCCCTCGGGCCCGATCAGCAGGGTCGAGTTGAACACCAGGCCCGGCCAGTCGTCGTCGCGCTCGAGAAAAGTGCCGGTCTGGATGTAGCAGCCGTACTTCTTCGCCAGGTTCTCGTACTTGACGGTGTGCTCGTTGGGCAGTTCGACGGCCACGGTATCAAGCAGCTTCTTCGGGTCGTCGTGGATGGGCACGGCATGGGCGAACTCGGGGAAGACCAGCAGCCGCACATCGAAAAACGGCTCGTAGCCGATCACGGTCTGCTCGATGATCTCACCCATGCGCCGGACCCGTTCGCCGATCTCGTGACGGTGGGCGGGTGCCGGAAAATTGGTCTGGCAGGCAGCAGCGTAATACACGGGATGACATGCACAGTGGATAAGGCCCGCCAAGGATATCACCCGTCGGCTCGATACTGATCGTGGAAGCCCGGCCGGCAGGAATTCTGACCGTTCTCGTTAGAGTAGTAACCAGACGCATCCCCAGGAGTCGACATGGACCACGCCACCAGAATCACGATTTCGTTGTTGCTGTTCACGCTCGCCGCCCCGGTTGCAGCCCAGGCGCCCGACAGCGGCCGCGACTACCCCGACGGCCATGGTGGCAAAGTCTTCTTCCCGATGGGCGATCGCTCCTTTGCCGACGAGGTGGTTTCCTTCGAGGCCGGCGATCCCGACGGCGGCGATGCCTCGGCACGACCCGAGGCCGTCCTCAATGTTCCCGACTTTGCCGATGTCGGTGATCCCGGCTTCCTCACCCTGGGCTGCACCGGGGACCTGGTCGTGGCGATGACGGACAACAATCTGATCGACATCGCCGGCCCAGACCTGTACGTATTCGAAGTCGGGCCGGACACCGAAGCGACTGCCCTGGCGATTTCCGAAGACGGCGAGGACTGGATTCGGGTCGGGCGCATCGCCGGCGGCAAGGCCGAGGTCGATATCGCACCCTATGTCGAGCCCGGCAGCTCCTACCGCTACGTCCGCCTGGTGGACCTCAAGCAGGCCTGCAACAGCCGTACTCCGGGCGCGGACGTCGACGCCATCGGCGCCATCGGTTCAGCCACTAGAATCGCCCTCGACAGCGAAGTACTGTTCGACTCCGGCGAGCACCGCCTCAAGCCCGGCGCCCACGAGGCACTCGAGGAAGTCATCGCATCCATCGAGCATCCTGACGGCACACATATCGAGGTCGCTGGCCATACCGACAGTGTTGGTCCGGAAGCCAGCAACCAGACGCTTTCGGAAAACCGCGCCAGCTCGGTAGCCGATTTCTTCATCGAATCGGGCCGCTTCGGAGAAGACGCCATCACAACCGAGGCCTTCGGTGAGTCCCGCCCGATCGCGAGCAACGACACGGCCGAGGACCGGGCGCGGAACCGTCGCGTGGAGTTGACCGTGCGTAGCACGCCCGAAGCAAACAACGAAGAACGCGCGACCGTCGACATTCTGGGCGTGTGGGACGCAGGCGAACACGGTGTGATGGAATTGCGCCGCGTCGACGGCACCATCGAGGGCGACTACACGCTCGACAACGGCGCCGTGCTGGGCGAGTTCGTCAGCGACACCGTGTTCGAAGGCTACTGGATCGAGGACGACTCGCGCCGAAGCTGCGACAGCGAAAAGGACGGTCGCGATCACTGGGGGCATCTGCGCCTGGAATTCGAGACGGCCGAGCGCGACCGGTTCGAGGCCTACTGGCGCTACTGCGGTGAGGACGAGGACCGCGGCGCCTGGAAGGGCAGGCTCGAGCGGCTGCTCTGAAACCGGCCGGGCCGGCTTGGCCGGGACCGCCTGGCTGCCCCGGCTGACGCGGTCTACTTCTTCGGCATGTAGAGATCGGTGATGGTGCCTTCGTAGGCTTCGGCGGCCATCATCACCGACTCCGACAGGGTCGGGTGCGGGTGGATGGTCAGGCCGATGTCGGCCGCATCGCAGCCCATCTCGATGGCCAGGGTGAGTTCGGCGATCAGGTCGCCGGCGTGCAGGCCCACGACGCCGGCACCGATCAGCCGGTCGCTCTCCTTTTCGAAGATCAGCTTGGTGAAGCCCTCGGAACGATCCATGCCGAGTGCCCGGCCCGAGGCCGCCCAGGGGAACTTGCCCACGCCGTAGTCGATGCCTTTTTCTTTCGCCTGCGCTTCGGTCAGGCCGACCCAGGCGACTTCCGGGTCGGTGTAGGCCACCGATGGAATCGCCCGTGCATCGGCGGCGCGCTTTTCGCCGGCGGCGACTTCGGCGGCGACCTTGCCCTCGTAGCTGCCCTTGTGGGCCAGCATGGGCTGGCCGACGATATCGCCGACGGCGAAGATGTGACCGACGTTGGTACGCATCTGTCCATCGACGGCGATGAAGCCCTTGTCGTCGATGTCCACGCCAGCGGCCTCCGCATTAAGCTGGTCGCCGTTGGGACGACGGCCGACGCAGACCAGCACGCGGTCGAAATCGGCCGAATCGGGTGCGTCCTTGCCGTCGAACTGGGCGGTAAGCGCCTTGTCGCCGGCCTCGACTTTCTCGACCCTGGTTTCCAGGTGGAAGTTGACGCCCTGCTTCTTCAGGTGCTGCTGCAACGGCTTGACCAGGTCGGCATCGGCGCCCGGCATCAGCTGCTTCATCATTTCCACCACGGTCACCTTCGAGCCCAGTGCGCGGTAGACGCAGGCCATTTCCAGGCCGATGATGCCGCCGCCGATGACCAGCAGCTTCTCGGGCACGTCGGCAAGCTGCAGCGCACCGGTCGAGTCCATGACTCGGTCGTCGTCCCAGGGCACGTTGGGGATCTCGATCACGCGGGAGCCGGCCGCGATGATGCACTGGTTGAAGCTGACGGTGCGTTCCTCGCCGTCATGCTCGACGGCCAGCTCGTGCTCGCCGCTGAACTGGCCCATGCCCTGGATGATCTCGACCTTGCGCTTCTTGGCCATGCCCGCCAGGCCGCCGGTGAGCTTACCGACGACGTCGTTCTTGAACTCGCGCAACTTGTCGATATCGATGTCGGGCTTGCCGAAGGACACGCCATGATCAGCGAGGAGTGCAGCCGAGTCGATCACCTGCCCGACATGCAGCAGCGCCTTGGACGGAATGCAGCCGACGTTCAGGCACACGCCGCCGATCGAATTATAGCGCTCGATCAGGGCGACCTTCAGGCCCAGGTCGGCCGCCCGGAATGCCGCGGTATAACCGGCGGGCCCGGAGCCGAGCACGGCCAGGTCGAAATCGTGATCGTGATCCTTGGGATCACGATCGGGTTCGGTGTTCCGGGTTCCGGGTTCCGGGCGGGCTTCTTCACCGTCGTCGGAGCCACCAGATTCATCGGCATTATCAGACTCTTCCGAAGCCTCCCCTGAACCCTGAACACTGAACCCTGAACCCTTATCATCATCCTTGTCGGAGTCACCGTCACCCGAATTTTCCCCGGCGCGTTCGGAAACCTCCACGACCCCGATGACGTCACCCTCACCGACCTCGTCGCCTTCCGAGACCTTGAGCTCCACCAGCTTGCCAGCTGCCGGCGACGGTACTTCCATGGTGGCCTTGTCAGACTCGAGCGTAACCAGCGACTGTTCGACCTCGACTTCGTCGCCTTCGGCGACCAACACCTCGATAATCGGCACCTTGTCGAAATCGCCGATGTCGGGGACTTTGATTTCTTTTTTGTTGCTCATAGCAAGCTCTCAGGTGTTCATTTCGATCAGGTGGTATCACCCGATGCTTCGTGAATCGTAAATGGTAAATCGTTAATCGATTAAACCGGATCAGACGCCGCGCGGTTGTTTTTCTTTTTTCTATTTACTTTTTACTACTTACCATTCACGAAACCTATCAGTCCTGTCCTACGTTCCCTGTGCAGCAACCAGGCGCAGTTGCCCATTGGATTGGCTAATCTCCAGCTCCCGCAGAAAACTCATACCCAGCAGGATCGTGTCGCTACGCCCCGGGCTGATGGCGGCACGCACGTCACGCTGGACGATATCACCCAGGCGCACTTCGTCGATGCGCGTCATCCAGCCGGTGACGGGGCCGGCCGCCGTTTCCAGGCCGATGCGCGCCATGCGCTCGAGACCCAGTTCGTCGGCCCGCCCCTCCGGAACCGACACCAGCGTGGCGCCGGTATCGACCAGGAAGGTCACCTCCTGGCCATTGATCGCACCGGTCGCAATGAAATGCCCCTGGCGATCGGACTCCAGTACGACCTCGATACCGCCATTGATACTCTGGCTCTGTACTTGCTGATTCGGGTTGCGGCGCTCCTCGACCAGGCCCGAGAACACGAAGGTCAGCAACAGCAACACGCCGACCGCGGCGGCCAGCATCATGCCGAAGCCGGTGCGCTGCTGTTTCAAAGCAGCAGCCGCCTGAGATCCTCGAGCTGCTCGGCCAGGTAGCGAGCAAAGCGCGCCGCATCCGCGCCGTCGATGACACGGTGGTCATAGGACAGCGACAGCGGCAGCATCAGCCGGGGCTGGAACCGCTCGCCGTCCCAGACCGGCTTTGTCTCCGAACGCGACACGCCCAGAATCGCCAGCTCCGGGGCGTTGATAATGGGCGTAAATGCCGTACCGCCGATACCGCCCAGGCTCGAGATCGAGAAGCAACCGCCCTTCATCTCGTCGCCCTTGAGCTTGCCGTCGCGCGCACGCGTCGACAGGTCGGTCAGCTCCTGCGCCAGTTCGATCAGGCCTTTCTGGTCGGCATCCCTGATCACCGGGACGACCAGACCGTTGGGCGTGTCCACGGCAACACCGATGTGGAAGTACTTCTTCTTGATCAGCGTCTTGCCGTCGTTCGACAGCGAGGCATTGAAATGGGGGAAGGCCTTCAAACCCGCAACCACTGCCTTGATCAGGAACACCAGCGGCGTCATCTTCGTACCCGCCTCCTCAGCCTGCTTCTTGGATTCCTTGCGGAAGGCTTCCATCTCGGTGATGTCGGCTTCGTCGAACTGGGTGACGTGCGGAATCGACACCCAGTTGCGATGCAGGGCGGGCCCGGATATCTGCTTGATGCGCGAGAGCTTTTCTTCCTCGATCTCGCCGAATTTCGAGAAGTCGACTTTCGGCGGCTCGGCGATGTTCAGCCCCGTTCCCGCCGCAGCGCCACCGCCGGACTCCATCGCCTGCTTGACGTGGCCCTTGAGGTCTTCCTCGGTAATGCGGCCCTTTCGACCCGAACCCTTGATGCCGGTCATGTCCACGCCGAGTTCGCGCGCGAGCTTGCGCACCGCCGGTGAGGCGTGCGGCAGCTTCGACAGATCCTGGTCCATGGCGTCGAAGGGGACGGGAGGCGCCGGAAGGTCGTCGCTGCGCGACGCGGGTTCGGTGTTCGGGGTTCCGGGTTCCGGGCGGGCTTCGTCTTCCTTGCTGGAGTCGTCGGACTCATCGGATTCACCGGAGTCATCCGAAGACTCCCCTGAACCCTGAACCCTGAACCCTGAACCCTTTTCATCTTTCTGATCGGAGTCGTCATCATCAGACGATTCCCCGGCGCCTTCGGAAACCTCGACGATCCCAATGACGTCGCCCTCGCCGACTTCGTCCCCCTCGGAGACCTTGAGTTCGACCAGCTTCCCGGCCGCCGTCGCGGGCACTTCCATGGTGGCCTTGTCCGACTCCAGGGTCACGAGCGACTGTTCCTTCTCGATCTGGTCGCCTTCGGACACCAGCACCTCGATGATCGGCACCTTGTCGAAATCGCCAATGTCGGGGACTTTGATTTCCGTTTTGTTGCTCATTGCAGGCTCTCTGCTTGAATGTGGGTACCGGTGGCTTTTTCCGGCTCCAGCCGAATCACACCGTCGTCGGCAACGGCTTGTCGGGGTCGATATTCAGCGCACTCCTGGCCTTGACCAGTTTGTCGTCGTCGAACTTGCCCTGGCGATTGAGGCCGACCAGTGCGGCCCAAGCGACGTTGTAGCGGTCGACCTCGAAGAAGCGGCGCAGATTCTCGCGCGTGTCCGAGCGGCCGAAGCCGTCGGTCCCCAGAACGATGTACTCGTCTTGCGGCACGAACTCGCGTACCTGGTCGGCAAATCCGCGAACGTAATCGGTGGCCGCCACGGCCGGGCCCTTCCGATCCTTGAGCAGACCCGTAATCCAGGGGGTCCTCGGCGACTCGTCGGGATTGAGCCGGTTGCGCCGGCTGACCTCGTAGCCTTCCTTGCGCACCTCGTTGAAGCTGGTCACCGACCAGATATCCGAGGTCACGCCGTAGTCTTCTTCCAGGATATCCGCAGCGGCGATGACTTCGCGCAGAATCGAGCCCGACCCCATCAGCTGAACACGCAGCTTGTCATTTCCGCCATCGCCCTCGCGGAACAGGTACATACCCTTGCGGATGCCTTCTTCGGCCCCTTCCGGCATTTCGGGATGCTGGTAGTTCTCGTTGAGCACGGTGATGTAGTAATAAACGTCTTCGCCTTCGGCGTACATGCGCCGGAGACCATCCTGCAGGATCACCGTCAGCTCGTAGGCGAAGGTCGGGTCGTAAGAGACGCAGTTGGGAATCAGCCCGGCCTGGACATGACTGTGGCCATCCTCGTGCTGCAGGCCCTCGCCGTTGAGCGTGGTCCGGCCGGATGTGCCGCCGATGAGGAAGCCGCGCGCACGCATGTCGCCGGCCGCCCAGGCCAGGTCGCCGATACGCTGGAAGCCGAACATGGAATAGAAGGAATAGAAGGGAATCATCGGAACGCCGGTCGAAGCGTAGCTGGTTCCCGCCGCAATCCAGGAGCTCATCGAGCCGGCCTCGGTCAGGCCTTCCTGCAGCACCTGCCCCTCCTTTGCTTCCTTGTAGTACGCGAGCTGATCGGAATCCACCGGTTCATACAGCTGGCCGAAGGGTGCGTAGATACCGATCTGGCGGAACAGGCCTTCCATGCCGAAGGTGCGCGCCTCGTCGCAGATGATCGGCACGATGTGCTTCTTGATGTTCTTGTCGCGCAACATGACCGTCAGGCAGCGCACGAAAGCCATGGTCGTCGAGATTTCGCGCTCGCCGGTCGACTCCATGACCTTGGAAAATGCCTCGAGTCCGGGCACTTCAAGCTTCTGTTCCTCGACCTTGCGCTGGGGCAGAAAGCCGCCGAGCTCTTCCCGGCGCTTCTTCATGTACTTCACTTCCTCGGAATCCTCGCCCGGGTGGTAATAAGGCACCTCGGGGAGCTTGTCGTCGGGAACCGGCACGTTGAAGCGGTCGCGGAAGTACTTCACGCCCTGGTCGTCGAGTTTCTTCTGCTGGTGCGAGATGTTCTGTCCCTCGCCCGACTGGCCCAGGCCGTAGCCCTTGATGGTCTTGGCCAGGATGACGGTAGGCCGACCCTCGTGATGGGTGGCGGCTTGATAAGCGGCATGGATTTTGTGCGGATCGTGGCCGCCGCGATTGAGGCGCCAGATGTCCTCGTCGGACATGTCGGCGACCATCTCCTTCAGTTCGTCGTAGGCGCCGAAGAAGTGCTCACGCACGTAGGCGCCGTCGTTGGCCTTGTACTTCTGGTAGTCGCCGTCGAGCGCCTCTTCCATGCGCCGCCTGAGCAGACCCTTGGTGTCGCGCGCCAGCAAGGGATCCCAGTAGGAGCCCCAGATAACCTTGATGACATTCCAGCCCGCACCCCGAAAGTAACCCTCCAGCTCCTGGATGATCTTGCCGTTACCCCGCACCGGCCCGTCGAGTCGCTGCAAATTGCAATTGACCACGAACACCAGGTTGTCGAGCTTCTCGCGGCCGGCCAGTGACAGCGCACCGAGCGATTCGGGCTCGTCCATCTCGCCATCACCGATAAAGCTCCAGACCTTGCGCTTGCCGGCGTCGGTAATACCGCGGTTGGTCAGGTATTTCAGGAAGCGCGCCTGGTAGATCGACATAATGGGCCCCAGGCCCATCGAAACGGTCGGGAACTGCCAGAACTCCGGCATCAGCCAGGGATGCGGATAGGAGCTGACCCCCTCGCCGTCGACTTCCTGGCGGAAGCCGTCGAGCTGTTCCTCGGTCATTCGACCTTCGAGAAAGGCGCGCGCATAGATGCCCGGCGAGGAATGGCCCTGGATGTAGACCAGGTCGCCGCCGTCCTCGTGATCGGGCCCCTTGAAGAAGTGATTGAAGCCGACGTCGTAGAGCGTGGCGGCCGAGGCGAAGCTGGCGATATGGCCACCCAGTTCGCCGCCACGGCGGGCGGCGCGCACGACCATGGCCATCGCGTTCCATCGAATGATCGAACGGATGCGCCGTTCCAGCGCGCCGTCGCCGGGCATGTTCGGCTCGCGGTGCGGCGGAATGGTATTGATATAGGCCGTCGTCAGGTCGAACGGCAGGTGCGCCCCCGAGCGGCGGGCGAGCTCGACCAGGCGCTCGAGAATGAAGTGCGCCCGCTCCGGGCCGTCACGGTCGACGACTGCTGCAAGCGACTCCAGCCACTCCTGGGTCTCCTGTGAATCGATGTCGTCGGGGTGGGGATACTGTTGCACCATGCCTCGCCTCTCCTGGGCCGAATCCATTATCGAGAACGGCTATTGTAACGAGACTGCGTTAACAAAGCCGACTTCGAAACTACGCTCCCCCATACCCGGGCGTACTGCCGGGCAGACCGTCACTCGTATCGCGCTTCCGAAGGACCGCGTTCGGATCGCAGGCGACCGGAAACTGCTTCGGCTTCGCGCAATACTCGCAACATGTTGTCGCCGGCGATCGCGGCCAGTTCTTCGTCGCCGGAAAAATCCGGATCGACATAGACCGACCAGAACTGCGCCCCCACCCGTCCTTCGCGCAGACGCGGCAGGTCGGTATGCATCGGCGGCTCCAGCGTTGCGGCGTCACCGGCGAAGTCCAGCTCGCTCAAGCGCCGGTCGAATCGCTCCCGCACCTGCCAGGGCACGTCATTGTGGCCGTCGATCAGGACATGTCGTTCCAGCAGCCGGTGCGCGCGCTCGAGTTCGGGTAATTCGGACTCCGGGGTTTCGGCGCCGAATGTTCCGACGGTTGCGGTCAGCAGCAATGCGGCAATAGGTACTCGCGACATTGATTCCGTGCTCGGGTTGGGGTCGAGGCGAGAGCTTGCCGCGAGCCGGGGCGGTTCGTCAATCCGATTCTCCGGGTCTGTGGTCTGTGGTCTCCACCTCCCGGCATCGGGCAGCGCGCTTGGTATGATCGGGTTCACGCCTTTTGAGGAGGGAATAGAAAAATGAGAACAATCGGGACATTCATACGGACGATACTGATCCTGGCGGTCATCGTCATAGGTGCGGCGATAGCTTACGCCTACAGCGGACACTACGACATTTCCGTCGGCACCGGCCACGCGCCCTGGACCAACTGGTACCTGGAAACGCTGCGCCACCGCTCCATCGAAACCCGGGCGGCCGATATCGAAGTTCCCGACCTGGACGGCGCAGACATGCATGCGGCCGGCGCAATCGCCTACGACCAATCCTGTGCGGGCTGCCATGGCCGGCCCGGGCGGGAACCGAGCAACGGCTTTGATCCCCGCCCGCCGGCGCTGACCCGCGGCCAGCCCGACCCGGCCGAACTGTTCTGGGTCGTTCGCAACGGCATCAAGATGTCGGCCATGCCCCGTATTGACGAAGACCGCGTCTCCGACGAGCAGGTCTGGCAGATTGCGGCCTTCCTCCAGGACGCCTCGCGCCTGACCGAAGGCGAGTACCGCGAGCTCGTCCAGCCGCCTGAACCCGAATCCGAGCCGGAAGCGGAATCGGAGGCTCCCGGGGAAGGCCCGGAGAGCGAGGAGCCGACAACCGGGGACGAGCAGGAAGCCGAAGACGGCGAATCCGAAGCGGACGACGGCAACGGGGAAGGCGACGACGAATCCGACGGCGAAGGCGAAGGATTCTGAGCAATCCCGCCCGGGGCGCGAGCGCCGAAATCAGGTGGATGCGGAAAACGCCGGGTGGTAATGCACCCGGCCCGAGACCTCCGCCAGACCACCGGGAACCAGTTCAAGCGCCATGAAATTCTCGGCAGGGGCACCGAACTCGTTTGACAAATCGAACTCTGCTGCTGGCTGAAAGCCGAATTTCGGATAGTAGTCCGCGTGACCAAGCACCACGACCCCCCGGGCACCCAGATCACGCGCGGCACTCAGGCCCTGCTCGATCAGCCGGCCTCCGATCCCGCGTCGCTGGAAAGCCGGCAGCACGGCCATCGGCGCCAATCCCAGCAGACCGGCCTTGCCTTTTCCGGCCAGGCGAGCGGGGGTAAACAGGACATGGCCGACCACCACGTCACCGAATCGCGCGACCAGTGAGAGAAACGGTTCGGCCTGCTCGCGCAGGCGATCGACTAGCCGGGCCTCCGCGTCGGTCTCGAATGCCTCGGCATGAACAGCGTGAATCATCGGGATGTCCGAGGCGCGTTCACGCGCGATCACGACGTCGGTCACGACTTGCGCCCCGCCGCGTGTCTCCCGGCATTGCGCCCGGAAAAGATGCAGCCGCCCAGGAACGTGCCTTCGAGGGCGTTGTAACCATGGTAGCCACCGCCGCCGAAACCGGCGCATTCACCGGCGGCGTAAAGACCTTCCACGGGATTGCCCTCAGCATCGAGAACTCTCGAGTCTAGGTCGGTGTGCAGCCCGCCGAGGGTCTTGCGCGTGAGGATGTTCAATCGAACGGCGATCAGCGGACCGTGGGCCGGGTCGAGGATGCGGTGTGGTTTGGCCGTGCGGATCAGTTTGTCGCCGAGATACCGCCGGGCGCCGTGGATGGCGGTCACCTGGGCATCCTTGGAATACGCATTGGCAAGCTCGCGGTCGCGGGCCTCGATCTGCGCCCGGATGCGCCCGGCATCCAGTTGCGCATCACCGGCCAGGCGATTCATGCCCGCAACCAGCTCGTCGAGGTTATCGGCGACGACGAAGTCCTCCCCCTTGTCCATGAATACCTGGACCGGCGGGGGTACGCGTCCGCCCTTCCTGTTCTTGAACACCAGCGACCACTTGGCGCCGGTCAGGTCCGGGTTCTGCTCCGAGCCCGACAGTGAGAATTCCTTGCGGATGATGTCGCGGTCGAGAATGAACCAGGAGTGCTCGTATCCGGTCGAGAGAATGCGCTTGAGCGTCGAGCGCGTGTCGAAGCCCGGCAGGCAGGGTGCCTCGAGGCGTTCACCGTTGGCGTCGAACCACATCGACGACGGGCCCGGAAGGATGCGAATGCCATGATTGGGCCAGATCGGACTCCAGTTGTGCACGCCCTCGGTGTAGTGCCACATGCGATCGGCGTTGATCACCGCCGCTCCGGCTGCCTGGGCGACGCCGATCATCTTGCCGTCGACGTGATGCGGTACGCCGGCCACCATGTGCTTCGGCGCCGGGCCGAGCTGTTCGACCGGCCAGTTCTCGCGAACCAGGTCGTGGTTGCCGCCGATGCCACCGGAGGTCACGATGACGCAGTCACTCTTCAAGTCGAACGAATCGATGACCTCGCGGCCCGAACGTTCACCCCGCTCCACCCTGGACGGCTCGAGAACCTCGCCGCTGACCCCGGAGACGGCGCCGCCGCTCGTGTGCAGTTCGGTCACACGATGTCGGCAACGCAATTCGGCGCGCCCGGAACCGACGTGCGCCATCAATCGATCGACAAAAGGACGCACGACGCCCGGCCCGGTCCCCCAGGTGATGTGGAATCGCGGCACCGAGTTGCCGTGGCCGTGTGCATGGGCCCCACCGCGCTCGGCCCAGCCCACGATCGGGAACCAGCGCATGCCCATCGAACGCAACCACGGCCGCATCTCGCCGGCGGCGAACTCGATATAGGCTTCGGCGACCTTGCGCGGCCAGTGGTCCTCAGCGCGGTCGAACTGTGCCGAACCCAGCCAATCCTGCCAGGCCAGTTCGGGGCTGTCGTTGATTCGCATCCGGCGCTGTTCGGGACTGTCGACGAAAAACAGCCCGCCCAGCGACCAGAAAGCCTGCCCGCCAAGACTGTTCTCGCCCTCCTGTTCGAGCACGATCACCCGCTTGCCGGCATCGCACAACTCACAGGCTGCAACCAGGCCCGCGAGGCCACCTCCAACCACGATCGCATCGGCTTCCATGCCGGCAGTATAGGCGCGCGGCATAAAACACTGTCAAGCTGGAACGCTACTCCGCACGACGGACGTCACGAGCCGTTTGCCGCTATTGTTCGTCCTGGCGTCGATAAAACTCCCTCGTGCGCTCGAACAGCGAATCAAGCCGGAGGACGTGGCGCTCATCGCCGAGTGCCTGCAGGTCGAAGGGATACACATCACCGGCCGAGAGACTGGCCCAGTATTCGGGGACGTTCAGGTCGGACAAGTCCAGCGCGGGATATCCCGCATCGACCGGCTGGAACTGTCCCGGCGCCTGAACGATGTAGTCGACCGGCTCCGCGGTTGGTCCGCTCAGCGCTTGCCAGCGTACCGATAGGGGGTGGAACAACAAACCGCTCATCACGCCGAGCAACAGCGCGACGATGGTGCGCTCCCGAACGGGGGCGGCACTGGCCAGCAGCGCACCGGCGACGAAGATCGCGCTCGCGACCAAAACCAGCAAGCCGTAGTTCGGCGACCAGAGCGCACGTACCGGCGGCAACACCGTGAAGTGCAATGCGGCGGCCACGCCGATGGCGCCCATCAACGAAAGCATGGCCACCAGGGACTTGAACTGCAGAATGTCGACCGGCGCATCGCCATCCTTCGGAGCGGGCCGATCGCCAGCGGGCTTGCCCATGCCCCAGCGCCCGCGCACGCCCAATGATTCGAATTCGACTTCGATATCGCGCTGGGCCAGGTGCTGAACGAGCGGATGCGTCTCGGTCAGCGCGTGCAGCTGCTTGCCCGGCCGCATGGCCAACAAGTCGGGGCGGTCCAGCGGATCGCCGACCGGGTCCCAGTGCAGCAGCGCCAGGTCATGCCGGCCCTGCGTGGTCTCCAGCGTCAGCGTCGTGTTGACCCAATTCTGCACATGGTGCGCCTTCGGGCCGGGCCGTTGGACGATCGCCCGTTCGATGGCCGACCACGGCAACTGCCAGTCGTGGCGCAACCAGGTTCTCGGTCCGTGGTGGGGATGTGGCGAACAGCGGACACCGTCGGTATCGACCACCAGCCGGGCGTCCTTTGACATGGAAACGATCCGGGCGATGAGGACGATCAATGCAAGGGTGGCCACCAACGCCAGCGCAACCGCCCAGGCCGGCTGCCCCTGAAGGTCCTCCAGGATTTCCGCGAAAAAATCGCCGGAAACAAGTTCGGCGACAACGAACAGAACGGCCAGTGATCCCAGCACGACCCACAAACCCCGGCGCATGTTGACCGGGCTGAGTCGATAACGAAATCGCGTGGGCAAGACCGACCTGTTATTTGATGTCATTGCATTTGCTCAAATGGCTCGACCCGAAGCAAACCGGCGAATAACTCTGCACACCCATGGACAACGTCAAGCCAATAAAGAGAAAGCGCATAACCGGTGCCTTGCAATGGAGCTCATAGCGCGAGCCATCCGGCCCGCGCCAGTCAAGGGGATATTGCTAGGACTCGAAACGGTCGTTGAACACTTGCTCCGAAAACTGGAATTCGATCGCACCAGCATCGCAGTTGGTGAAAAACGGCGAAGGTCGCGGCTCACCGCGCTGGTCCAGGGTCAGCGCAGAACCTTCCTGGTCAATACAGGAGCTCGGCGGAACCAGATTGATTGCCGGACTGCCCGATGCCGGTGCTCGGGAGAGTGTGGGACCGCCATTGTCCTGCAGCGGGCCAAGCTCGGCATCCGTGTCCTCCAGATCGCCCGTTGCCGTCAACAGGCAGCTGTCATCATCACTGATGTTGTAGCCCAGCGAGGTTTGTACGTCTGCGTCCGCGCTACACGCACTAAATCCTGCAGGAGAGTCCTGAAACAAGCTTCCGAAGATCTCGATCGTGTTGTCATCGTTGAAAGAAAAAGTGTTGAGCTGATAACGCTCATTCCCCGCAAGGGTGCTGTGACTGAGCGTGAGATTCGCATTCTCGACCCTGACACCCACACCCACGTTATCCACCACGGATGAGTTAACCAGATTCAGCAGGGCTGAACTTGTTAAAAAAATTGCAGCAAAATTGCCTCCGGTTCCCGGCGCCGGCCCATTGTTTGAAATTTCCGTTGCAGTAATAGTGCCCGTGGCACCAAGATTAACAACCATGGCGTGGCCCCGCTGATTGACCACCTCAAAATCTCCAGCTACATTTTCGCGAAGCAGGCTTCGTTGAATCTCGAAATCAGCAAACGTATAGATCGCGCCGCCGGTATTGGCGCGATTTCCGATCAGTTGCACCTGATCGAGAACAAGATCCGCCGATGCCAGTACCGCGCCACCTCTAAAGGCAGCACTGGAGCCAGCGAAGCCGTTCTGAAGCGTGGCATCTTCGATCCGAAGTACATCGGATGCTTCAAAAAGCCGAATGGTATCGTCACCGTCTATACGCGTATTCTCGACACCGCTCCCTCTGATCGTGGTTTCTTCAAGCACATCGAGATCACCCGCACTCGCATCGTCGTTTGCCGGATCGTCGATGGAAAGTACGAAATCACCGGCGGGCAATTCGATTGTGTGCGGCCCGGCTGCCTCATTGGCTTCCATGACCGCCGCACGCAATGTGCAGTCACCCGAGCCGCTTGACGTTTCGCAGATACCGTCACCCGGGTTGGAATCGACCGCATCGGTCGTGCTATTGACGTTGAAGGTGGCCGCTTGCAGGCCGTGAATGCCCGAGATCATAAGCAGGGCAACCAGGAAATACCGCATGAATGTCTCCCTCTATCAGATAAGTCCGTTGGCGAAGCGACGTCAAGGTACCTTATGGCGGATAAAGATTGCAAAAATCCGCTGTGGCCGATCATTTTCAACAGCGTGAAGTCATCGGCGAATTGTGCCGCCGATCTCCTGCAACAGCGCCCCCGCTGCCAGCATGACGAGGCACGAATCTTTAATCACTTCAGTTGCCAGGCATCGAGCCACTCAATATTCTGCAGTTCGAATCCGAATTCGTCGCTCAGGCGCCGATGAAAGTCGGGCAAGTGTCCGGCGCCGTAGAACAGCGCAACGTTACTCGCTCCCTGATCAAGTTCGTCCCCGAGCACCGCCAGGGCCTTGCGATTGCGCTCGGTAATCAGCACTGATCCGTCCTCGTCGGCCAGTACTTCCATGACACGAGCCTGGTCGATCATCGACTCGGCCATCATGCGCTTGAGCGCCAACTGGCGATCGCTGGCAAACAGCACCCTAAGCAACTGCGCCTGCTGCTTCGCAGCGTCCTGGGTTACCGCCGATGCCGCCCACATCTGCATGAACGTGCCCATCCAGGATTCATTGCGGCTGGTCATGCTGTCGCTGAATTCCGTGGCCGTCATGTCCGCATGCACGAAGTTGGGCCGGTCGTAATCGATCTCCTCGAGCTGGAAAGCCAGGCCCAGCGCATCCTTCATGCCGCCCTGCAGCAGCCCCACGAGGTTCAGTCCCGTACCGGCCGGTCGCTCCCCCTTGCCGTCGGGATCGCCCACCAGTTCGTAGAGCACAACATCGTAATCGTCGAAACGCCGCTGCAGATCCTTGAAATAGGATCGATCCGCCACGTGGATGGCGCCGACCAGATGAAGTGTTCGCCCCTGCTTATCACGGTAGTGTGCCAACCCAACCTGCAGGGATTGCGGGTCACCCTCGGCGTCCTCGGCCAGGCGCATGAAACTGTCGGGAACCTGGGCATACACAGCAGCCACAAAGAAGATCGTGGCCATGAGCGCTAACGCCAGGAATGACTTCAACGTATGCATTTTCTTGTCTCAACGGATCGGGGCAACACTATAGCGGGCCCGAACATGGAGTCCAAGCCAGACCGGAATTCAGTCTCTAAGCAAAGAAGACTGCCTGGCCAGAAAATCCGCTGCTTCGCGCACGGCGGGAAGACCAATGCGGCTGCGCTGCAAAGGCGGCAATTCGCAACCGGGATCGCGGAGCATGCGCAGGCAATGTGCCAGCGCCTCGCGCATGGGTTCGAGGTGGTAGCCGCCCTCCAGTGCCAGGACCAGGCGGCCATTGCACAGTTCATCGGTCAGCTTCTGCAGGCGATCGGTCAGATGTGCATAAAGCGCCCTGCTGAACTTGCAGGCAAGGTGTTCGCTGGTGCCGTCGAAACCCGCCGAGACCATGATCAGATCGGGCCGGAATCGGCGCGCCGCCGGGACCAGAATGCGCTCGAATGCCTCAAGAACCGCCAGGTCGCCGGTCTCGGCCGGCAACGGCACGTTCAGCGTCGTGCCGCGCGCGCGTCCCCGCCCGACATCCTCCAGCGCCCCGCTGCCGGGATAGCAGGGTGACGCACGGTGGATATCGAAGAAAAGCACGTCCGGGTCGTCGGCGAAGATCGAGGCCGTACCGTTGCCGTGGTGCACGTCCCAGTCGACGATCAGCACGCGCTCGGCGCCGTGCACAGCCATCGCGTGCCGCGCCGCAACGGCGACGTTGTTGATCAGGCAAAAGCCCTGATAATGCGCGGCGTTGGCATGGTGCCCCGGAGGACGCACCAGGGCGAAGGCCGTAGCCGCCCGGCCATCGAACACGGCATCGACGGCCGTGCAGACCGCACCGGCGGCACGAAATGCCGCATCGACACTGCCCGGCGAAACCGCCGTGGAGTCGATCGAAAGCATGCGCTTGCGGCCCCTGAGCTTGTCGAGGCGCTCCATATGGCCGCCGGTATGGACTCGACGGACGGTTGCTTCATCGGCCCGCTCGGGCAAGAGCCACAACGGTCTGCCGTCGTCGACTTCACGCGCAAGCTCGACCAGCGAGGACAGCCGCTCGGGCCGTTCGGGATGGCGCCAGATCTGGCTGGCGACCAGCTCTCCCAGCCGGGCACGCAGCTGGCGCGCGTGATAATCACGCATTTCCGGCTCCAGGCCGGGTGGCTGATGCTGAAGCATCTCGTCGTGGTAGACGATTGCCACCGGAGCGTTCATCAGCTCGAAACGACTTCCTGCCAGGCTTTATCGGCCGCCCAGCTTGCTCGCACCTGCTCTGCGATGGCGTCTACTGTGTCATCAGGCACCGCCTCGGGATCACCGAGCTCGCGCTCGTTGAAATGAAAGACGTAGAGACGGGCGCAGAACTGCTCGAAGGGCAGCGAGGACTCCCCGGGCACCTCATCATGCCCTCGGGTCGAGGTCACGATGCCCTGGCCCCAGTCCTGCCGGCCCTCGTTGTTGGGGTTGTAGAAGTAAACGCGCATGACGCCTTCGGGATCCAGGGCAACGCGCTGGATAGCGATAGCGTGGAGCCCGATGAAATTACCGAAAGGATCGGTAGCGACGATGCCGGCCGGTTGCGGATAGATCAGTTCTGCGCCGCCGTTGTAGCCGGGATGGTAGGCAGCGTGAAATTGCCGGATGAAGCCGGCGAAATCGTTGACCGCCCCGGTGGCGTAGTCAATGGTGGTGGCAAAACCACGGTGCACCCACCAGCCGTGAAATTCGGGATTGATCCAGCGGTGCCCGTCCTCGCCGCGGCCGACGATACGACGCCCCATCTCCCAGTAGATCTTGTCGAGGTGCGGCACCAGAACGAGTGAAACGGTATCGAGTTCGGTATGGAAGTCCTCGATCAATCCTTCGCTCAGTTCGCTGGAACGGATCAGGTCACCCTCGAAGAGCAGATCGATCTCGTCATCGCGCGCGGCCCACATCACCAGCTCGAGCAGAAAACCCGGGTCAACCTGGGCCCACAGGCTGATGGCGCGCGCCGACTGGCAGGTGGGGTTGTTGCCCTGACTCACGCCCAGCGGCAGGCCAAGCACACCGATGACACCAGCCAGCAGCAGACTGCGGCCGGAAGGCGGATCGTCATGCCCGAACTCCTTGCGCAGGTGCTCGGCAACATCCGGTAGCGGATCGAGTTGCGTCAACCGCCACAACGCCGGCGGGACCGGGGGGAAGAACAGCGTGCCGCGATCGAGCAGGTTGCTCAACGCAACGATGCACTGGGCGGTGGCCGGGTGAACCGCCTCGACGATCAGAGCTCGCACCAGGGCATTGAACGCATCCAGGCTGTCGGCGCCGACCGCATCGAGCCCCATCGCCAGCACCAGTTGCTCGTCACTGCCGGATTCGGCCAGGAACCTGAGAATGGCGCCGTGGGCCGGGCAGACCAGCCCGGTTTCGTTCATCGAGTGCCCGAGAGCGGCCAATTCCCCGTCCTGCTGCACCGGGGACAACGCCCGAAACTTCTCCAGGCTGGCCTCCGGCGAAGCATCGCTCAACTCCGTCGGGCCGCGACTTGCATCGAGCAGCAGCCGGCCGCGCTCGAGAGCCGCTGACTCTTCGGACACGTTCGCTTGCCGAAACAGGCGATCGATGTGCTCGAGCAACTGACGCACGCCGGCCACATCGATCGGGCGCTGCTCGAGAATATGATCGGCCTCGGCGACCAGCGCCTCGATCAGGTTCTTTCCGCCCAGGTGTTCGAGCTCGTATGAAAGGAGATTCTGGACGGCTTCGTGGTGGCCGCCGCCGGCCCGGCCGGCCTCTGAATGATCGGCCAGCAGCAGGTCGAGGCTCAGCACCAGGCCTCGCTGGAGGAAATGGCGCGCCGCCTCGGCACTGACCAGCGGATGCTGGTAGTCACCCTCGGCAATGGCAAGCATGCGAAGCCGGCTGAGGGCTTCGACCGCCAGCGCATCGGCGGACCCCGTCAAGGAACCGCGTGAGAGTTCCGGCTGCAGGCGCTCGGGATGATTCCAGTCGCTGCCCTCGAAAACACCCGCCTCGTCCAGCCGGCCGGCATGGGCATACAGCATGGCCGCACCGCCCGGTCGCCTGAGCAGCCGGAGCGTGGCATTGAACAGTCGCGGAAGTTGGCCGGCCTTGGCAATCGGGGTGACGCGGGCGACGCTTTCGAGCGCATGGTCGAACTGTTCGCTCAGGCGGCTGAGATCCGGGTCTTCGTTGCGGGATGATTCTTGCAAGCGCTGGTACTCCATACGTGCAATAGATTACGGGCGAAACGGGCGCGGGCCCGTGGCTTCGGTCTCAATGAAGCCGCGGCCCGGGTTCCCGATCATAGCGGATCGCCTCGCTACGCATGCGAGGCATCTCCGTCCCCGTCAGGTATAGAAGTCCAGGTCTTCCTGGTGCTTGAGCAGGTCGCGCATCTTGTGCGGATCGTCACCGAAGAAATAGACCAGGCCCCAGTGTGTGCCGAAGGCTTCGCGCTCGGCCACGACCTCCTCCTGCAGGGGATAGAGTTCATGGCTTTCGAAGTATGGATGCTCGGCCGTCTCTTCCGGGAAAGCCAGCTGGCTGACCACGCGCCGACGCGGGAATACACCGAAACATCCGGCGTAGCCCTTGGCGCCCTTGACCGGCTCGGGGAAAAAGGCTTCAACTTCTTCCTTGGTCGAGTTGGGATCGAACACCAGGGCCGTGGCCTGATAGGCATTGAAACCGTAGGCTCGCTCGATCAGCTCGAACGCCTTGAAGCCCGGCGGCCGATACGCGACTTCACCGAAGTACATCGTGCCGTCGGCGGTCACGAAGTATTCGGGGTGGATCAGCCCGAACTTGATATCGAAGGCCTTGATCAGCTTCTCGACTTCCCGGGTAATGGCTTCCCGCCAGCTTTCCAGCTCTGGCGTGGCCGGCACGAACACCGAATAACCAAGCGTGACGTACTCGGAAATATTGAGAAACTTGATTTCACCGTCGTGAATCCAGGCCTCAACGGCAAACTCCCAACCATCGAGGTGGGATTCCATAAGCAGGGGGAAATCGGTATCCGGAATGGACTCGATCTCTTCGGGCATGCGAATCACCCGATGCCCCAGGCAACCGGCCTGGTCGAAAGCCTTGAGGTGAATCGGATCGTTCGGGTCGCCGTCGAGCTTGAGCAGCGTCTGGTTGACGCGGCGCAGGAAGCGATAGACATCATCGCGGTCGTGCGCTTCCTCGAACACCCCGACCCGGATGCCGCCGAGATGGGCGCGGCGCTTCATCAGGGCCTTGTCGCGGAACAGCACGGATTGGCCGTGCAGGCGCGGCTTGTCCATCAGGACCGAATTGATGGCGCCGGCCCATTCGACCGTCTCCTCGAACAGCGGGATCGAGACGTCCACACCCTCTTTCTTGAGGGTTTCGGCAATCTCCAGGGAGCGCTCGTTGAGTCGCTCGAAGTCCCATTCGATGAACGGAACATCATGCTCACGGGCGTAGTCGGCCGCCCACGACGGAGCGACGACGACGTAGCGCCGATCGAATCGGGCCATGGCATCGATGGCGTTGAGACTCCAGCCGAGCAAGGCGATATAGCCCTTGTCGGGGTTCTTGTCCTTGGTTCCGGACCCACCGGGCCGTACACCGGTCTCTGATGGTGTGGTCGGATTCTGCTGAACCATGCTGATGCCTCCTTCAGAAGCGAGTGAGTAACCCCTTGGATGCGTTCAAACCTAACACACGCATATCAAAGTTTTGAAAAATACGGGTTTTTAGCGATAAATCGCGAAAATTACCGGCATTTTCAGGCAGTGAGTCATCACGCGCCGGATCCGGGAAGATCCGGCGCGGGGCCTTCAAGACTCAGACCGACGCCGCGCGACGACGTTGCAAGGCTTCGTGGATATCTTCGAGCAGCATGTAGAAGCAGGGCACGACCACCAGCATGATCGAGGTGGCAAAGACGATACCGAAGCCAAGCGAAATAGCCATCGGCACAAGATGCACGGCCTGCAGGGAAGTTTCGAAGATGATCGGTGCCAGACCGCCAAAGGTGGTCACGGTGGTCAGCACGATCGGACGGAAACGGCGCGTCCCCGCCTTGAGGATGGCGTCGTGGGCGGACATCTCCGAGCGCTGGCGATTGGCGAAATGCACCATGATCAACGCGCCGTTGACGACCACGCCGGAGACGGCGACGACACCGAGCATGCTCACCAGCGACAGGTCGTAGCCGAGCAGGATGTGACCGATGACCCCGCCGACGATGCCGAAGGGAATGGCCAGCATCACGATCAAGGGCTGGACGTAGCTGCTGAAGGCGATTGCCAGCAATGCATAGACGGCAAACAGGGCCAGCCCGAAGCCGCCCCACAGCGCCGCGGTGGACTCGCGCAGTTCCTGGTTACTGCCCTCGTAAGTCCAGGTCAGTCCGGGGAAATCCGCCTGGAGCTGCGGCATGACCTCCGAGTCGATCGCCGCCTGGACCCGGCTGATGGCACTCTTGGGTTCGACGTCGGTGCCGACGTTGATGATGCGCCGCCCATCGCGGCGGTTGATCGAGGTGAATGACTGGCCTTCCTCGACCCGCGCCACGTCGGCCAGGGCCACCTCGACGCCGTCGGGGGTCCTGAGCATGAAGTTCTCGAGTGTGCGGATGTCCTCGCGCTCTTCCTCCGGCAGCTTGACGCGCACCTCGATTTCGTTCGTGCCGCGCAGGTAGCGCAGGGCGATATCACCGTAGAAGGCACCGCGCAACTGCCGGCCGACCGCCACCGGCGTCAGACCCAGTGCCCTTCCTTCGGCCAGCAGCGTGAAGTCGAGCTGCGATTTGCCGGCCTCGTAGTTGTCGTTGACGTCGCGGGTGTTGCCGAAGGATTCCAGGCGCTCGACCAGCTCCGCCGAAGCCCGCTCGATCACCTCGATGTCGTTGTGACTGAGATCGATACTGATGTCATCGCGCCAGCTGCCCGGCCCGCGTTCGGCCTCGAAGGTGATCTGGTCGACACCCTTGATGTCGCCGATCTGCTCGCGCCAGAGCTCGATGACCTCCTGCGTACTGATGTCGCGCTCGGCCGGCGGCAACATCACGATCTCGACGTCGATGAAGGTTCTACCGCGCACGTTCGTCTTGATGCCCTCGGCCGCCTCGTAGAGATCGTTGTCCTCGAACATCCGGTGCGTGGCCTCGGTGATCTGGGCGGCCATGTCGGCGGCCACGTCGCGCGTCGTACCCACCGGCAGGCGCACGCCGGCCTCGATTTCATCGGCCGGCTGCTCGGGCATCATGATCATGCCGAGGTGGTCGCTCAGCGCGTAGCCGCCCGTGACCGCCAGCAGCATCAGCGCGCCGGTGAGGGTGATGTAGCGGTTGCGCAGGCAAAGCTCCAGGAATGGTCGGTAGCGAGTCTCGATCCAGTTGCTCACACCGCGCGCGAAGCCGCGCTGGACCTTGTGCAGGCGCTCGCCCACGGCGGCGTGCGAACGCTCGCGGATATGCGCCAGGTGCGAAGGCAGGATGAACAGCGCCTCGAGCAGGGACAGCGCCAGCACGGTCACCACCACCACCGGCAGCGGCCACCAGTACTGCCCCATGATGCCCGGGATGAACATCACCGGCAGGAAGGCAACGATGTTGGTCAGGATGCTGAAAGTCACCGGCCAGGCCATCTCGCGCGCGCCGACAGTCGCCGCGTCGATCATGCTCAAGCCCCGCTCTCGATGCTCGTAGACGTTCTCGCCGACGACGATGGCGTCGTCGACGACGATGCCAAGCGCGACCAGGAACCCGAACATCGAAATCATGTTGATGGTGATGCCCAGGCTCGGCAGGAAATTGATGGCGCCGACAAAGGAAATCGTCATGCCCATCATGATCCAGAAGGCCAGGCGCGCTTCCAGGAACAGCGCCAGGATGAGCACGATGATGATGATTGCCAGCGCCCCGTTCTTGAGCAGCAGTTTGAGACGATCACCGAACTCCTCGGCCCGGTTCGAATCGATTCGCCAGCTCACGCCCTCCGGCAGCGTGTGATCGAGCTCGTCGAGCACTTCCTCGACCGACTCGGCCACCTCAAGTGGCGACTGCGTGCCGACGCGAAAGATCTCGATCTCGAGCGAAGGCTGTCGATTGAACTGCGAGTGAAAACCCACCTCGTCAAAACCGTCACGCACTTCGGCGATGTCGCCGAGCGTCAGCGGCGCGCCGCTTTCGGAGCTGGCGATCACGATGTCGCCCATCTCGCGCGCCCACACCTTGCGCTCGTTGAGCCGCAGCAGGATCTCGCCCCGGCTGGTGTCGATGGCGCCGGCCGGCACGTCGCGGCTGGACTGCTCGATGATGTCGGCGACCTCGGAGAGCGTGAGACCGTACTCGCGCAGCGTGCGCTGCGGGATCTCGACGTGCGTGAGATAGGCCGGCACGTTGCCGATCTCGACCTGCGTAATATTGGGCTTGCTCAGAAGCTGGTCGCGGACCCGCTCGCCCAGATTGCGCAACGACCAGGTATCGATGTCGCCGAAAAGGCCGATCTCCATCACATCGCGCTGCCACGAGCGCAGGCGCACCTCGGGCTCTTCGGCATCGATCGGGAAGGTACGAATCTGGGCCACCGCCTGGTCGACATCCTGGTAGACGCGCATGCGGTTGACGCCGCCGACCAGTTCGAGGCTGATCGAACCCGAACCCTCGCGCGCCGTCGACGTGAGTTCCTTGATGCCCTGCACGCCGCGCACGGCTTCCTCGACCGGCAGCAGGATGCCCTGCTCGACCTCCTCCGGCGCCGCGCCCGGATAGGAGACGCTGACGTCGACATAGTCCAGCTCGTAGCGCGGCTGGACTTCCTTTTGCATGGTGATGGCGGTGTACACCCCGCCGGCAAGCAGGATGATCATCGCCAGATTGGCCGCGATCGGATGGTTGACCATCCATGCGATCGGGCCGCCCGGATTCGGGCCCGGGCCGGACGGCGTCGAATTCATGCCTCGACGTCTCCTGCGGTAACGGCGTCCTCATCTTCGTCAAGGCGCAGCCTGAGCCCTTCGCGCACGGTCGCCAGGCGGGTGGTGACCACGCGGTCGTCGTCGCTCAGACCCTCATCGACGTAGGCGTAGGTCTCGTCCTGGAAGGCGATTGAAACCGGCTGAATCACCAGACGGCCGTCGACCATCAGCCAGACCGTCTCGTCGTCGCGGATGTACTGGCGCTCGATGCGCACGACATCGGCGATCTCTCGACCCTCGATCCGGCACTGCACGTATTCCCCCATCATCAGGGGCGGCGTCCCCGGCCCGGCGTCGCGGGCCAGCGGATCGTCGACCGAGACCAGGATGCGCGCCAGGCGCGTATTGCCCTCGAGCTCGCCGACCATGCGAAACACCTCGCCCCGACGGGACACACCCTCGGGCCAGGCGCTGCGATTGCGGATTTCCACATCGGAACCCGGTTCCTCGCCGTCGGGAATCGTCAGCCAACCCAGGCGCGTGACCGGAACGGTCGCCTCGACCCAGTAGGTATCGAGCCCGACCAGGCGGGCCAGCACCGTGCCCGGAGTGACCTGAGAACCGACATTGACCTCACGACCCAGGATATGGGCGGCGAACGGCGCTTCGACACTCGTGCGTTCCAGATCGAGTTCGGCCTGCCGCAGATCGGCGCGAGCCGACTCGACGTTCGCCTCGGCGGCGCGCAACTGGGGTTCGCGCAGCACCAGGGCCCGGCGTTCCGGCGGCAGGTCCCGGTTGAAGGATTCGTAGTCGGAGCGCGCCGCCTGCTGCTCGCCGCGTTCGATCTCCAACTCGGCGATCGCCTGCTCGAGCGCGCTGTCGCGCTGTTCGACGGCGATCCGGTAGTCAGCGTCGTCGATCGCCACGAGCATTTCACCGGCGTCGACGAAACCGCCGGGCTCGAAGGAATCGCCCAGTTCGACGATCTCGCCCTCGACCCGCGCGCTCAGCGAGATCTCGCGCGCCGGGCGCACCGTGCCCATGGCCTCGATGGTGGGCCGGAACGTGCCATATTCGCCCCGGGTCACGTCCACCAGCGAGGCCGACTGGCGCACGGCGCCATCGCGGCTCGCCGTCGGCTCAGTGTTGTAGATCACGAAGAGCACGGCCGCGCCGGCGGCAATCAGCACGGCGCAGATCACCAGCGTTCGCATCAGGCCGCGCCGGTTGTCGTCCTTGACCGCGGGTATTTCGGAATTCACGGAATGACCGCCCTCTATTTGGCTTGTTGTTTGAAGTGGCCGAGTGGCCAGGCATCTTCTGCCCCGACAGCATCCGGGCGTGAAGGTTTCGACAGAAACTATCAGAATCCCGAAAATGATTCGTCAATGCAAATCATTTTGCCTGTCGGGCTCATTCGAGCTATCGGTGATACTGTTGAGCCTCCATCGCGAGGATGATAGCCATGACCCCTGCGGCGGATGAAATCTCGGGCTATCTTCCGGCCAGTCGGGATTGGCTGTTCGGTACCGCACATAAGTGTCGGCGCTGACTGCGACATAATGGGGGGTGAACTTTAAGCGGAGACGGGGAATTCAGCCATGACGTCCGGATCGGATCGAAACGAATTACGCGCCGACCTGGCCCAGCAGGCCAACAAGTGGAAGTCGGGCATGACCACGGGCCCGGAGCGCAACGAATTACTCACGCTCTTACCTCAACCGATAAAGGATCGGGTGTTCCCCCTGTTACGCGAAATCGAGCTGCCGCTGGGCAAGGAGATCTATGCCGCCGGGCAGGATGTGAAATACGTCTACTTCCCGGCCGACTGCATCATCTCCCTGCTCTATGTCATGCTCGACGGTCATTCGGCCGAGATCTCGGTTGTGGGCCGTGAGGGGATCGTCGGCATTGCAGTGTTCATGGGCGGCGACAGCACGCCCAGCCGAGCCGTGGTCCAGAGTGGCGGGACGGCCTACCGGCTGCCGGCATCCGATCTCAAACACGAGTTCCACAACGATGCCGCCATGCGCATGCTGATGCTGCGCTATACGCAGGCCCTCATCACCCAGATGGCCCAGACCGCGGTCTGCAACCGGCATCACTCCATCGACCAGCAACTGGCCCGATGGCTGCTTCTCTCCCTGGATCGCCTGCCGACCAACGAGTTGACGATGACCCAGGAATTGATCGCCAACATGCTGGGCGTGCGCCGGGAAGGGGTGACCGAGGCGGCCAGCAAACTGCAGAAGATGGGTGTCATCCGCTATCAGCGCGGGCGGATCACCGTACTCGATCGGGTAAAGCTGGAAGAACTCTCCTGCGAGTGCTACGCCGTGGTCAAGGAAGAAACCGATCGCCTTGCAGCCTACGCGAAGAACCTTTAGAAAATTCGTGCATACTGTATGGATGATTTCTTGATCCAGATCATCCTCGCTTCGACCAAGACCGGCTAGCGTGGAATGGGCGTTGGGCAATGGGTTACTCTGCTCAGGTGAGTTGCCCGCATCAGGCGGTGGCCATGACGACTGGACCGGAGCGAAATGACTTGCTCGCTTTTTTGCCCGAAAGGGTGAAAGAACGGGTGTTTCCGCTGCTGCGTGAAATCGAGCTGCCGCTGGGCAAGGAGATTTTTGCCGCCGGGCAGGATGAGAAGCACGTCTACTTCCCGGCCGACTGTGTCATCTCCCTGCTCTACGTCATGCTCGACGGCCACTCGGCCGAGATCTCGATCGTCGGCCACGATGGCATCGTCGGTGTCGCGGTGTTCATGGGTGGCGACAGCACGCCCAGCCGGGCCGTGGTCCAGGGCGCCGGTACGGCCTACCGGCTGCCGGCCAGCGATCTCAGGCGCGAATTCCACAATGATGCCGCCACGCGCATGCTGATGCTGCGCTACACCCAGGCCTTGATCACACAGATGGGACAGACCGCGGTGTGCAACCGGCATCACCACATCGACCAGCAGTTGGCCCGCTGGCTGCTGCTCTCCCTCGATCGATTGCCGACCAACGAATTGACCATGACCCAGGAATTGATCGCCAACATGCTGGGCGTGCGCAGGGAAGGCGTGACCGAAGCGGCCCGCAAGTTTCAGGATCTGGGTGTCATCCGCTACCGACGCGGACACATCACCGTGCTCGACCGCCCGAAGCTGGAGGAACTCTCCTGCGAATGCTACGCCGTGGTCAAGCAAGAAACCGACCGGCTGACGGTTTTCGCCGAACATCTCTAGCCCGACCCGAACCCTGCCCGGATTGCGCTCGAAATCGAGCGTGTCGAAGCGAACAGACGGGTCCATCCCTGGCAGCGAGCATGAGGCATCAAAAGGATGCTGCGATGCCTGAAACCAATCAATTGATCGATCGACTACCCACTGCGGCCGCCCGGTCGCTGCTGGCGGCGTCCCGGCCGATCGAGCTTGAATTCGGCCAGGCGATCGCTGAAGCCGGCGCGCCGATTGTCCAGGCGCTCTTCCCGACCACCGCGATCATCTCGGTCATGGCCGAGGTCGGAGGTCATGAGCCACTGGAGATGAGCATGATCGGTCACGAGGGTATGCTGGGCGCCTCGCTGGCTCTGGGCGTCGACCGCCACCCCATGCAGGCGGTCGTCCAGGGCTCCGGGACCGCACTCCAGGTTTCGGCCTCGCGGTTCCATAGCCTGCTAGAGACGAGTCCAGCGTTGAAAAGCGTCATCGATGGCTACCTGTTTGTTCTTGCCGAACAACTGGCCCGGAACGCTGCCTGTAACGCCTTCCATGAAGTCTCCGCTCGCCTGGCCCGCTGGCTGTTGACAATGGACGACCGCGCCCGGGGGCACCCCCTGATGCTGACCCATTTGTTCCTGGCGAACATGCTGGGCGTGCGCAGAAGCGCGGTCACCATCGCGGCCTGCAAACTGCAGGAAAAACAATTTATCCGATATGCCCGCGGTCGCATCCAGATACTGTCCCGGACCGGATTGGAATCGGTTGCCTGCGAATGCTATCCGGCAACCCTGGCTGCTTATCAGCGCCAGTTCGGCTCCGAGCTCCAGGCCATAAAAGAACCCTGACCGCAAGAACGGCCAGGGTTTTCACTTCAGAATTGCAACGACCATCTCCGATTCAGTTTGAATGCCGAATGGAGAGAACAGCAATCACCATCATCATCAAGACAATCAGTGCAATTCCGCCCTGTGAAGAAATGGGCATACCAATAAGCAATTAGCCTAGATCCGAGCCCGCCTATACTCTGTGCGCTACCGCACACTGCAGCGAGAACTCCCAGCGAAATCTCCTGTTGGACGCAAGAATCCAAGCATCGGGCGCGTCATCGCACCCAAATAAGCCATTGTTCGGTCTCGAACAGACACGCAACCCGGGAACGATCATTTTGTGGAGTCCGACAGTCAGGTATCGCTGAGGATTTAGGGATGACTACATACACGATGAACGGTCACAAGCACTCCACGCGGCAAATCCAGCCCGAGATTCTCATGGGAATCGTGGGGAAGCAGGTCGCGCAGTTTTCAAGGGCGCGATGGCAATCACGAGCGCAGCCTGAGCGGTTCAGCTGTCTCGCAAGCGCGGATCCACGGATTCAGCTTCAGACAGCTCTCACCCAAATCGAAGATCTCTTGCATAAGAACGCACAACTTCTGGAGACCGTGCTCCTGCTTGGCCAGGCGCTCAATGACGCCCATTCCTCGATCCATGCAGATCACTCAATCGATTTGCTGGATCGAGACAAGCTGCGTCCGCCGTGCGATATTCACGGCTCGATGAAGCAACTCGACGGCGGATCACGACCCGATGCACCGGAATGAAAACCCGGCCAGCGAACTTGCCGGCCCGAAATCAGATTCCGGGCCTGATTGAGGAACCTCTGAATAAGTCGGGCGGATAACTGAACAGCTATCGGGGAAAAGCCCGGTCGCGTGGCCGGGCCCATGATTGCGGGGTACCTTACCCGACCCCACTCCGGCGTCCGCTGATCAACTGGAACAACACCACGATCACTGCGAGCACCAGCAGAATATGAACCAACCCGCCCATCGTGGTTCCGGAAACGAATCCGAGGAGCCAGAGTACGGCGAGAACAACGGCAATAGTAAATAGCATGATTATTATTCCTTCCGGTAGCAACCGGTTGAGAAGTTCACGTAGAGCATGACTCTTTAGTCGGCGAGTATCTGTACGCTGTCACACACCAGGGGCGTTATCGTTGGAAAAACCGGCGAAGTCCGCTTCAGCGCCTTCCGTCGGGACGGGTACCCCCGGCATTTGCCTTTACCCAGAACGTTCCCAGATCCAGCGCAATCCTGAGTAGCAATTCCGAATTCGACATGGCCGCAGTTGGCGAGCTACTCGGCGGCATGGTCGCTTGCTCACCGGCCGGACGCAGTTGCAGTGGCGGTTGCTTCTCCGGCCTATGAATCCATTCGGCGGCCAGAAATCCTGCGCACCCGGCAAACCACAGTCCACCCGGCGAGGCAAGCCCGGAGCGAATCCGGGACCCGAGTAACAAACCAAGCGACTTTGCGGTTTTCTTTCGCCGATCGAGACGGTTTGCCACCTGACTGATCTGGCGAGCCAGGGATTGGCTGTCGTTCCCGTGCGATCTGTTCCGCTGCACCGTCAAGGGGACCTCTCGCCATCCGGGTCAGAAGACGGTGCTGGTTCGAGCCGACTGATTGTGGCCGGAAACATCAGGTGCCTGCTGCGCTTTCGAATGGCTGCAACGAGAAGCATGGCAACCAGGCAATGGACAGCGAAGACCAGCATCAATGCACTGGTAGCCGTCATCAGCGAGTGCTGGACCAGCACAATGACCACGGCGCTGACCAGCGCCAGCCAGGCGGTTGACAGCAGGCAAGCGGTAATCAGTCCCATGGCAATGATCCGGACCAGGCTCTCCCCCGCTTGTCGTGCTTCCAGGGCGGCAAGGAATAGGTGATCATATACAACCTCACGTACTTCTCTATCGAGCAGCCTGACCACTTCCAGCAGTCCGGACTCGTGCCCGGACCTTCTGGAAGAGGAGGTTGCGTCGTAATCCGATCGATCACCGGAATCGCGCGGCATTCAGGAACCTACCCTAGCGCCTGCGCAAGATGCGACTGAGGAGATAGCCGCCGGCGACCGCGATACCAACAGAGGTTGCCGGATTTTCCTGCACGTATTCGCGTGCCACAGCCAACCACTTTTCCTGCGTTGCCTTGATTTCGTGGCCTGTTTCGCTCAGGCTGTCTGTTGCATTGTTGGTTGCTTCAGCTGCCCAATCGACCGCCTCATGAGCACCGGCGGCTACGGCATCAACTCTCTCATGTGCTACACGTTCATGTGCTACACGTTCTTTTGCGTTCGATTTCATGGTTGTTACTCCAAGGAGGCTCCCGGGCAACCTCAGTGTCACCCAGCACTTTCAACGAAAGCGGAATCGATTGCCGCCAGAAAGCAGTAGACATTGTCAGTACACTGCCTTTACGCGTCTGTGCGTTGCGACACCCCCGCCCCGAGAAAAGGTGGCAGCCCACAGGAAAAGAAGATAGCCCTAACCTACTTTGGGGAGGACCCCGGCCGCCAGAAGAGAGCAAAAGCGGGTTTCACACTGACGCCGTGTACGAGAATTGACAAGGCAACCGCCACCAGGGTCAGGTGGAGCAGTTCCAACGCAATCTCTTCCGGCAGGCCATGTTGAATGGCGTACATCAAGTAGTACATGGAGCCAATACCACGCACACCGAACCAACCGGCAAGATTGCGCACGCGCATGGATGAATTACTCCCCAACAGACCCAGGTGAACGCTTAAGGGACGTGCAATCAGGAACAGGAACGCGGCGAAACCGGCAGCCCGCCAGCTCCACGAATCCCAGAACAGCGAACCACCAATCAAGAGCACAAGCACGATCTCCGCGAGTCGCTCCAGATGTTCATTGAATATCAGGGAGCTGTCACTCACATGCGCATGAGCCTTCGTTTCAGCCTTTTGATCACCAGTCGGCTTTTGGACCGTAGTGGTTAGAGAGCCCCGCTTGGCCAAGCCCAGCTCGGTCTGTCGCAAGGCTACTGCTGCACTGAACACACCCAGGAACCCCCACGCACCCACCAGTAGACAGATGCCATAAGCGAGCGCAATGAGCCCCAGGCCGAGAAAGCTTTCAAGAAACACGGTTCCCACAAATTTCGTGCGCAACCGGTACACGAGCCAGCCTGCAGCGTATCCCATCAGGATACCGATACCGACACCAGCACCACTGGCCCATAGCACGTCCATGAAGAGCCAGCGGGACCCCGACTCACCAAGGTCGTGCAGTCCAAGCAAGCCGAGCCCGAGCATGATGAAAGGAAAGGCGCTACCGTCGTTTATTCCGGCTTCGCAAGTCAGTGCAAAACGGAGGTGATCGGAATCGTCGGCATGCCGGACCTGCACTTCAGTTGCCAGCACCGGGTCAGTCGGAGCGACCACCGCCCCCAGCAACACGGCAGCCCCAAGCGGCAAGCCAAGCCAGTAATGGCCAAACAGCGTTACCAGCCCCACGGTAATCGCCATAGACACAATCGCCAGTTGCAAGGGACTCTGCCAGCGCCTCAGGGTTACCGGGGATGGCATTTTTACGCCGGCGCAGTACAACGATACCAGCACGGCAATCTCCGTCAGAACTTCGAGTAAGGCTGATTCCTTCAACGGATTGAAATGAAACAGACCCAAGCCCATGGGCCCGACAAGGCATCCGGCGAGTAAATACAGAATTGCGGACGTCGTCGGCAAGCTTCGCAGATTATGGTAGGTAAAGCCCACCAGCAGCAGCAACAGCCCGATAAATATGAACCAGGTGGCAATCGTCATCGCTCACTTTTCCGACGGGGTAAAGGCACTGGCACCAGAGGATTGGGCAGCCTCGCATGTGTCGATCGGCGGCCTCTGTGCGGTGGCGAACACAGGGTAGAGCGCCCGGCGTCATCACGAGGAACGCGCCCGGGCGGAGTCCCGACGCCTCTCACACAAGGCATCCAGGGCGCCTTGCAGTGAACCGCGGTCTGCGTTGTGTGTGGCAACGAACAGTTGGGGAACGCCAATTGCGGACAGTATTCACATTGAGTACCGGTGGGTATCGCCAGTGAAATCCAGGATTACACGTCTGCGGGAACAGACCTAGTGAGTGCAGAACCCGGAACATCCCTGTTCGGTTCAGTGGAGCGCCGTCTTTTCAGGGCGACCGCCGTGCTGTCTGCAATCGTTGCACTGTTCGTCCTCATCGCCGGGATCATCTGGGCATTGAGCATGGTCCTTTCATTCTTCTACAGCCTGGTCATGCCTTTAGCCGTGGCGGGCATCTTGGCCCTTGTTCTGTATCCCGTGGTCGACCATCTCGAGCGATGGATGCAGTTACCGCGGCTCGCTGCCGTGTTTGTCGTCGTTGTCCTCTTTATGGCTGTAATCGCCGGGGTCGTCATCATAATCCTCCCGGCCCTGATCCGTGAGCTGGTTCTATTCGCAGAGATGGTACCCCCAACCCTCGAACGAGGGCGGGACTACATGCTCGAGCAATTCCCCGGCCTCACACGAGTGGTCATGGAGAGCGCTCAGGACGGAGACCTCAAGGCTGCAATGCCCGGAATCGAGAATACCCGCAAGACGTTGCAATCGCTTGCAGGGGTTGTCGCGGGCTTGAGTTTCGTGCCTCTTTTACTGTTCTTTGCGCTGTTGTCCGGAGGACAGCTTCATGCCCGGGTCACGAATGTACTTTCGGTATTCAGTACCCGCGCACAGAAGAACGCGATGTACTTCATTGACGTCTTTGTCGCCCAGGTTACGGGATTCTTTCAGGGACAGCTTGTTATTGCATTGATCATGGGCATCATGTATGCCATCGGCTTTACGATCATCGAATTGAAGGGCGGGATACTGATCGGTGTTCTCCTGGGCCTTCTGAATATCGTCCCATTCCTCGGGACGTTGATCGGACTACTTATCGTCTTGCCATTGGCCTATACGCAAACATACGGCGGCTTCCCGCTGGCCGCCTTAAGCCTGCTCGTATTTGCCGTTGTGCAACTCATCGAAAGCTGGCTACTGACACCGAAGATCATGGAAAATCGTTCGGGACTGCACCCTGCCCTGGTCGTGATCTCCGTGTTTTTCTGGGGAATGGCCTTCGGCGGCATTACCGGCATGGTACTGGCCGTCCCCCTCACTGCATTTCTTGTCGCGGTATGGAGTCAGGCAAAAGCCAGCCTCTCCCGAAGCATGACATCCACTCATGATGCGAGCAGGATCGAGGTGCCGGCCGGCACGGATCAAGGCGCGGGGGCCAGGGAGTCCGCTGACCGGGAAACGAATAACTGACGTTTTTCCAGACACGATCAGATAAACAGTCACACCCAATCAATCGACTGCCAGGCGGGATTCTGAGTCGACATCGCCAAAACCTTTAATGCATCGGGCAATCGAGCCTGCCTCCCTGGTTGATTCACGCTGCTGGCTATCCCGGTCTCCTGCCCGCTTTTCCTGCGCATAATCTTTCAACAGAAAGCCTTCGAGCAGCTCGACGCGGATGCTGGCTGGGACCGCCGAATATAGCTTTCTCCATCTATCAGTATTCCTGGCTGATCTTGAAACTCCCGGGGCCTTCGTAGAACGTTCTTTAGACCTATAAAACCGATTCATTAACGGTACTAGGGACAGCGTGGCAAGAGCCCATGCTCAGAGGGCTCGAGGAGCTGATTCCAAATGGTCTCCTAGCGCACATTGGGAGATAACTCACCGTTGTTTTAGGGGATTGTGAAGGCGCGCTCCCGGTTGAACATACAGCCAACGCTATACGGCTGTATTTTTTAACAAAGTGGATGGGATACTTTTCGCTCGCTTTTAGTGAACTGTATTCCCCGCATGTTGGATATGCGGGCCAGCCCGGAACGGGCGGAGCTATCAGTCAGGGAATTTTTAAAATGACACCAATCAGTCCACGGTCCATTCGGACCCGGTTTGCACTTGCGTGCCTGCTTTTTGTAGTTGGAATTCCGGCAGCCTCTGCGGCTAACTACTACGTTCGTTCCGACGGCGGCGATACCAGCCAGTGCACCGGCCTATCCGATAAGCCTTACCCGGGCAGCGGCACCAGCCAGGATTGTGCATGGAACCATCCATTCATGGCCTTGCCGCCGCTTGGCGTGCCGAGAATCCAGGGTGGCGACACACTCGACATAGGGTCGGGGAACTACCGCATGGGCTACGGCGCGCCCGGCGCGGACAACTGTAGTCAGAGCTGGCCATGGGAATGCGTCATGCCACCGATCCCCAGCGGCCCCTCGCCGGACCAGCCCACCCGAATCCTGGGGCAGGGTCACGCCGACGGATGTGAACAGGCTCCGGAACTGTGGGGTACGGAGCGGGCATGGATGGTCGTGAACCTCGAGGGCAGCTCGAACGTTGAGCTGGCCTGTCTTGACATCACCGACCGAGGTAGTTGTGCCGAATCCCACTGCAACAGCGGGCAGTGCGGTGGGGAAGTCGCCGCCTGTAACCGTGATTCCGCACCCTACGGCGATTGGGCATCTACAGGCGTTTCGGGCCGTGATTCAAGCAATGTCTTCATGCGTGACCTGGATATTCACGGTCTGTCCAATCGTGGCGTCCATGCCGGCCGCATCACCGACTGGACGCTGGAACGAGTCGAGATCCGGGCCAACGGTTGGGCAGGTTGGGACGGTAATATCGGTTCCGACACGTCCAACAGTGGGACCATCACATTCAAGGAATCGGTCATCGGCTGGAACGGCTGTCTCGAGCGATGGGACAGTGGCGAGGTCTTTGGTTGTTGGGGCCAGAAAGGCGGTGGTTGGGGCGATGGCCTCGGAACCGGAACCACCGGCGGGCATTGGGTGTTTGAAGACAGCACCATCCATCACAACACCTCGGATGGCATCGACCTTCTTTATCTCAGTGACGAAGGACAGGTTTCCATTCGCCGAACCCTGGTTGATAGCAATGCAGGGAATCAGATCAAGACATCACGCACAGCGTTGATTGAAAATTCAGTGGTCGTCGGCAACTGTTCTTATTTCGTCAATCACCCGAACATGCTTGATGGTGATCACTGCCGAGCGCTGGGGGATTCGATCTACGTTGGGTTGAGCAATTCATCACAAACCGATCTGATCAACAACACAATCGTCAGTCAGGGCAATTGTGTGATCAGTGGCGGTAGTGGGGCCAGCACGTCACGACTGCGCATGGTCAACAACCTGATCATCGGCAAACCATACTTCCTGGATGCAAGCAAGCAGAGCTGCCTTTATTACTCCGGCAGCGACGAAGAGCTTGTATGGGAGAGTAATTATATCGACGGTGTTCGCCACGGCGACTGCCCCGGCAGCAGCCTGTGCTATGGCTCGCCGGGAATCGCTGACAACAGCCTTTCAAGCTTCGATGCCGAGCCACTGTCAGACAGTCTCGTGATTGACTATGCCGACGTCAACCTGGCTCCTGGGGATGATTTCCACAACCTCGCACGTGACGTTGGCAATGGCCCGGATATCGGCGCCATAGAGTGGGGCACCGTGGAGGATGATACGACGGTCAATGAGCCCAGCGAGCCGAGCGACCCTCCAGCTTCCGGCTTCAGTTACGACTGCAGCAGCTTGCAGTGCAGTTTCGCCAGCGACAGTAGCGATTCGGCCCTCAGCTACGCCTGGGAGCTGGGCGACGGTAACAGCGCTTCCGGTGCGGCGATCGACCATACCTATAGTGTCGACGGCAGCTACACCGTCACGCTGACCGTAACCGATGATATCGGCCAGAACAGTTCGACAAGCCAGACCGTCAGCGTCCAGGACACCAGCAATGACGATACTGGCGATGACGATACTGGTAGTGACGATACCGGGATATCCGTTGACGGCACGGGTTACCGGGTAAAAGGCCGCTGGACTGCCGAAATCACCTGGACCGGCGCGACCTCGTCAAATGTTGACCTCTACCGCGAAGGCAACCGTGTAGCGACAATCGCGGATTCGGGTTCAACCATTGACAAGACCGACCTCAGAGGCGGCGGCAGCCTGCAATATGAAATCTGCGAGGCCGGCCGCAGCGTCTGCTCCAATAGCGTGACCGTACACTTCTGACCCCCTGATAACCAGAGTTTTTTTCACGATGTCAGCCCGCACCACCTGGTGCGGGTTTTTTACATCACGGAACGTCTGATCGATCAAGGAGCGCGAAAATCAGGGGCGTCACATAGACTTGCGACAGCGATTCTCCGATGGCGGCGTGCATCTGTACGCGCAGTCCCGGGCCGGTCGAGGCCGGTCGCGCCAGGGCGTAGAGGATCTCGCTGTCCTGCCGGCTCGGGCTCCCGTGCCAGGATCGGTAGAAGGTGGAGAAGCAGTATCGATCCTTCACCGGATCCTGCTCGAGGTACCAGGAAAGGAGCATGATGTAGCTCTGGCTCGCTATATTTAAAACCATTCCTGCGCTGATCAGAACTCACCGAGCTAACCATGCGTCGAGGCAGCAGGTGGGATCTTCACCAATTCAGGAACTGAGCCGTAATACCTTCGATACCAATCGACAAAGTTGGCCACACCCTCTTCTACATCAACCTTGGGAATATATCCGACTGCGTCCGCCAGACTCGTGACATCTGACTCGGTGTCGGGCACATCGCCGGGCTGCATGGGCAGCATATTCATCTCGGCCTTTGTTTCGAGACAATCTTCCAGGACTTCGATATAACGTAGCAGCTCAACGCTGTTCTGGTTACCGATGTTATAGATCCGATACGGAGCAATGCCGCTGGATGCCGGGCTGGGGAACTGGCTATCCCAATTGGAATCAATCCTGGGAGGCCGATCCAGGATGCGAACAATGCCTTCGACGATATCGTCGATATAGGTGAAGCTTCGGCGATGTTTCCCGTGATTGAAGACCTGGATCGCCTCACCGGCCAGAATTGCTTTTGTGAACAGGAAAAGCGCCATGTCCGGACGCCCCCAGGGACCGTATACGGTAAAGAAACGAAGCCCCGTGCTGGGAACCCCGTAGAGATGGGCATAGGAGTGCGCCATCATCTCATTTGCCTTCTTGGTGGCGCCATACAGTGTAAGCGGGTGTTCGGTGCTGTCCCCCTCCTTGAACGGCATGCTTGTGTTCGCCCCGTAGACTGAGCTGGTCGATGCAAAGACAAGATGCTCTACACCGGAGTGCCGACAGCCCTCGAGTACATGAAGCGTACCAGTGACATTGGAGCTGATATAGACATGCGGATTCTCCGCAGCGTAGCGAACACCGGCCTGTGCGGCCAGGTGGACAACGCGGCCAGGCCGATGGACAGCGAAGCAATCCTCAACCGCCTTGCGATCAGACAGGTCGGCGGTAATATGAGTGTACGCGGAATGGTTGTCAAAGCGCGCCAACCGCGCCTTCTTTAGATTGACATCGTAATAATCGTTGAGGTTATCAAAACCGATTACCCTATGGCCGTCGTTGAGTAGCCTCATTGCGACATGCGAGCCGATGAATCCGGCGGTACCGGTTACGAGTATTGGTTGCATTCGATCCGTTTGTTTCCTGACACATGGCCCCACAGAACCGCAGCTATTTGCAGCCGGTTATCCTTGATGAAGCCTGCATTGATTTATCTTTTTTCTTTCCTGGCTTCGTTCTTTTCATCTCCGTACTTGGCCTGGACCTTGCCACCATGCTTCTCGGCCTTGCCCTTGTACTCTGTACTTTTATCGCCAGTTGCCTTGCCGGCAACTTCCTTTGCCTTTCCCTTGGCCTCTTTCGCGCGACCTTTAACCTGATTCTTGTTCATGAACTGATCTCCAGATAAGCGGTTCCATTGGCCTTGCCTCTGACCGTGCTCTCGGAAAGCTGCAGGGTGAGGCCTGATCATGGCCGCGTCTTGCAGGTTTGGTCTGTGCGTTTTCGAACACAATCGGATCCACTTCCTCCAACGAATCTCCGGCAAAAGCATCCCGCTGGAGGGACCGCTCAGGGCAGCGCCCGCCGGTGGATTTCGGTCTGCCCACTACCGAACATTGAGAATCAGCTCACCGTTGGCCGAAATCCGCGTGACAGGCCGCGCTCAACTCGACATTCATCCAATGCTCAAAACATGGTTTCCAAACAACGCGGATGGGATAATTTTCACTCGCTTTGGATAAGCACATTCACCGCATTAACAACATGCGGGGGAGTCTGGAGCGGGCGGACGTACGTAACAGGGAAATCAAGCTATTGATACTGATTGACCCGGAATTTCCTGGCCGTCGAGATACGAGCACCAGGCAAGCCCGCTTCTCCAGTGCCGATCCTCGTGCTGTCACTTGTTTATTCAGGGAGACCGTAGTGCGATCAATCACCCGTACAGGCCTGTCTATGCTGACGCTGATAGTGGCCGGCCTTCTGTCACTTGCATTACCGCTATCCGCCCATGCCAGCGAAGGTGAGTATCGTCTGCTCGAGCTCGACGGCTACAAAGTAAAGTGGGGAGAACACAGGCTGGGCGTCGGCGCCCGTGTCAGTTACGCCTTTGCCGGGGAGACACTTCGATTCAACGACGCGCGCAACTGCGGTGAGCTGGCGCCGATTGAGACACTGCTTGGGGAGAATCTCTCCCGGCAAACGCTGGCACGCGAAGCCGAAGCTGCGTTTCGGGTATGGGAGCGCGCGGCCGGTCTGAGATTTTACGAGGTCGCTGATGTCCGCGACGCGGACATCATCCTCGGTGCCCAGGGCCGGCCGCGTGGTCAGGCATTCGCCAACGTATCCTACGCGCCCGGCACGGAAGAGGGAGTGCGCACCATCGAGAAAGCACTGGTGTGCCTGAACCCTGAGCATGGGTGGAAGGTCGGTTTTGATGGCAATGAGGATATCTACGATATCCGCTATACGCTGATTCACGAGATCGGTCACACCCTCGGCCTCGACCATCCCGGGCGATCCGGTCAGGTGATGGGGTTTCGCTACTCCGAGGACTTCGATGATCTGCAGCCCGGTGATTTGCGCGGTATCCAGCAGCTCTACGGGCCCGCCGAAAATGAAAGAGGTCTGGCCAATAGCATCGAAAGCCGTCGGCCCGATGAGCCGACCGAGGCGGTCATTTACCGGATCGGGAGTGTCGTAGCCATGATGGACGGCGTTGGCGACTTCCTTGGCATTGGCAAGATGAATGTCGCCCTGCCCTGGAACCACGTCGAATTGCCACAGAATGCTGATGAAGGCACTCAGGACTAGCGCAGCGCGCCCGGGCACGAAAACGTAAAAGGTTGTGAGCATCACTGGATAACGCCATACCGCTGGCTTGGTCCGCGTTCCGGTTTCGTAGGCGTATGCGCTACGATGAGCATCAGACCTTCCGGCAAATGGAACATGAGCAACGATCGCGGGTTCTGGACCGGGCTTCGACATCGGTTACACCGGGCACTGAGCGCGCCGAATGTCGATGCCGGGCAACTGGCGCGCGCGCTGAACAAGGCTGCCGAACGCGAGCCGGCGCCGGTCCTCTGGTTGCTGGGCCTGGCCCAGTCCGGAAAGACGTCGATTGTTCGTGCCCTGACTGGCAGTTCGCGCGCGGAAATCGGCGACGGTTTTCGGCCCTGTACCCGTACGGCCAGCATCTACGACTTTCCGGAGGAAGTACCGGTCGTTCGGTTTCTCGATACCCGCGGTCTGGGTGAAGTGGGCTATGATCCTTCCGAGGATATCGCCCTGTGCGAGGAGCAGTCCCATTTGCTGATCGTCGTGGTTCGGGCCGCCGAATCGCGGCCGAAGCCCGTGCGCGAGGTCTTGAGAAAAGTCCGAAAGCGCAACCCGGACTGGCCCGTCGTCATTGCCCAGACCTGCCTGCACCATGGCTATGACGATGAACAATCCGGCCATGTCCTGCCCTATCCGTTCCGGGATGATGATTGGCAGGCGGCCGTGTCGGAAGACTTGAGTCGTCTGCTGCTCGCCCAGCGTGAGTTCTTCGCCGACCTTCCGGGCAAGGGGCCTTTGTTGTGGGTCCCGATCGATTTCACCCTGCCGGACGATGGCTTCGATCCAACCGACTACGGGCTCGACGCATTGTGGGAGGCGATCGAGGAAGCCGCATCACTCGGCCTGGAAGCACGCTTGCGCGCCGATTCCGAGATTAGTGACCTCTACAGCCGCACCGCCCATCCCCACATTGTCGGGTTCAGCCTGGCTGCCGGCACCGTCGGCGCCCTGCCGGTCGTTGACCTGGCGCTGGTGCCGGCGTTGCAGGCCGGACTGCTGCGCCGCCTGGCCGGTCTTTACGGGCAGCGCTGGTCGGCCCGCAGCAGTGCCGAATTCCTGGGCTTGCTGGGTTCCGGATTTGCAGCCGCCTACGGTGCACGCCTTGCCGGGCGAAGTCTGGTCAAGCTGATCCCTGTCTGGGGCCAGACCGCCGGAGCGGTGTTGGGCGCTAGTGCCAGCGGTGCCATCACATTTGCCCTGGGCAAGGCAGCCTGCGCCTACCTGGGGCGCAAGCAAGAAGGCCGCGCCATCGACGCCACTGCCTTGCGGAAGGCCTATCGCGACGGCCTGCACAAGGGCCGGCAACTGCTTCGTCAGCGGCAGCGGGAAGTCCCGCCGTCATGAAAGACCTGGTCAAGGAATTCGGCTGGCTGCGGGTCATTGCTGTGGGCATCACAGTGTTGCCGCTGGTCGTACTGCCGGTTTTCGCCACGTTCTGGATGTGGCAATCGGGGTTCTTGCTCTGGTGGCTACTGGCGGCTGCGCTGGCTTCCGGCATGGGCCTGGCGATCAACCGGGTCGCCGTGGTGCGCGAGCAACGCGCCCTGCCGCAATCAACAACCCGGGCCGGTGCTCACTGGACTGCTGAAGCGGATGACTGCTGGGTCGAGATCGAACGGTTGGCCTCAGAAGCTACGGTGGCCGAATGGCCGCTCAACGAGGGCACAACCCTCGTACGCCTGGCGCGCCATGTCTTGATCACGGTGGCCGGTCATTTTCATCCGCACAGGTCCCAGCCCCTGCTGGAAATGACGCTTCCGCATACCCTGACCATCATCGAGCGTGCTGCCCGGGAACTGCGCGACGAGGTCGTCAGCAATATCCCGTTCAGCCACCGCCTGACCCTGGGTACCATAGCCCGGGCCAATAGCCTGCGTGCGTTGCTCAAGCGACATGAAAGCTGGTACCGCACCGCGAGGGTCATATTCGCACCGCAGTCAGCCGCGGTGGCCGAGTTGCGCCGCGCGGTTGGCAGCCAGCTGCTCGACCATGGCTCCGAACGTGTTCAGACCTGGTTGCTTCGCGAATACATTCGCAAGCTTGGCTACCATGCCATTGACCTCTACGGTGGCCTGGCCCGACTGGAAGATCAAACCCCGCTGGACGCACCGGATACGCGCCTGAAGGAACACGGCGTGAGTCAGGAGGACGAGCATGAACCGTTGCGTGTTCTGCTGCTGGGCCGCGCCAATGCCGGTAAATCCAGCCTGATCAACGCGCTGTTCGGTGAAGTGACCGCCGCTGTCGACCTGCTGCCCGATACCACCACCGATATCGTCGGCTATCGGCTCGAGCGCAACGACCAGACCCAGGGGTTGATCTTTGATACACCGGGGTTTGACGGCGCGCTGTTCGGTAGCCGGATGCTGAAGAAGACGGCCCTCGACGCCGACCTGATTCTGTGGGTGACCGCTGCCCATCGCCCCGATCGCCAAGAGGAGCGCCAGCGCCTGGACCAGTTGCGCGCCATGCTGGACGACCCGAAGCGGCGCTCACCACCGCTGCTGGTGGTGATGACGCACATCGACAGGTTGCGCCCGGTGCGCGAATGGAACCCGCCTTATGTACTCGCCCCACCGGCCGACACCAAGTCCGGCCAGATTGTCTCGGCGCTGGCTGCGGTGGCCGAGGATCTTGATGTGGATGTTACCCGGGTGATCCCCGTCTGCCTGGCTGAAGGCAAGACCTACAATGTCGATGATGCTCTCAATGCGGCGATCCTCAGACAACAGGATGCGGCCAACCGGGTTCGGCTGCTGCGCTGCCTGCGTGCCCGAAAGAACGAGGAGAACTGGGATCTGCTATGGCGTCAGTTGGGCAACGCCGGGCGAATCCTGATGAGAATTCCGGGCGATCTCAAGCCATCCTAGGGAGCATCTGGTCAGAACCCCCACTTCGATCAAAATCCCGACCTTCTGGAAAACTTTCTCAGCCTCGAGCTGACCGCGTTTGCCCGCGTCAACCGCCCTCTGTTCGCTGTCGCACCGACCAACGACTCCGGAAAATCAAGAATAGCTGGCATGAGGACAATACCGCCCGCATGCCAGTCATCATAAATGCCTGTGCTGCCAAGGCTGGTACTTGTCGTGGTGAGTTAACGACCTCGTTGGTAACATCCTGGAGCAGCACGCATGATCAGCAATCGGGCATCGACGCCTCGGAGGTTCACAGCCTTCGCCCGTGTAGTTTTAGCCATGTTCGGCCTCGCGCTCGTGGCCGCGGAAGAGATCAGCGGCCAGGAACCGTCGCCCATCTCGTTTTCCTCCCAGAACATCACGTCGCGGTTACTGCCCACACAGCTGGAATTCGGGCCCGATGGGCGCCTGTATGTAGCAGAACTTGATGGCCCGATCTACGCGTTCACGATCGAGCGTGATGACGAGACCGGCGATTACTCGGTTACCGCGACCGAAGTGATCGACCTGATCCAGACCATACCCAATCACAATGACGACGGCACGCCGTTTTCCTCTACCATTCGCAATGTGACCGGCATGATCACGGCCGGTACGGCAGACAATCCAGTTCTGTATGTCAGCAGCAGCGACCCCCGTATCGACGATCCGCAGGCCGATACCAATTCCGGCATTGTCTCCAGGCTGACCTGGACGGGTACCGAGTGGACCAAGCTGGACCTGGTCCGGAGCCTGCCGCGCTCGGCACACGATCACCTCCCCAACGGCTTGGCGCTGGATGCAGCAAACGGCACCCTCTACCTGGCCCTGGGTGGGCACACGAACATGGGCGCGCCGTCCTTCAGTTTCAAATATCTCCCGGAGTACGCTTTGTCGGCGGCAATCCTTTCGATTGACCTCGATGCCATTGGCGAGCAGACCTACGATATCCCCACCCTGAAGGGCGATGTGTTCGGCGGTCAGGCCGGTAACAACCAGGCCATGATTGTCCCCGGGGGCCCCGTCCAGGTCCATTCGCCCGGTTTCCGAAACGCCTACGACGTGCTGTTGACCACGGCGGGCCGACTCTACACCTTTGATAACGATTCCAATGAGGGCTGGGGCGGGCTTCCGGTCAACGAGGGTCCGGGCGGCACCTGTACCAACGATCCAAACGAGTCAGGCAGTGCAACCCATGGCGATAACCTCCACCTGATAACCGGCCCAGGCTATTACGGCGGACACCCCAATCCGACGCGGGCCAACCGCAGCAACACCTTCGATGGCCTATCCCCGATTCCCGAAGGTCTCGAGAACCCTGTCGAATGCGAGTTCCTGATTCCCGGAGTCGAGGACGGGGCCCTCGCCGTGAACAGCGCCTCCACCAACGGACTGGCCGAATACACGGCCTCCAATTTTGAAGGGCAAATGACCGGCAACATCCTCGCGACCGCATACGATGGCACGGTAATGAGATTCAGCCTCAACAGCAGTGGCGACCAGGTCATCGAGCAAAACGACCTGTTCACAAGCCTGGAAGGACCCCTGGGGGTCACCGCGCAGGGGGATGACGAGCCGTTTCCCGGCACCATCTGGGTTGGGCAATTCTTCAACGGCGACATTACCGTCTTCGAGCCCCAGGACTTCTCGGAGTGCGACCCGGACACGCTCGATCCGGACGCAACAAGCCCAAACGGTTATACCTACGGCGACCTGATCGACAATGGCCTCGACCCCTGCAATCCGGCCCAGGTACCGCCTGACTTCGACCAGGATTTCGTATCCGACCTCAATGATTCCGATATTGACGGTGATGGCATTTCCAACGACACCGACTTGTTCGACTTCGACGCAGCCAACGGTCGTGGCAATCCCTTGCCGCACGGACTAGCCTGGGTCAGTGACGTCGTCGGTACGCTGGGCGGCATGGCCGCGTACAAAGCGCCGGGCTTTACCGGGCTCATGGCCCACCCGACCAGTCCCGTCAGCGTGTTCGACCAGTTCAATCCCGACAAATTGATTCCCGGCGGTGCGGCCGGGATCTTTACCGTGGAAGTGGTCACCCCGGGTGATGCACAGCTGAATACGCAGGAAAACGCCTTCCACTTCGGGGTGGATGTCCATGGCGGCTCGGGGGTATTCACTGCACAAACGCGAATCCTGTCTCCATTCGCCGGGGCGCCCCCGCAGGACAACCAATCCATGGGCCTGCAGATTGGCCAGGGCGATCAGGACAACTACATCAAACTGGTCACGAATGCCAATGGCGGAGACGGCGGCCTGCTCCTGGCCGGTGAAACCCAGGGTGACTTTAACGGCCAGCAAGTCAGCGCGGACATTCTCGGCGCCGATTACGTGGATCTCTTCCTGGTCATTGACCCCGCCGCGTCCACTGTCGCGGCCAGCTATGCGATCGCCAGGGATGGTGCCCCCGGACCCCGCACGGCGGCAGGCCGGCCCATCGCCATGCCCGCAAGCTGGCTGAGCGATGCGACCAACGGTCTGGCGGTCGGCATCATCTCCACGTCAAGTGGCGCTGATCCGTTTCCGGTGAACTGGGAATTTGTTGATGTTTATGAGGGCACTGGTGATGATTTTCCCGCCCCCGGTCACCTTGATGCCGACCCGCTGGCCGTCGTTTTCCCGGAAACGCTGGTGGGTGACACCGCTTTCCAAACGGTAACTCTGGGCAACTCCGGAGAAACGGCGCTGGAAATCAACGATGCCGCCATCACCGGAGATCAGGTATTCATCACTGACCTGGCCTTGCCGCAAACCCTGGAGCCAGGCGCCACGCAGGAGGTTTCGGTCAGCTTCACGCCGGATGTCGCGACCGCTTTTGAGGCTGTCCTGGCTCTGTCGCACGATGGTGGCAACAGCCCGTTGCAGGTTTCAATGAATGGAGAGGGTGCCGAGCCCGCATCGATTCCGGTGCCCGATCCGGGCCAGTTTGATTTTGGCGGGATCGTGGTCGGGTCGGCATCCGAACCGGAGCTGATCAGCGTGACCAATTCCGGGCCGGCGCCCGTGGTGCTCGGCACCCTGGGCATCGGCGCCGGTGACGCTGGTGACTTCAGCCTGGATGTGGCAGCGGACAATTGCTCGGGCGTGGAGCTGGACCCCGGCCAGAGCTGCAGTTTCACCGTCCAGTTCCAACCAACCCAGACCGGTGCGCGAGACGCGCAGGTCGACATTCCTTCAAGCGCCGGAGACACCGCCGTCTCGCTTCAGGGCCAGGGTTTGATCGCGATTGATCTGAACATCGATGCTGGCCCGAACCCCGCCGTCGCCGGCGAACCACTGGACTACACACTCGCCGTAGGCAACCTGGCCAACGCCCAGGCCGAGAACGTTGCCCTGACATTCACCTTGCCTCCGGACACCGTCTTGCTCGCAATCGATGGTTGCCAGCAGGAGTCGGTGAGTCAGCCTGCCTGCACCATCGGCCAGATTCCGGCCAATGGGAGCATTGAGGTCACCGTGACCGTCGATGTTTCGAGCAGCGTCACCGGCTCATTGCAATTCGCGGCCTCAGCCAATGCAGACAGCCTGAATGAAGCGGTTGCCGTCGAGACTACAACGCCGGTGGCTATCGTTAACGACCTGACCCTCGCGATCGCCGGAGACGCGGTCGCCGTCGACACCGACACCATGGCGTTGCTGTACCTGATTATTGTCACCAATACGGGTCCGAGCGATGCCGTTTCAGCCCTGGTGACGACCGAACTGCCGGCCGGGCTCGACAATGTCGAATGGACATGCCAGCCCGATGCTGCGGCCAGCTGTACCGGGTCGGGCGTCGGCGAAATTGACGATCTGGCTGATCTTCCGGCCGGCGCCAGCGTGACCTACCAGATCGAGGCCACTGCTCCGAGTGCGCTCGTCACGGAAGGCATCAGCATGTCGAGTGAGGTCGCCCCTTCAGGTGAGTCGACTGACCCCAACCCCGACAACAACAGCGACTCGGTCATGATCGCCACTCGAATCTTCCACGACAGTTTTGAAGCCAATGAGGGCTGAACCGGCACTTGCCATTATCGCCATGTTCTGCGCCGCAGTTGCGGCGGCACAAGAACCCGGCACCGGCGAGTGGCAAACCAGAAACACCGCGTTCGGTGAAGCTCGCCACGAGGGTGCTTCGGCTCAGGCCGGCGAGGCATTCTACGTGTTGGGCGGGCGTGAGTCCGATGCGGTCAGGGTTTACGACCCGTTCGAAGGCAGCGATGGGAGCTGGGCCAGCGGCGCCATCTCACCGATCCAGCTACACCATTTTCAGGCCGTTGAACTGGACGGCTTGATCTATGCCGTGGGCGCGATGACCGGCCCCTATCCCGGTGAGGATCCGGTCGCGAATGTCTACATCTACGATCCGCTGGCTGATGTCTGGATCATCGGCCCGGCCATTCCGTCAAACCGGCTGCGCGGCAGCAGCGGCACGGTCGTACATGACGGGCTGATCTACTGGATCAGCGGTAACACCAATGGCCACCTGGGCCCGGTTACCGCCATGGTGGATGTCTACGATCCGGCCGCCGGCAGATTCACACCCCTGGCCGATATTCCGCATCCGCGCGACCATTTTTTCGCGACTCTGCATGAAGGGGGCATTTACGTAATCGGCGGACGCCGAACCGGGGAAATCAGCGCTTTCGAACCAACCATTCCCGAGATTGATGTCTATGACATTGCCGCCGATGCCTGGCAGACGCTGCCGGCGGACGCCAACCTGAATCCACCACGAGCGGCCGCCGCCACCGATCAAATCGGCAATGAGATCGTCATTGCCGGCGGCGAGAGCGGCTCACAGGACATGGCTCACGCCGAGGTTCAGGCCTTCAACCCGACGACGGGACAGTGGCGCAACCTGGCCGACATGTTGACGCCCCGTCACGCCGCCCAGGCGATCGTTTCCAACGGCGGCTTCTACGTGGCCGCGGGTTCACCATTCCGCGGCGGACCGGGTGGCGCCGTGCTTGACACCGAGGCCCTGTTCCTTGCTGGAGAAACCACCCCGACCAGCGTACCGATTAGCGTGGGCGCGATCAGCGCCCCGGCCTCGATCGTGTTTGACTCTGCCACCGGACTGGTAACGATCAGCCATTCGGGAGGCAACCAGGCCGTCATCATCAAGGATATCGGGATCAGCGGAAGCGACGAGTTCAGCCTGGCCAACCAGCTGCCCGGTCCGGTCAGCCTGGCACCGGGCAGCAAGCGCGAGGTCGCGATCAATTTCACCGGTGGGGTTGGAAGCGAGAATGCCGTGCTGGAAATTACCGATTCCAGAAACCGGATCACCACGGTCGCCCTGAGTGCTGAAGTTGGTGACGACCCGCTTTTCCACGATCGCTTTGAATCGAATGATTGATCAGGGATTCACTAACACAAGCCAAAAAAAGCCGCCGCTTTACGCGGCGGCGGCAATTCCGGTCACCAATGGTGACCAGGCGGTTTCGTATTACTGGCGAGACTTCTTATCTTCGCGAGAATACTTCGGAGCATCTTTCAGGCTCTCTGCGTTCAGATCGGTTGTCAGAGTGATTTCATCACCATCAACACTACGTTCGATCTGATCCCAGGAGATTGCCACGTCACGCTCACCGAGACCCATGACGCCGCCGACACTGATGACCAGCGCCATCACCTGGCCATTCTCGTCCAGCACGAGGTCGCTTACTTCGCCGATAGACTCGTTGTTGCTTCGGCTTGTCACTTCGTGACCGATCAGATTGTCAGAGTGATAGCCACGAGGGGGGATAGCTGCCAGGAATTGGCTATGAGCGATTTCGCTCGCATCCGACTTGTTCTTGTCTGACGCGGTTGACGCAGTCGCAGGCTTCGCCGGGCGGTTGGCATCTTGGCGTTTCTCGGCACGTTGCGGGTCCTGGCTGGAGTACGTCGTATCTCTAGAGTCCTTCACTTCGCTAGAGTAATCCGGCGCGTCCTTCAGGGCCTGCTCGGTCTGGTTAACCATGAGAGTGGTTTTGTCACCATCAACACGACGTTCGATCTGATTCCATGCGATCGCGACATCACGCTCACCCATGCCAAGAGTGCCACCGACGCTGAGGATCACTGCGACGATATGGCCGTTTTCGTCCAGCAGCAGGTTGCTGATCTCGCCGACAGATTTGTTGTTGGACCGGCTCATGACTTGCTGACCAATCAGACTATCGGAGTGATAGCCACGGGCAGGCCTGGTTTCAAAGAAATCCTTGTCAAGGCTCGCCTGCGCCCTTGTCGTAGCGCGCTGATCTTGAGGGTTCGAGCCGAACGCCGAACTGGTTTTTGCCGAGTCTTGAGGATCGTCGCGCTTTTCATCCTGAGCATTCGCCATCGGCACACCCAGTGCCAGGGCCGGCAACAGAACAGCTGCGCATTTAAGGGAAGTTAATGTGTTCATAAAGATTCTCCGGTTTTTTTCCGGGGTGACCCAATTGTCACCCAGCACCCATCGGACAACCAGAATCTATCCGGCTGCCAATAGGGAGCCAGTATTGATCGCTGTAATCGCCGGGTCTGTTCGTTGAGACACATGACCGGGTTCATCCGTCCATTGAGGAGCGACTGACCAGATCGAAAGTAACCGCCGCCCAATGTTCGCTTGCGCACAGATAGGAATCAGTCCCGGCGCTAGATTATCGACACGAGAAATATCACTTTTCCCAGAGCGGTCAGGGATGGTTTTCCCTGTCCGAGCGACTACCGGAGGGTTGTCTGATGTTGCATTCAAGCTATAGCCGTTTGCTGGTCCCGTTCTCCCTAGCCATTCTGATGGTGCTGGGTGGTTGCGCGGGCCAGTCTACGAAGAACTCCGCGCCTTCGGTCGAGACCGCCATGCCGGCGGAGGACTATCTGATCGGTGTCGACGACATGATCGAGGTCAGTGTCTGGAACCATCCCGACCTGGGTGTCACGGTGCCGGTTCGCGCCGACGGCATGATCACCATTCCCCTGATCGGTGACGTGCAGGCCGGTGGTCGGCGTCCGACGGATGTGGCCGCCGAGGCGAGCCAGGCCTTGGAGGAATTCGTTCATGAACCCCAGGTGACCGTTATCGTCGCCGAATTGCGAAGCCATGAATATCTCTCCCGGGTCCGCGTAACCGGAGCGGTGCGTACACCGGTCTCCCTGCCTCATCGCCAGGGAATGACGGTTCTCGATGCCATTCTCGCCGCCGGCGGCCCGAATGAGTTTGCCGCCGCCAATCGCAGTTCACTGCATCGCCAAACGGGCAACGGCTCATTTGCCACCTACGACCTGCCCCTGCAGCGCATGCTCGAAGAAGGTGACTTGAGTGCCAACCACTTGCTGGCACCGGGTGATGTCGTCGTCGTACCCCAACGACTCTTCTAGGAACCAGCCATGAATCAGCTACCCGGCAGTACCCAGCCCTTGCCTCTGATCGAACTCATCCCGGCCAGTCTGCGTGAAATGCAGCGCCGCCTGCTCACACTGGTGATGCTGTTCGTGGTGATCGCACTGATCAGTCTGGGGATTGCCTATTCCTGGCCCAAGCAGTACCACGCTTCAACCACCATCCTGGTTTCCGAAGACAACATCATCCGCCAGTTGATGGAGGGTCGGGCAGTGGCCACCAGCGTCTACGACCGCGCGGCCATAGCCCGCGAAGTTGTTTTCAGCCGCAGAGTCATGGACCAGACTCTGGAAGCAGGTGGCTGGTCGGTGAGTGACTTGGACCAGGCCGAACGTGACCGCCTGGCTGACAACATCGAGGGCAGAACATCAATCGGGTCACCGCGCGAGAACCTGATTCAGATTGAGTACTGGGATACTGAGCCGGGCCGCGCCCAGAAGGTCACCGCCAGCTTCGCCGAAAGGTTCATGGCTGAAAGCGCGGAGGCCAAGCGGCAAGAAAGTCGTGAAGCCTATGAATTCATCGCCGGCCAGGTCGACGAGTACCACAACCGACTGGTCGACGCCGAGAGCCGCCTGAAGCAGTTTCTGGAGACCAGGCCGGACGCCCAGCCCGGCTCCGGCATGGAAGTCAACGCGCGGGTGGCCGAATTACGACGCAACCTGGAAAACTGGCAGATGGAACAACAGGAGCTACGCTCACGGATGCTCGCCTTGCAGGGCCAGCTGGGGGAACTTGGCTCCGATACGCAGCTCGACAGTTATCAGAACCAGCTTCGCGCGCAGATCGCGCGCCTTCAAAGTGAGCTTGACACTCAAATGCTGGATCTGACCCCGCGCCACCCGGACGTTGTTCGTACCCGCCACCGGATCGAAGCACTCAGGGAAGAGATGGCCGCCGCGGGCGATCGCATTCGCCGGGGCGAGGACAGCAGCCGCACGCTGCACAGCCCCCTGCACCAGGAACTGGGCAGTACCCAGGCCAGCGTGAGTCGCGAGATTGCCGGTTACGACGCACGCATTCGCTCCGGGGAGGCCTTGCTGGCCAACGAGATCGAGCGGGGTCGTCGCGTGGCCGACAGCGACATGGAACTGGCCGAGCTCAGTCGCGACCACGAGGTCAATCAGGAAATCTACGCCGACCTGCTCAACCGACTCGAAAACGCCCGGCTGTCCATGCACATGGATGAAACGGGTAATGGATTGACCTTCAGCATTCACGAACCCGCCATCGAACCCGCCCGTCCATCGGGCCTTCGCTTCCTGCATATTGCCGCGGGTGGCCTGACGGCTGCTTTTGCGATGCCCCTGGGGCTGATCCTGTTACTGGTTCGGCTCGATCCCCGGGTGCGCTCACCCGAGTCGCTCGAGCGGGCCGCCGATTTGCCATTGCTGGTCGCCATGCCGCGCTACTGGACCGACGCTGATCGGCGTCAATGGTGGCTGCGGGTGCGCCTGTCGATACTGGCCGTGGCGCTGACGCTGCTGGCCTTTGCTGGAGCAGGCTGGATGCGCCTGACGATAAGCGGATGAAAACCGAATTTCACAAGATGATCGATTCGGACCTGGTTGATTCAGACAGCGGCAGTACCGAAGCGAATGCCGAACAGGATCTGGTTTCGTCACGGCAGTCCATCGCGCGCATGCCCCAAGGCAAGGAACTCAAACCGGAGCAACTCGTCGAGCGGCGCATGATCCATGCCGGCCTGTCCGACTACCGCGAGCTCGACCTGTTTCGCGAGTTGCGTGCCAACGTGCTGCAAAGCAGCGCCCGTCGCAACCCGGTCATTCTGGTCACCGGCGTGAGCGCTGAATGTGGAACCAGCTTTCTGGCACGCAACCTGGCGGTCTCGATTGCCTTCGATGAGGCCCGCACCGCCATTCTCATGGACTGCAATCTGCGACGGCCGGCCGTGGCCAGTAACTTCTCTCTGACCGAAAAGTCCACGGGCCTGCTGGACCTGTTCGGACAAGGCGATCAGGACCTGGCCAGAATCATCCATCACAGCGGCATTCCGCGCCTGAGGGTGATTCCGGCCGGCAGCGGCTCCCTGCGCGGCCTGGAGTACTTCGCGTCAGTCCGCATGCACGCGCTGATCCGGGAAATCAGCACGCGTTACGAAGATCGCAGCCTGATCATCGACGCGCCACCGGCCCTGGGGTCGCCCGATGCGCGAATCCTGGCCGAGCATGCCGACCTGGTCGTGATCGTGGCCGGTGAAGCCCTCCATCGAGCCGAGACGATCCGTCGGGCCACGAAAGTTTTCCCCCGGGAACGCCTGGCCGGGGTCGTATTCAACCATCTGCCATGAAAAATTCAAGCCTTGTCTACCCGGCCGCGATTGTCGTCCTGATGCTGGCGGCCGGTTCCCAAGCCGCGCACGCTCAGGACACGGATTCTGTCACGGAGCCGGAACTCTATCAGCTGGACTTCGAGCTGGGCCTGGAGCACAGCGACAACCGGGCGCGCACCAGTCCCCCCGGGAGCAGCGAAACCGCCCTCGTGCCAAGGGTGATCCTGGATCTGTCGCGTTCCGGCCGTCGCATGAGCTTGCGTGTGGCCGGCGACGCCGAACACCGGCAGCCCCTCAGCGGCCCCTTCGGCAGTGACTCCCAGGCCAACCTGGCCGGACGGCTGAACTGGCACCTGGTGCATGAAAGCCTGGACTGGATCGTCGAGAACGTGACCAGCGGATCGCCGCTTGATCTGACCCGCGAGGACACCCCCGAGAACCGCCAGCAGACCAACGTATTCAGTACCGGGCCACGCTGGGCTCTGCGGCCGGCAGCGCCCTTGAGCGGCCTGTTCGACGCGCGCTACATCCATAGCTATGCTCAGGACACCGATGCCTTCAACAGCGATCGACTGATGCTGGCGGCCCGGGCACTGCGTCGGATCGCGCCCGGTCAAACCTTCTCGGTCGGCGTTGAAGGAACCGAGGTTCGTTATCGCGACGAGGAGTTTGAAGCCGCCGACTATGAGCGGCTCGACCTGGTCGGACGCTACCGCACCACGCGCGCGGAACTCGACCTGGATATTGCCGCCGGTCGCAGCCGGATCGACCTGGATAGCGGCGAACAGCTCGAGGGCAACCTGGTTCGCCTGCGACTGGCCTGGACCATCAGCGACCGAAACATGCTGGTGGCCAGCGCCGGGCACGAACTGTCCGACAGCGTGCGCCAGCTTGCCGCCGACATCGAGCAACTCGACCTGCCGATAGCCAGCAACCGGCGATTGCCGATCGGCAATGAGTTCTATGTGCTCGACAGTCTGTCGCTCGGATGGCACTACCGGTTCGGTCGTCTGGACGGTTCACTGACCGCAGGATGGCGCGACTACCAGTTCGAGCTCGATCCGCTGCTCGATAACGAAGAACGGGGCATTGCCCTGGGCCTGAGCTGGCGCCTGTCGCCAACCATGGCGTTGCAAGGCGAGCTTGGCCTGGACCGGCGCGAATTCCGGGACGAGAATCGGCGTGACGAGGATGCCCGGGCATCGCTGTTTCTGGCGCGCCAGTTCAACCCGCGCTGGTCCGGCCGCGTCGGCGCCATTCGCCATGAACGCGATAGCAACATCAGGGGTGAGGACAGCCGCGAGAACATCCTTGCGGTTTACCTGACCTACCATGCCGGTTACTGATCAACATCCGATGAGCGCCTCACTGGAACTGCCGGTGACTTCCCCGGTAATGGAGGCCGGAAGCCGATCCTCGTTGGAGGCGGGTGGTGATCGACTGCGCATCCTGGTGGTTACCGATACCGACCTGGTGCTGCGCGGCGGCAGCGAGCGTTTCCTGGCTTATCTGCTGCAGGGGCTGGATCCGGATCGATTCTCGGTCGATGTCGTCCAGCTCGATCAGGCCGAACCCTGCCTGGACCGGCAGCCCATCCCGATCTCGGGCAGTAATCTCCGGCTCGAATATCGTCCGGTCGGCGCCATTTACGGCGTTTCGGCCTGGAAAGTCTGGCGTGAACTGCGCGCCCGGGTCGGGCGTGGCGACTATGACCTGGTCCAGTCGCAGCATGAAAAATCCGACCTGTTGTGCGCCTTGCTGCCCACCGGCCCGTTGCGCATCAGCAACCGTCGCGATACCGGCTTTCAGAAGGGGTTGATGCTGCGCCTGCTTTTCTTGTTGCTCAATCATCGCTTCGACCTGTTCATCGCCCCGGCGCGGGCCATCCTGGCTCGGCTGGTCGAACGCGAAGGCGTTGATCCGGGACGGACCCATTGCCTGCCCAATGGCGTGGACTGCGAGCACTTCTTGCCCTCGAGCGATGCGGAGCGGATTGCACAGAGACAGCTGCATGCCCTGCCCCCGGAGCAGTACCTGTTCGGCTGTGCAGCCCGCATGGTGCCGGTAAAGCGGCACCGGGATCTGATCGACGCATTCGCCCGCGTGGCCGGGGTCCATCCGCAGGCCAGCCTGGTCCTGATCGGCGACGGGCCGCTTGAATCCGGCCTGCGCGACCAGGTCGCCCGGCACAATCTGACGGACCGGGTCATCTTTCATGGCGAAGAACGGAACATGGCCGGCCTCCTGCCGTTGCTCGATGCATTTGTCCTGGCGTCGAGCACCGAGGGGCTGTCGAACGCCATCCTGGAGGCCATGGCCTGTGGCCTGCCGACCATCGCGACGGCGGTAGGCGGCAACACCGAACTGGTGGAGCCCGGCTTGACCGGATTCCTGGTACCGCCGCGGGCGCCCGATCAGATCGCCCTGGCAATGGGGGAGTTTCTGACCCGCCCGGAACTGGGCCGGACCATGGGGCGCCAGGCCCGCACGCGGGCAGTCGCGCATTTTTCCCTGCCGGGCATGTTGGCCAGATTCTCTTCGTTCTACCGGGACTGCCAGCCGGAGATCGTCCGTTGAGGTATGCAATCACTCACCTGCGTTCCAGCAGCGGGCTTTACGGGGCCGAGCAGATGGTCCTGGAACTGTGCCGTCAGCAGGCTGCACATTACCCGAAAACCCGGCTGCTGGTGTTTGCGCCGGTCGGGCGGGACCCACCCGATCTCTTGCTTGAGGGCCAATCGCGCCAGTTGCCCGTCTCAGCCCTGCCCTGCCGCGGTCCTTTCGATCCGGCCTGCGTTCTCGACCTGCGCCGGCGCCTGCGCGCCGATACCGAAAGCAACCAGGCCGTACTGCACTGCCACGACTACAAATCGGTGGTCTACGGCGGGCTGGCCTCGGCCGGCATCCCGGTCACCCGTATTGCAACGCTGCACGGCTGGCTGGACGACCGTCGCAGGCTGCGCCTGTACCACTGGTTGGAAGCCCGGATGCTGCAAGGCTTTCAGCGTGTTTGCGCCGTATCGCCGGCAATTGCCGAGCGCTTGTCCGAACAGGGCCTGGACCCGGCGCTGATCTGCCGGGTCAACAACGGCATCGATGTCGCCCGCTTTCGGCCGCGCCGAAACAGCCACGCCGGCCCCGGCCGCCTGCTGCTCGGCACCGCAGCGCGCCTGTCGCCGGAGAAGAACCTGAAGATGCTCATCCGCGTGGTCGCGGCCTGCCGCGACCAGGGGCATGTGTTCAATCTGGAAATCATGGGCGAGGGGCCGCAGCGGGCCGAACTCGAGGCACTGGTCAGGCAGTTGGGCCTGGAAGAGCAGGTGCGGCTGCCGGGCAGCATGAATGGACTCGAGCACTGGTATCCGCGCCTGGATGCGTTTGTCCTGCCCTCCCTGAAAGAAGGCATGCCCCTGACGGTACTTGAATCGCTCGCCTGCGGCTGTCCGGTGATTGCCTCGGCCACCGGCGCCATTCCCGAATTGCTTGACGGGATACCCGGCTGCCAGACCGTCCCCCCGGGGGATGAGGCCGGCCTGACCGAGGCGCTGTTGAAGCTGCCCGCCGCCGGGCTGCCGCTGATGGCGGCTCACCGTCGTGTCAGCCGGCACTATTCCGGCGCACACATGGCCACCCGCTACAGCGGCATCTACCGCTCGGCGGTGAACGGGTGAACACGACCGCGGTCGAGTCGAATACGGTCGCGGCCCCGGATTACGCGGCGCCGGCGCCCCAGAACTGGGCGCTGTACCTGTTCGTGGTCCTGATACCGCTTCAGAACGTCTACCTGCAGTACGCGCCCGACTTCGGCGGCGGCCTGAACTTTCTCAACCTGATGCTCATTGCGTCTTTCCTGATGGCACTGCGCTGCGGCGGCGGACTGGTGCGCGGTGCAGGCGTCAATGGCTGGGTCATGATCTATATAGCCGGCTGCGCGCTGGCCTTCATGAACGGCCTGGACAATGTGGCCGACCCGACCGGCCACGGCCATGCCCTCAAGGACCAGCTTATCGCCGTGGCCTTCGTTTTTCTCGCCCAGATGAGCGTGACCGACCGGGTCGGCCTGCACCGCATGTATGTGGCCTCGCTGCTGCCGCTGCCCTACATTTTTTATGTTCTTCGCGACCAGAATGCCGCTGTCAGCAGCTGGCATTACAGCGACCAAATGCGTATCAACGCGACCTTCATGGAACTGGGCGCCAACGAAATGGCGGCCTTTTTCGTCACCGCATGCCTGGTGGCGTTCGGGTTGCTCATCGGTGCCCGGGTCGGCAAGGGCTGGCGGGCGGTGTATGCACTGGCTGCCGTGTTGGCGTCCATCGGCGTGGTGCTGAGTTACTCGCGCACCGCCTATATCGCCATCCTGGCCGGCCTGGCTGTCGTCCTGCTGCTTTCCAAAGCCCGGATGAAGCTGTTGCTGCCGGCCCTGGCCGTGCTTCTGATTCTGCCCCTGTTCATGCCGCCGGCCGCGGTGGAGCGATTCGACAGCATCTCGATCGAAGAGGACTTGCGCGACGAAAGTACGGACTCTCGCTTCGTGTTCTGGGCAGAGGCTATCCACCACTTTCAGGAAAACCCGCTCATCGGCGTCGGGTTGCATAACTTTCACCATGCCGAATTCAGCTCTCACGAAATGGATGTGCACAATTTCTACCTCCGCGAACTGGTGGAAAAAGGCGTACTTGGGGCAGTGATCCTGCTCGGGCTGATCTGGAGTGTCACCCGACTTCTTTGGCGAGGGCTGGCCATCGCCGAACCCGGCAGCTGGTACGGCGGCCTGATGCTGGGTTTGGCCGGCGCCTGGATCGCGCTAATGATCGGCAACGTCTTTGGTGATCGCTTCACGCATTACCCGATGATTGCTCATTTCTGGCTGTACCTGGGCCTGGCCCTGCGTGGCCTGCAATTGCGTTATGCCGAGCTGGATGCCCAGCCCGAAGAATTGGAGCGAGCCGGATGAGCGCGTCGACCGACCCGCCGCTGTCCCCACCCCCGGGCCGCCTGGTGGTGCTGATGTATCACGGCATCCATGAATCACGTGCCGATCGCGGCCGCTTCGATCCGCGCTACAGTCTGAGACCCGGGCAGTTCGCCGAGCAGATGCAAACCCTGCGTGAACTTCACCTGGCGGGCTGGTCGCCGGTGGCGGGTGAGGCTCTGGTGGCGCCGGAAGCTCCGGCGGGCCGGTATATGGTGCTGGTCACCTTCGACGATGGGGATGTCAGCAACCTCGAGCGGGCCCTGCCGATGCTCCAGGAATCAGGTCTGACCGCCGTCTTTTTCATTACCCGGAATTTTGTCGGTCAGCCCGGCATGATCTCGCGCGCCGGGATACGTGAGCTGGCCGATGCCGGCATGGTCATCGGTTCGCACGGGCTTTCGCATCAGTTTCTCAACACCTTGTCCCCGGCCACGCTGGCGATCGAGCTGTCCAGCAGCCGTGACTTTCTACAACAGCTCACCGGGCGACCGGTCTCGCTGCTTTCCCTGCCCGGCGGACGCGGCGGTCAACGCGAGATCGAGGCGGCGTATGCCGCCGGCTACCGCAGCGTGCTCGGTTCCAGGCCGGGCAACAACCTGAAAACGCCGGCCGGTGGCCTGATCGATCGGATCGTGATCTCGCGCCAGACCGACAGGCAAGCATTCAAACAACTGGTCCGCTGGCAGGGACCGGCGGTCTGGCGTCTATGCGCACGGCATCGCCTGCTTGGCTTGCCCAGGCGCTTGCTTGGCGACCGCGGTTACGATCGCCTGCGCCGGGTGCTAGTGCAATGATGGAAATCATCTTCATTGCTGCACTACTGCTGGCCGGCTGGACTTTCGCAGGCTATCCGGCGCTTGCGGTGGGGCTGGCGCGCAAGCGCGAGACACCCCCTTTGCCGGAGGGGGCCAGGTTCGCCGATGTGACCGTGGTCGTGGCGGCGCGCAACGAGGCCGGGCGGATTGGCGCGCGGGTGACCAACCTGCTCGAGTCCGACTATCCGGCGTCAAGCCTGAAGATACTGGTCATCGACGACGGCAGCACTGATGCCACCTCGGCAGCCGCGCTGGCCGGTGGAGACCCACGCGTCAGGGTTCTGAGCCTGCCCCGGTCGCTTGGCAAGGCCGCCGCCCTGAACGCGGGCATGGACCAGGTGGCAACGCCGCTGACCGTGTTCGCCGACGCCCGCCAGGCCTTCTCCGGTAATGCCATCGCGGCCCTGGTGAGCGCGTTTGCCGATACACGGGTCGGCGTGGCGGCCGGTCATCTGGTGCTGCCGGGGAACGAAAACAGCGGGCTTTACTGGCGCATCGAAAGCGCGTTGCGCCAGGCCGAGTCGAAGCTGGGCTGGGCCCATGCGGCCAGCGGCTCCATCTATGCCATTCGCACCCCCCTGTATCAAACGCTGCCCGACGGCTTGCTGCTGGACGATGTCTGGATTCCGCTGCACGCGCTCAAACGCGGCTTTCGAATCGTCGATGTACCGGAGGCGCTGGCCCTGGAGCCCGAAGCCGTCGACCCGGCCGTGGAATTCCGGCGCAAGCTCAGAACCCTGGTCGGCAACTGGCAGCTGATGACGGCCGCGCCCTGGCTGCTGAACCCGCGGCGCAATCCGGTGTTCTTTCCCTGGCTGTCGCACAAACTGGCGCGACTGCTGGCCCCCTGGGCATTGCTGCTGGCGCTGATCGCTTCGATGCTCTCGACCAGCCCCTGGATGCACTGGGCACTGGTCGCGCAGCTGCTGGCCTATGCGATCGCGACCACAGCCCTGCTGGCCCCCGGTGCGGCCCGTCGGGTGCCGCTTGCCACCGCCGCCGGCAGCTTTCTTTTGCTCAACCTGGCAGCCCTGCTGTCGCTACCTCGGTTTCTGCTCCGACCGGACCAGTCCGCTCTGTGGAGACGAGACTAAGTCATGGCGCGCATCCTGTTCGTCACCAGCCGCTTGCCGTATCCGCCCTCCGAGGGCCATCAGCTGCGCGCCTGGCACCTGCTGCGAGCCGCTGCCAGGGATCATCGAGTCACCCTCCTGAGCCTGCGGCGCCCGGACGAACAGCCGCTGCCGGAACACTTACCCGGCATCGACCTGGATGGCGTCCACCAGATCGATCTGCCGGCCCTGGGATTGCCGCACCGGGTCGCGGGCCTGGCGCTGCGCGGACTGCTGCCGGGGCGAACCCTGCTCGACCTGCGCTACCGACCGCCTGCCCTGCAACAACGCTTCGATCAGCTGGTGCATCAGGCCGACCTGGTGCATCTGGACATCCTGGCCGTGGCCGGCCTGCTCGAGCGCGTACCCGACGGCATCCCGACCATACTCAACGAGCACAACGTCGAAAGCCTGCTGGCGCACAAGCGTGTTGCCATGGAAACGCAGCCGCTGAAACGCCTGCTGCTGCGGCTCAAGCACCGGGGGCTGGAACGTTTCGAACGCTCGGCCTGCACCCGCGCAAGTCGGGTGCTTGCGTGCTCGCAGGAGGATGCCGGGCGCCTGCAGGCGCTGGCGCCGGGCTGTCGGGTGGACATCGTGCCCAACGGGGTGGATCTCGAGGCATTCAGGCCGGGCAGTCCAGAAGACGAACAGCCCGGTGCGCTGGTGTTCGTGGGACACATGGGCTGGTTCCCGAATCGCGACGGCGTCGAGTATTTCATCGCCGAAATCCTGCCGCTGCTGGGAAACCGGAAGGGCCTGCACCTAGAGATCATTGGCCGCAACCAGAATCATTCCGTGCCACGGGCCGCGGCCGGGCGAGTGAGTTTCAGCGGCTTTGTCGATGACCTGCAAGCCCGGGTTCAGCGCGCCGCGGTGTTCATCGTGCCGCTGCGCGCCGGCAGCGGAACGCGGCTGAAAATCCTGGAAGCCATGGCACTGGGCAAGGCCATCGTCAGTACCCGGATCGGTGCAGAGGGTATTGGCCTGGTCGATGGGGACAGCGCCTGCCTGGCCGATACCCCGGCCGAGTTCGCTCGCGCCATCGACCGGCTGCTGGACGATCCCGAACTTCGGCGCAACCTGGGGCAGCGGGCCCGTCAGCTGGCCGAACAACGCTATGGCTGGACGGTGATCGGCGAGCGATTGCTGGCGGCCTACGAGTCCCTGCTGCAGGCGCAGCCCGATGGCAGCGTCGATTCAAAGCACCGGAAAGAGGGCCGGCCCCACGGCCGGGCCCATGGAAACACTGAACAGGAACCCGGGGAACAGCAACAATGTTGAGCGACATCACCACGCGGCTGGCCGAGCTTCGGGCCGGCCGGGCCAGCCTGGCGGTCATCGGCCTGGGTTATGTCGGCTTCCCGCTGGCCGTCCATTTCGGCCAGCACTTCAAAACGATCGGCTACGACAGCAACCGAAAGCGAGTCGACCAGCTCAACGACGGCGTGGATCTCACCCACGAAGTCGAAAGCGATCGAATCGATATGGCCGACAAGCTGGTTCTGACCAGTGATCCGGAAATGCTCAGCAACTGCCAGGTCTACGTCGTTGCGGTTCCGACGCCCATCGACCAGGCAAAGCGGCCGGACCTGGGCCCATTGCTGGCCGCCTCCCGGCTGATTGCCGGTCACCTCAAGGCAGGCGATGTGGTCATCTTCGAATCGACCGTCTATCCCGGGGCCACCGAAGAGGATTGTGTCCCCGTGCTGGAGCAAGGTTCGGGGCTGGTCTATCAGAGAGGTTCGGATCCCGCACCAGATGAAGCGGACCATCTGTTCTACTGCGGCTACAGCCCGGAGCGAATCAACCCCGGCGATCGGGCGCACAGGCTGGCCGACATCGTGAAGGTCACCTCCGGCAGCACCCCCATGGTGGCCGACTTCGTGGACCAACTCTATCTCAGCATCATTTCGGCCGGAACGTTCCGGGCCGAGAGCATCCGCATCGCCGAGGCGGCCAAGGTGATCGAGAACATCCAGCGCGATCTGAACATCGCCCTGGTCAACGAACTGGCCATTCTGTTCAATCGACTGGGTATCGATACCGCAAGCGTGCTGGCCGCGGCTGGATCGAAATGGAATTTCCTGCCGTTCAGCCCGGGCCTGGTGGGCGGTCACTGTATCGGGGTCGACCCGTACTACCTGACCTACAAGGCCCAGTCGATCGGCTTCCATCCCGAAGTCATCCTGGCCGGACGCCGGGTCAACGACGGCATGGGTATCTTTGTCGCCGGCGAGTTGATCAAGCTGATGGCGCGGGCCGGCGTCTACCGCCCCGGCGCCCGTGTGCTGGTGCTGGGCCTGAGTTTCAAGGAAAACTGTCCCGACCTGCGCAACACCCGCGTGATCGATGTCATCCGGGAGCTGGAATCATTCAATCTGTCCGTGGATGTACACGACCCCTGGGTCAGCGCAGAAGAAGTCCGCGAAACCCATGATCTGAACATGCTCGACACAGCACCCGAAGGAGCCTACGACGGTGTAATCATGGCCGTGGCACACCACCAATTCCTGAATCGCGAAAACGACCTGAAACAGCATCTCGTTCCCGGAGGCGTACTGTATGACGTGCGTTCGATCTTGCCGCGCGAGCTGGTCGACGGGCGGCTTTGACCCCATGCACGAAGATCGCCCATGACCTGGTACTCGCCACTTGTACCGCTGCTGGTCGGCATGCTGTTACTGGCTGTGTCCGCCTTCGGGTCCCGGCGACGTCTGGCCCTGTTTGGTCTATTACTGATTCTGCCGGCCTTTGCATTGATGACCCCGCTGGGGGCCAATCTGCTGGTACTGGTGATCGAACACCGAACCAAGGCAGCCGAAACGGCCCCGGTCTGCGACCGTGTTCAGGCCACGGTGCTGATGTCCGGCGGCCTGCGTCGTCCGGCTGAAACGGCTCGAGACTTCGGTGCGCTGACAGAAGAAAGCCTGGCCCGGATATTTGCCTGGCAGGAGCTCGATTCGATCGACAAAGCGCCGAACCTGCCCTTGATCATTTCAGGCGGCGGACCATTCCGTATCCCCGAGGCCGAGGTGGTCGGCACATTCCTCAACCTTCTCGTTCCCGAGCACCCGCCATTACAACTTGAAACGGTCTCGACAAATACCTGGGATAGTGCTCGGGCTGTGCGTAAGCTGCTGCCGGGGTCGATAAACCGCATCATGCTTGCATCCAGCGCGCTCCATCTACCGCGCGTAATGCTTGCTTTTGAAAAAGCCGGATTCGAGGTGTGCCCCTTGGCGCTGAATCGTCATTACCTGGCCGTGACTGGCTGGACAACCCTGCTGCCACAATCGTCATCACTGGCCAAGAGCGAGTCTGCTCTGCACGAGATTATTGGTGAAGTCAGCTACCGTCTGCGCGACGAAAGGTAGAAGCACCCGGCGCCCTCCGAAGGGCCGGCAACAATCTGCATTTGATGGCATGGGACAAGCGCCCCCGAATGGAGCCCGAATAGCAATGCAGCCAAGGGTGCCTGCGGGTGATATCGGTCCAGTGCATCTTGAATTCGTCTGAATCACCCAGCAGGTCCACTCCGACAAGGCCCTCTTCGTGGGCTCCTTGAAGAATGAGCCCAAGCAAAAGGGTGCCGGGCGAAAATCGGGCATGAGCAATGCTGTGGCCGGCCTTGAGAGAATAGAGACATCGATTCGCAATGATCGAATAGTCGAACGCAATGCGTTCATCGTCGATGGTCAGGAAGTGCAGGCGCAACTGTCCCCTGGCCGCCATGGCCTCCGCAAGCTCTTTGTAGAAGCCCTTGATCGCCGGCTGCGACGAGATGGCTGTTCGATTCGAGCCTTTCCAGCCTTCGCCCTCGATATGCAGGCCGTCGGCCACTCCCTGCGCAAGCGCATCGCCGCCGATCACTGTTTCAAGGCCGACGTTTCCGAGCGCAGCCAAGCGCCGCATCTTGCGTCGCAGTGCCTTGCGGAAGCCGGAACTGCGTAGTTCAAGATAATCTTCCCAAGAGGGTTGGATATCGATCCATGGTGATTGGGGTGCTTTCTGCCAGAGACGGTATTTCACGCCCTGCTCCATGGCCAGCCTGACAAAGTGGTCCGTAGTGATCGAATCGGCGCTCAGCCGGGGAAAATCGAGCACATCCCACTCATTTTGGAGCGTCATCAGGTGGTTCCAGATTGAACGATGAAGATGCTTATCGTCATCGGCCCGAACCAGGTCGAAGCGAGGCGTATGATCGTTTCCGATCGCAGCCAGTCTGCGCAAAGGGATGCCATGGCGCCATGTTCTTTCCAGCATCAGCGGAAGAACCGCGCGCAAACGGCCACGATCACTGGCCGTGACCAGGTATAGCCTGCGATGGCCGCCAAAGGCTCGCCACCAGGCAGCGAACCAGTCACAACTCAGAAAGGGATCCTGGTCTTCACCCCGCTGTCTTAATGCCTCCCACTCCGGACGAAGTCGTTCGAAAGCCGAGGCATCATTGAATACTGAAATGACAAGCCCACCCTGGGAAACCAGGGTTTCAGATGCTTGATCGTTCCCAAGGTATGACGCGGATTGCATGAAATCGGGTTTATCCATCGCAAAAAAGCCCCCGCCTGGGCAAGGGCTTCAAGTCAGGCTCGCTTGCTTTCACGCTTTGATCCACCGGGCTCACTGGTGGCAATCTTGCCCTTGCCCGGATTTTCCTGTTGTCTTGTGTCCGTCATGGTGTCATAGCCTTTGGAGGACTTGTCCTGGTGCGCCTGTTGCTCAGGATGGTCGCCATGGGATTTGTCCTTCTGCGCTTGTTGTCGGGGTTGACGCTTGTTGTCGGTTTTGTGCTCGGTAGTCATGGTTATTCCTCGGGTATGGATTGATGGGGGTGGATTGCCAGCCCAACCATCACACTAGGGACACGCCATGAGCCGTTCTGTACGTTGCACCACATCATGCTGATCTCCAGGTTCAGGTTCATGACTTGCTCATCGCGGCCAGGAACCGCTTGATTCCTGCGCGCAGCTTCCCGTCCATCGCAGCCAGCACCAGCGCAGGGAGCAAGACCGTCACGGTACCGGCCAGTAGTCTTGCAAACGGTGATTCGGCGCCAAAATATTCAATCTGGACCAGCAGCCCCAACATGATCGGGGCAAACAACGCAGCGCTGGCCAGGCGGGCGACAGGCGGCAGGTAGCGTAGTTCGGACGGACACTGCCACAACTGGACAAGCGCCAGGAAACCATAGCTGAGCAGGGTGGCAACAACGGCTCCGGTCACACCCCAGGCCAGAATCAGGGGCACGTTCAGCAACAGGTTCAGCACGGTCGCGGTCAGCATGATAACCAGTACTCGCAACGCCCGGCGCTGCAGTAGAAGACCGTACTGGGCAATCGTGAACAGAGAGTTCCAGACCATGCCGATAGCGATCGCCACGAACACCGGGGCCGAAGCGGCCTTGTCCTTTCCGGCCAGCAGTATCAGGAGATCCTGCCCGACACACAACAGCAGCGCAGTGGCCAGCCCCACGGCGAGCACCCAGACATCGAGCATGTCGCGCTTTAGCTCGACCACGGCTTGAGCACCGCTGGCCTTGTAGAGTCGCAACGCGGTCGGCAGGAAGGCTTCGTCCAGGGTCTTGCCCATCACCGCGGCAACGGCCATCGCCAATCCGTACCCAATGGTATAAATGCCGACTTCGGTAAAGCTGCCGGTCAACGTTCGCAGCAGGATACGGTCGGCGAAACCGAACAAAACCGAAACCAGCTCGGTGAACATCATCGGCACACCAAAGGCCAGGCCGGCGACAACCGGTGCGCGGCTTGGCCGGGTGATGCGACCGCGGCACCAGCGGCGGAACCACAGGGTCAGCCAGGCGGCAACCACGATCAGCACGACCAGGCGCGCACTGAACACACCAAGGGCACTGCGTTCGATCATCGCGATGGTCAGCAGCACCAGGGCCAGTTCGCTCCAGCGCCAGGCGATCTTGAGCCAGAGGGAGATGTCCGAGCGTTCCAGGGCGTACATGACCGCTTCGACGAAACTCGACCAGATCAGCAGTGGCAGGGTCAGGATCAGAACCCACAGGATGGGTTGATCGTCGGCCGGAAACCGATCGATCATCAGCACGACACTGGCCGCACACACCAGCCACAGCGACATCGACAGGGCAAAGGGCAGCAAAAGGTAGTCGGTGCGAAAGCGTCTCAGGGCGATGACCCCACCCTGATGCGGATAGAAACGCAGAATCGCGTGCTGCGCACCCAGCTTGAGCAGTCCGGCAATGACCAGCAGCCAGGCCTCGTAGTAGCCCAGGATCCCGAACTGGTGGTTGTCCAACAGCCGCGTCATGACCGGGAACGAGACGAAACCTGCGGCAATGACCATCAGGTTCCCGCCCAGATACCGCAGGTAATGCACGAGCACGCTCGTCGCGCCTGGGCGGGGCGAGCTCAAGCGGCACCTTTACCGGTATGGCGCCTCTGAACAGCTTCCCTGGCAACCGCGCTTATGTTTTCCATCGAACAGACTTCCGGGGGTGGCGGCCGGCAGTATGTGAGACAGAAACCTACAGCCTTGCGAGGCTTCCGTTCATGATCCACAAGACCCAAGCGCCACTGCCATACGAGTTCGGTTTTCTGGCCATTGCCGTTTACCGCCCGGGGCGCTGGAGCCGGACCAATCGTCCCTGCTGGCTGTCGCTGCCGGTGCAGTGACGTCATCATCTGCCGGCTTCAATTCCGGTTCTGTGCGCTATCGAACAGATGGCATTCACCGTACGGCATCAATCTGATCACTGACCGAAAGGGAGCTGACCTTGCTCAAACAGTTCGATACGATCGAGACGACCGTCATCACGGATCGCTTTCGCGCCGCAGCGATTGCCGGCCGGACAGAGACCGTCGCGAACCTGGTCGATGACATTGGCCTGCCAGTCCACCGCGCCTTGAGGCGAGGCGGCATAGAACAGGCAGGTTCTCTTTTTCGGATCATGCCAATAGTCGCTGCCAATCATCAGATTGCCGGCAAGCAGCAGGCGCGAGTAGCGATCACTATCCCCACTGCTGACCAGGCAGTTGCCCTGACCGGCAATGACATTATTGGTCAAGTGCGTTTGAGCCCCGTCGCTCAAGCCAACGTAGACGGCGTCTCCCAACGCGCGACAGTGATCGGAGTCGTGCATATTGGGCTGATCGGAAAAATGCCCGCAGTTGCCGATGATCACGCTGTCGCTGATCCGGCTGGCACGGGACACTTTGACCTGGTTGCCGGCGTTACCCTCGACCCGTGTACGTTCGATCGTGACCCGGCCGCCATCGGTCAGGTAAAGCAGGTCGAGGCCGTCGGACGTGTTGTGATGGACCCGGCTGTCTTCGAACACCCAGTGCCCTCCGGTGGCACCCGAACCCAGACCGTCTCCGTAGCCCCCGCCACCCTGCGCCCAGCAAGCGAAGGTTTCGCCATCGGGCCAGCGCTCGGCGCATCCATTGAAGGCGATTTCGACCTGGCGAAAGGTCAGTGTGCCGCTGTTGGCGCTGTCGGGACCGATGTCACCATCCCACCCGGACCAGCCATTGGCCCGAATGGCGACGCGCTCCAGCGTCCAGTCACTGAGACGGCCGGCAAAGATACCGCGATTGGCCATGCCGTGAATGTCGATATCCCGCAACGCTACATTATCGGAATCACGCGCCGAGATGCCGGTGGGCGCCCAGCGACCGAAGGGCGGCTCATTACGCTCGCAGGCAAGCACCTCGCCTTCGCACAAGCCGTTGTGGCAATGCGACTCGATGCAGCTGCTGCGGTCGGTAACCTCCAGACAAGCCAGTTCGACCTGGCTGCTGCCTTCGAGATTGATCACCATCCAGCTACGCTCGGTGCCCCACAACACCGGCGCCGATTCGCAACCGCTTTCAAAGCCGGCGCCGAGGATCCGGGTGGGTCGGTCCGGCGCCGGGCCACTGGGAATCATGGTCATGTGGCATTCCCAGGGATAGTCGCGCGCGCAAGCTTCGGTTGCCGGTGCGCCCAGGCCCATCATGTAGTGCCCGGGACCGATGTGCAGGGTATCGCCGCCGGCGATTCTGGCCGGGCCGCCGGGTGGCAGGGCAATGAAGGGATGCGCCCATGCGCACGGCTGCTTCGTGCCGGTGCCGCCGTAGGGGGCATCGACCAGCCCCGTGCACTCTTCGACGCTGCCGCCGTCGACGCGGACGTGCCAGGTTTCGGCCGCGCCTGCGGATGCGAGCAGGCTCAGGGTGAGGAAAAGCGAGACGATGGGGAAAACCGGCATGTCGAGGATGTTTCCTGGAATGAATGTTCGAGCGGGCGGGTCAGTGATCTGGGGCGAGTCTGGCACAATCCGGTCGCGGCATTGGTGCGCTGGCGAACACAGTGCTGATGATGCCGCAGCGGCAGCCGTCGCCGTACTCACAAGTGGAGGTCATTACATCGCCTGCCACGTTCTCTGACCTGAGGTCCGAGTGGAATGCGCTGGTCAGTCGCACGGATGATCAGGTCTTCTATCGCCATGAATTCATCGAGACCTGGCTGCATCACTTTGCCACCGGCAAGTGGCGCATCCTTCTGCTGCGCGACACTTCCGGCCGGCTGGTTGCGGCCCTGCCCTTGATACATGGCTGGGCACGTCTGCACGGGCTGCCGCTGCGGCAGTTGCGCGGTGCGGCCAACCCCCATTCGGGCCGATTCGACCTGATTGCCGATGAGCCGGAACCCGCCAGCGCCGCCTTGTTCGATTACCTGGCCGGCCAGCGTGACTGGGATGTGATGATCCTGACCGAATTGCCGAGTCAGGGTCGTGTGAGCGCAATGGAGCAGGTCGCCGGCGATCTCGGTTTGCCGGTCGGACGCTGGTGTGCGATGCAATCGCCCTGCCTCATGCTGCCAGCCACCTGGGCCGAGCTGGAAGGGCAGCTTTCCAGGCACTTCCGGGCCAACCTGCGCCGCCGGCGCCGGGCGCTGGAGAAGCTGGGCGAGGTGCGCGCCGAACGCTGTTCAGACTCGGCCGAACGGGTCGAGGCGGGCATCGAGCTTGAGCTTCGTGGCTGGAAGGGCCGGGCCGGGACCGCCATGGCCCAGGATGTCGAGACCCGCGGCTTCTATGCCGACCTGGCCCGGGTGTTTGGTCCTCAGGGCCGGCTGGCGCTGTGGGCGCTCTACCTGGATGAACGCCTGATCGCCTTTCAGTTCGGCCTGGAGCACCGGAACAGCTATGCGCTGCTCAAGCCGGCTTACGACGAGTCGCTTGCCCGCTACAGCCCCGGCCAGCTGCTGATGGCCGAGGTCCTGCGGGATGCGATTGCCCGACGCCTGACCCGGTTCGAGTTCCTGGGCGAGGACATGCCCTGGAAACGGGACTGGCATCCGGAAACCCATGCCCAGGACTGGCTGTTCGTGTTCCGCAGGTCCGCCGGCGGCCGATTCTTGCACGCACTCAAATTCCGTCTGTTACCACGCCTGCGCAGGATGACAAGGAGCAAACACCGATGATTCACTCTCGCTTGATTCCCGATACCCCGACACTGTATCCGGCCATGCTGCTGGGGCGACGCAAGGCCAACAGCCGGCCACCTTTCTGCGGCGGCGATGTGTGCTGGTACTTTCTCGCCCGCAACGCCATCTTCGAAGCCTGCCACTTGCTTGACCTTGTCGATGGCGAGGTGCTGATGCCGGCCTATCATCACGGCGTCGAAGTCGAGGCTGTCGTGGCGGCCGGAGCACGCCCGGCGTTCTACCGGGTGGATGCCCAGTGGCAGGTTGACCTGAAAGATCTCGAGCAGCGAATCGGACCGCGAACAAAAGCGCTTTACCTGATCCATTACGCCGGTTTTCCCGGCCCAGCAGCGCAGATGCGTCAGCTGGCCAACGACCACGGCCTCGTCCTGATCGAGGATTGCGCGCTATCCCTGCTTTCATGCGATGGCGTGTCCGACCTGGGGCTTCGCGGCGACGTCAGCATCTTCTGCCTGTACAAGACCCTGCCAGTGCCCAATGGCGGCGCGCTCAAGTTCAACCGGCCGCGCCATGGCGAATGCATACCGGTGCGAGCGCCGCCACTGGCCTCGGTCGTCAGCCTGACCCTGTCATCTCTCTTGCTCAACCTGGAAATGCGGGCGGGGCGCACGGGCCGTCTACTCAGGGCCGGCATACGACGAATGGCCCATGGGGTCGTTCGTACGTCCGGCGTCGAACGGATCGCCGTCGGCACCATGCACTTCAATCCCGAGGATTCTGATCTGGGAATATCGCCCCTCTCACGGGCCATTGCCGGACGCCAGTCAACCGATCGCATCGTGGCCACCCGTCGACGCAATTACATGCTGCTGCATGATCGGCTCAAGTCTCTCGCACCACCCTTGTTCGAACGCCTGAATCCCGGTGTATGCCCACTGTTCTACCCGCTGTGGGTCAGTGACAAATCCGCCATTATCGAGTCCCTGAGCAAACGGGGAATACGCGCCGTGGATTTCTGGGGCATACATCATCCGGCCTGCGATCCGGCCGAGTTTCCGGAAGCCATGCGCGCCCGGCGACATATTGTCGAAATCCCCTGCCACCAGGACCTGTCGCCGGCCACCATGAACTGGATCGCCGAACAGGTGGAGCAGGCATTGCTTGGCCGTGAACCCGAACTCGACCCGTCCGTCGTGACCGGAAGCTGAAGATGAGCCCGGGCCTGCTCCTGAAGGTCAGCGTCATCAAAGAGCCGGAGGCATTGACCGAGCTCGAGCCCGAGTGGCGGAAACTGCACGCAGCAAGTAACGCGGATCTGTTCGTGTCCTGGGACTGGCTGATTCCGTGGTGGCAGCACCTCGCCGGAAATCGCGAGCTGTTCGTCATGCTCGCCCGCGATGAAGACGGCGTGATGCGTGGCCTGTTGGCGCTGAGCCTGGAGACGGCACGGGTAGGATTCCGACGAATTTCCCGGCTACGCTTTATCGGCGACGATCAGGTCGGCAGCGACTACCTGGATGCCCTCATCGAGCCCGGCTGGAAGCGGGCGGCAAACCAAGCCTTTGCAGCCGCCCTGGTGACCCGAAAAAGCGACTGGGATCTGCTCGAACTGCGCGATATGGACGAGCGCTCGACCACCGCGCAGGAACTGCTCGATGCGCTGGGCGACGAGTTCGATATGCGCTCGGATGAGGGGCTCCTCTGCCCTGTCCAGGACTTCGATTCCGGACTATCGGCGGCCGACTTCATCAGCCACACAAGCCGGTTCAAGAACTACACCAGACGACGTAAATGGCTGGAGCGCCAGCCCGGTTTCCGCATCGAAATCTGCCGGGATGAGCATACGCTGCAACCGGCCCTCGAGCATTTCTTTCGCCTCCATCGCTTGCGCTGGCACGACGACGGCGGTTCTTCGGGAATCGCCGGAGCCCGGGTAGAAGCCTTTCATCGTGATGCGATGTCTCGGCTGATGGCCTCCGGCAAGCTTCGCCTGTATACCCTTTGGGTGGATGGGCTGGCGGTGGCCAGCGTGTATGCGCTGATCCACGGACAAACTTTCTACTACTACCAGGCCGGCATGGACCCGGCCTGGCGTTCGCGCAGCGTGGGCCTGGTACTGATTGGCGAGACCTTTGCCGATGCCATCGGGTCAGGATTGACCCGCTACGATTTCCTTCGCGGTGAAGAAGCTTACAAGGCCGACTGGGTCAAGGACAGCCGCCGGCTGGTGAGCCGGCGGCTGTTTGAGCGCCGTGGTCGTGGCGCAAGCGCGGTCAACGGCGACGTCCGCCTGTCCCACGGACGAACCCTGGTCAAGAAGTGGATTCGACGTTATGTGGGACAACGCACGGTAGACACTACTGCAGTTCCGCATTCTGTCCATCCTGACTGCCAGAGAACTGAATGAACGCACCGGCAAACCTAGTTAAAGCGGCTACCGAAGATCCGATCGGAGGGCTCCTCGGCATGCTGCCCCGCGGCATATTCGACGGCACCGATATCCGGTCCGTTGCCCGCCGGGCGTGCCAGCCTCCGAAAATCTTCGGAAGGCGCGAGCACCGGGTTGGCCGCATCGATCAGCGGGCTGGTCGACCGCGGGGCGGGGTCGAAGCTGTCCAGCGCCGAGCTGACGATGCCTGGCACGGTGTCACAGCGACTGTCGCCCGGACAGGCGCCGTTACGAACGTTGCTGATGAGATTCCTCGTCCAGGTGATCTGCTCGCTGCTGCCGGAGTAGTAAAGGCAGCTGAGTTTGCTCGGATCAAGCCAGTAGTCCTTGCCGATGATCACGTTATTGACCAGGTTCAGTTGCGAGGCGGTGCTGCCACCGCCACCACTGATCGCGCAGTTGCCCTGGCTGACGATGGTGTTGTTGACCAGGTCGGTCTTCGAATTGTTGCTCAGACCGACATAGACAGTATCGCCGCTGGCACGACAATGGTCACCGTCGAGCATGTTGCCCTCGTCCCTGAAGTAGCTGCAATTGCCGACCACGACCGAATTTTCGATCAAGGCCGAACGCGAGACCTTGATCTGGTTGCCGGCATTCGAATCGACCAGGGTACGCCGAACGGTGACCTGACCCTGATCATTGAGATAGAGCAAGTCGATACCGTCGGAAGTGTTGTGGTGGACAGTACTGTCCTCGAAGATCCAGTGACCTCCGGACTCGCCGACGCCCAGGCCGTCACCGTAACCACCGGCTTTCTGACCCCAGCAACCGAAGATTTCGCCGCCGGGCCAGCGCTCGGCGCAGCCGTTGTAGCCAATCTCCGACTCGAGGAAGCTGATGGCCCCACTGTTGGAGCTGCCCTCTCCTGCTGCGAGATCGCCGTCCCAGCCGATCCAGCCGTTGGCATTGATCTGGGTGCGCTCGATCGTCCAGTCGCTGATGCGGCCGGCATGAATGCCGCGATTGGCCAGGCCATGAATATTGACATCCTTGAGAACGACCTGACTGGAATCGCGGGCAGAAATGCCGGTCGTGGCCCAGTCGCCAAATGGCGCCGATCCCGAAGACTTGCAGGCGGCCACTTCTCCTTCACAGTTGCCGCCGTTGCAATGCGACAGAATACAACTCGAGCGGTCGGTGATTTCCAGGCAGGACAGTTCGACATTGGAACTGCCTTCCAGGTTGACCACCATCCAGGCGCGTTCAGTGCCCCAGAGTTCGGGAGCCTGGGTACAGCCCTTGTCATGTCCGGCACCGAGGATTCGGGTGGGCTGGGAGGGCGAAGGCCCGCTCGGGATCTGGGTCATATAACATTCGTAGGATCCGCTCTCGTAGCAGTTCCCGGTGTTGGGCGCACCGCGGCCCATCATGTAGTCGCCGCTTCCGATATGCAGGGTATCGCCGCCCTTGATACGCGCCGCGGACCCATCCGGTGGCAGGGCCACGAACGGATGGTTCCAGGCGCAGGCCTGGCCGCTGCCGCTGCCTGAGTAGGCGGCGTCGGCCAGCCCGGTGCATTGACTGGCGTTTCCGCCATCGCTGCGGACATACCAGTTCGTGGCTGCAGCCGCAGTCGTGAACAAAAACAAGACAATAAACATGACTGACCCGCGTATTACGCGGGTTTGGACGCTGGATTGACACATCATTAAGCTTGCTCTCGTGGGTTGAAGCGAACCTCATTCGGGTGGGCGACAAACAGCCATCATCCAGGCTGACCATCGACCAACCGATCCTCGAGAGAAAGTATGGTGTTGAACTTGTTAATAATTAACCGCATCCGACGTTGCCGGATCGTTGAATCGTAGCGAGGTCTTTCGTGCTTTCGGGGAAGAAACAGGAGGGGAATCACAATGTTCGGTGAATAACACTGACAAACACCGTAATTTGCTGCCAAATCAGGCAGCTTTCAGCAATCTCCCCGGACCGTCAAAACGGCCCGATATTGGGAAGCAGCAGATAGTCCATAAAGATGTGTCCCCCGACCCCCGAACCCCGAAACCTAGCAGACAAACCGACTAACCGGCCGCCTGGTCATGCAATACAGACCGCTGAGCTTCCACTCGAAACGGGCCATGCAATCCTGGTAGCCGATGCCAATGCGAGGCAGGGCCAGGAGATGATTCTTGTGAAAGTTCTGAAAATGCCCCAGCCGTGTCGTCACAGCGGAGGAAAAGCCGAGTTCGGCAGCCGCGCTGAATTCACGCGTCGATGCCTGCGCCTGCCCACCGAACGGATAAGCCAGATGTTCGATCGGTCGCTGCAGCCACTCCTCCAACAGCTCCTTCGAGCGGATCATCTCATGGCGAAGGCGGATGGGGTTGAGGCTCGTGAGCGCCAGGTGATCATGGGTATGCGCACCGATCGTGATCAGTGGATCAGCCGCCAACTTGATCAGCTGATCATGGTTTAGCAGCTGGATTTTCTGCCGGGGGCGCTTGATTGAACCTTCGCGCAGCAGTTCCATGAAGCTGGCCTGATCGGCCGGGTTCATGCGCTTGAGCATCGGGTTGAGGATGGTGAAAGCACGACGTTTGGAGGCCGCATCGATCGTCGAGAAATGCAGGTGCTGCTTGTGCCAATAGATATGAATTCCATCACCGGAGCCGATCAAGTCCTCCAGCTCATACCACCAGGGCAAGTCGGTCTGACCGATCAGGCCGGTGGCTACATAGATGGTTGCCGGCACGCCGTGCCTGCGAAGGATCGGCAGCGCCAGGGTGAGATTGTCCAAATAACCGTCATCAAACGTCACGATCAGACTGCGCGCCGGAAGGTTTCCGGAGGCCAGTTTCTCGACAGCGTCCGGCAGTGAAAGGCAATTGAAGTGTCGTGCGACGAAAGCCATCTGTTCATCAAAGGCGCTGACTGTAACGCTCAAGTCACCATTGGGGGCAAAGCTCCGATCCGTTTCCTCCGCATCGGTCGGATCCGGACAAACGCGGTGATACATCAGACAAGTGGCCAGACCGGTCCATGGGCGCATGGCGCGAATCAGTCGAGAACGCGCCAGGGCGCCGCGCCAGCGACTTCCGAAAGCGTTGGGGTGAAGGGGGTTCGAACTGGGCTGAAGCTCCTGCAGCGGTGGGCGGGCGGCTAGTTTCGGGCGCGTAATCATCGCAGGATGGCCCGCCCGGAACGAGCCACTGCCTCGGGCAGGTAGCTGCGCAGCAGGCTGCGCGTGGCAGGCACCGACCAGCGCCGCCCGAGTGAGCGTCTGAGCATGCGGCGGGCCTGGCTGACCCGGCCTTCATCAAGGAGCCGATAGCCGAAGCCATACAAGTAGCTGGCAAGGTGAGTATTGATCCGCTCCCGATGTCGACGAGCAAAGGCCGGATGCCGGATCAGGAAGCGCTCGATCGTGGCCAGGTCCACGCTGGCGTCCAGGTCGAAGTCCTGCCGACTCAGGCTGTCCGGCCGCACCGTGCGCTCCAGCAGAAAGCGGGGGACACAGCCGACCTGGAACGCGCTGACGATACGCAAGAACAACTCGTTGTCTTCACCAACTTTCAGGGATTCGTCAAACCCACCCACCGCGTCCAGCACGCTCCTGGGAACCATCACGGCAGAAGTGATCAGGAAGAAATCGCAAAGGAATTCCAGCAGAATATCGCCCTGATCCAGGCGCGACTGACGCGGCCAATCGGGCAAGGCCACCCCATCCTGATCGACAAACCCGAATCCGCAATGAATCAGGCCTACGGCCGGATTGGTCCGGTAGACCTCGACCTGGGCCGCGATCTTGTCGGGCAGCCACCGGTCGTCGGCATCCAGAAAGGCGATCAGTTCGCCCGAGCTGGCCGCAATGGCCAGATTGCGCGCCGCCGACACGCCCTGGTTGGGCTGACTGAAGACCTGCATTCCGGGTGTTTTTGCTTCGAGCGCCCGGGCGAGCGTCAGCGTGTCGTCGGTTGATCCATCGTCGACGACAATCGTCTCGATCCGAACGGCCGGATAGCTTTGCGCAGCCACTGAAGCCAGCGCCCGCGGCAGGAACCGGGCCGCATTGAAAGCGGGAATGATCACGCTGACCAGCGGCAGCGAGCCATCTTCCTGGCTTGTACTTTCTGCGCTCACTGATGGTGACCTGGCCTCGCGGCCTGACTGCGTCCGCCCGATACGACAAGGGTGGGTACAGCGGGCATAATCGCCGACCTTGCCAGGCGCTGTCGCTCCCAGTCCAGTGCCGATGCCAGGATCAGGCTCAGGTTGTCATGCGACGGTCGCCAACCCAGCCGCTCCCGAATCAGGTCACTGTTGGCCACGAGACTGGCCGTGTCGCCGGCCCGTCGGCCCGATTCGCGGACCTTGAGCGCGCGGCCGTGAACCCGGCGAAGCGTGGCGATGACCTCGCGCACACTGAATCCATGACCATAGCCGCAGTTTGCGGTAAGCGAGGCATTGCCTGCGCGCAGATAGTCCAGGGCATTCAGGTGGGCGGTGGCCAGGTCTTCGACATGAATGTAGTCACGAACGCATGTGCCATCCGGCGTCGGATAGTCGGTTCCGAAGATTTCCAGGTCGGGTCGCAAGCCCACGGCATGTTGGCAGGCGACCTTGATCAGATGAGTCGCCTCCGGCGAATCCTGGCCGATCCGGCCCAGGTCATCGCAGCCGGCCACGTTGAAGTAACGCAGAATGACATGACGCATGGGCGAGACCGCCGACAGGTCGCCAAGAATCCACTCGGTCATGAGCTTCGAGCGGCCATAAGGGTTCGCCGGTTTGGTCGGGCTCGATTCCTTCGCCTGGGCACCGGCCAGGTCGTCGTAAACCGCGGCCGTCGACGAAAAGATGAATTGTTTCACACCGGCCCGATTGCACTCGGCCATCAGCGTGCAGGCCTTCGAGGTATTGCAGTCATAATATTCGAGCGGCTTTTCGACCGATTCCGGCACCACGATACGTCCGGCAAAGTGGAGCACGGCCTCGATATGGTATTCGCGAAACAGGGCGCGCAGCAGGCGCTGGTTGCCGATATCCCCCACCACCAGGCGTCCGTGCAGCACGGCCTCGGAACGCCCTGTACTGAGGTTATCCAGCACCACGATACGTTCGCCGCGCGCTCCGAGTTGCGCGACGACATGGGAACCGATATAGCCGGCACCGCCGGTCACGAGAAGGGTTGGTTTGCGCTTCATCAGGTTCGTCCTCCTCGAAGGCTGTGGGGAAAGGATCTGGGTAACAGCAAAAGACAAGGCGCCAGCAAGGACCGAACGAATCGGCGCTGGATCAACTGTTCGCGGGGATACTGGCGCAAGGCACACCATTGCTGCGCGATTGCCTGGAGCAAGCGGCCTTCTCCGGAAAGGCAAAGCCCCAGGTCACTGTCGATCATCGCCTCCATTCGCGACACCAGTCGCGCACCACGCTCCGACTCGGCCAGTTTGGCCACCAGCATCTGGCGGGCCAGCGCCATGCGTTCATTGTCGGCACTCATGCTGCCCGAATGGAGTCGATAGCGAGCGGTGATCTGGTTCAGGTAACGAATTCGAAAGCGCGCGGCAATGCGCAGCCACAGGTCACGATCTTCGCAGCCCAGTCCGGTGAAAATGAGATCGAATCCACCCACCGTATCCAGGGCCAGGCGAGAGAATACGGCGGTAGGACAACACACGTGTTCATGACGTAAGGCCAGGGCTTCAAAGGCGTCCATACCCTTGTGCCAGGTCCTGACCGGCACGTCGATCAAGGCACCGTCGGAATCGACGCGATGGACATTCGAGTGAACCAGGCCCAGGTCGGGATCGAGTTCAAACGCCTGCATGGCCGCCATGAGGTGATTCGGAAGCCAGGCATCATCGGCGTCCAGCAGGGCCAGGTAGGCGCCGCGAGCGGCAGTCAAGGCCCGGTTGCGGGCGGCCGGCAGGCCGGCGTTGGCCTGATCGATGATTCTTATCCTGTCGTCCTTGCGGGCCTTGGCACGCGCAATGGCCAGGCTGTCATCGGTCGACCCGTCGTTGACGACGATGACTTCAAGAGAACGAAACGACTGAGCCAGTGCGCTGTCGAGCGCTTCTCCCAGCCAGGCAGCCCCATTGAATACGGGGGTGATTACCGAGACCAGCGGTGAGGTTTCCCTCGAGATGGAATTTTCTGGTGGCGCACTCATCGGCTACCGCGCCGGAACAGCACGACCTCGATGGTCTGGAGCAGAATCTGCAGGTCGAACAGCAGGCTCTGATTCTTGATGTAGTACAAGTCGTAGCGCAGTTTTTCGATCGCATCTTCGACCGACGCCCCGTACGGGTAGCGCAACTGGGCCCACCCAGTCAGGCCGGGAGTGATGCTGTGACGCAATCCATAATAGGGAATAACATGTTTCAGCTCGGCCACGATCTCAGGCCGCTCGGGTCGCGGCCCGACCATGCTCATACTGCCGCTGAACACATTGTAGAGTTGCGGCAGTTCATCCAGTCGGAGCTTTCGGATAATGGACCCGACACGGGTGACTCGATCATCACCGGCTTGCGCCCAGCGCGCGATACCGTCATTCTCCGCGTCGGTACGCATGCTGCGGAACTTGACCAGGGCAAAGACCTTGTCACCTTCACCAACCCGGTTCTGGAAGTAAAGTACCGAACCCTTGCCGCCAGACTCCAGCCAGATAGCCAATGCCACCAGAGCCATCAAAGGCCACGCAAGCATCAGGATTCCGGCAGCCGCCGCCAGATCGAACACGCGACGGATGAAACGACGCATTACCGTGCCGTTGAAACGTGGTGTAAAGATGAACCATGAAGGCAACAAGCCCTCGAGCATCACCCGGCCCATCTCACGTTCATAAAAACTATCCAGGCGCAAGACATTGATGCCGGCCAGCCGACAGCTCATCAGCTCATCCATGGACAAGCAGTTGCGCATGTCGTCAGAGGCAACGACGATGTCATCAATCTGCTGCTCGAATGCCGTGTCCACCAGCGACCCGTTGACCGTTATCACACGCTCCGGGTCGAGGCCAAACGACCTGGACTGATCTTCGTTTCTGACGGCGGCAAAGCCAACGATGTTGGCCGAATTCAACTGTTCTTCCAGGTGCGCATCGACAAGCAGTTCCGAGGCTCTTTTCCCCGTGCCGAGAAAGAGAGCACGCCTGCGCAGGCGGCCGCCGGTCGCGAGCCTGGAGAACGTCGCGCGGGAGAGGATCAGGAGGATGAACGCATAGAGGAGAGACAATGCGAGCACACCGCGCCCGACCTCCATGCCCGGCGCAAGAAAGTAGAGCACCATCAAGACCAGCGTACCGCCAGCCATTGCGAGCACCAGGCGGGTGAGCGTCCCGATCACTACACCCTTGATCTCGCGGCCATGACGCTGGTACATGCCCAAGGCCATCATGCTGATCCAGACCACACCGGCGAATACACCGCTGTGAAGCGGCAGCAGAGACCGGGCGGCATCCAGCGTGGACGCGTCGGAATAAAAGCGTGTCTGAATCGCCAACCAGGGCGCAAGCAGAAGCAGGATCACCTCAACGACCGCCAGAACACCGAACCAGCGCAGGCTTTGCTGGCGCAACAGCCTGCCGATCTGGCCATGATGGATCTGAAGCCGCGTTGCAAGCCTGGTTGGACGATACGAATGCTCATGCACACGTGGTGCATCGCGTTCGCTTGTCGTCGCTGAAACCGGCTCGAAACTTTTGAACATGCTTTCCACTCCTGCCTCTGATTAACCGTCGGGAGAGTGATAGTCCGGCATCGCGAAGCATTCATCTGTGCGCTTGCGAACCCAGCAAGTAAACAAAATTGGACAGCCGGATATAAGTGTGCTGGCGTACAGAACGAAACTCGTCTCCAGTGGGAAAATTGTCCATTTGTGGGAGGGCAAAATCGGACTGCATGCATCCGATGCAATGTGTTGTGGCGAACAGACGTTCTGTCTCTCAAAAGTGAACATGGGTTAACGCAGGGAAGCTGAAACACCTGACCGCTTCCGGTAGGTGAAGGCTCCATGCCCCTGGAGATTCATACCCTTGTCAACCGCAGTGCCCGACACCAATCTTTTGATCGATCGACTCCCGGCTTCAGCCGCTCGTTCGCTGCTGTCTGCAGGTCATTCGGTCGACCTCGAATTCGATCAAGTGATCGCCGAAGCCGGTGCGCCGGTATCTCGTGTGCTCTTTCCAACGACGGCCATCATCTCTGTCACCACCCAGGTTGACGGTCACAGGCCGTTGGAAATGGGCATGATCGGATATGAGGGCATGCTGGGCGCCACCCTGGCCCTCGGTGTAGAACGCCACCCCATGCAGGCCGTTGTCCAGGGTTCCGGCGTCGCCCTGGAGATTTCGGCCAGCCGATTCCGGCGCGAGCTCGAGCATGGCTCAGCACTGAAGAGCGTTGTCGACGGCTACCTGTTCGTACTCGCCGAACAGCTGTCTCAGACCGCCGCCTGCAATGCCTTTCATGAAGTCGCCGCCCGCCTTTCACGCTGGCTGCTGATGATGGACGATCGTGCCCGGGGCACCCCCCTTGCTCTGACTCACCTGTTCCTGTCCGACATGCTGGGCGTGCGCCGGAGTGCCGTCACCATCGCGGCCGGTCAACTTCAGGAAAAGCAATTGATCCGCTACGCCCGGGGTCTTATCCAGGTACTGTCGCGCCCTGGCCTGGAGTCGGTCGCCTGCGAGTGCTACCCGGCGGCCCTGAACTCCTATCAGCGACAGTTCGCCACCCAATGATTAATCGCTTCCTTCAGATCGGCCTGCTACTGGCCTGGAGCGTTGCCGCCTGCAGCGCCGAACCGACGTGGGTCAGGGTGCTGATTACCGACCCGGACGAAGCCCGATTGAGTTCGGACCTGGCGCTTGCCGACTACGGTGCCTTCGCCTGGGGACAGCTGAGTCCGTCCGAAATGGTCGACATGAAACAACAGGGTCTGATGATCAGCGCGCCGGCCGACCCCTTTACGTTGCAGTTGGGCGGCGAGCGTTTCGACCCGCTCGTGTCGGCGCGAGCCGTCGGCCCATGGACGGACTACCAACCCGACCCGGCCGGCGATTTCTACCTGGTCCAGTTTGGCGGCCCGGTCAGGCCTGAATGGTTGCAGAGCGTCCGCGCAAGCGGTGTCGAGCTGACCCAGCCACTGCACCCGTTCAGTCATGTGGTCTGGGCCAGCCAGGAAGAGATCGCCGCAGTCGGCCAGCGCACGGAGCTACGCTGGCTCGGCCCGATGTTGCCGGCCTGGAAGGTTCAGCCTCAGTGGCGCCAGCTGGGTCCGGACATCAAGGACACCATGCTGTTGACCAGTTCCCAAGCCGAGACGCAGGAAGTCCTTGCGGAGCTGTCTCGCCTGGGTCAAGTCATCAGCAGCGCCCCGTCGGGCGCCACCTTCAATGTCGTCCACATGGCCTTGGCCGGCGACCGCTATCTCGACCTGGCCGCACTGCCCTTCGTCTACACCGTGCAGGCCATTCCACCGAATGCCGCCCCGCGTGGTGAGACGAGCAACCAGTCGGTGGCCGGCGGAATCGACAACACCGGCATTATCTTCAGTGGCTATGCCGACTGGTTGAGCGAAACCGGGTTCGACGGCAGCGGCGTCATTGTGAGTGTTATCGACAGTCCCGTCCTGGCCACCCACTTGGACCTGGCCGATCGCATGCTGCCCTGCCTGGGTGAGAACGCCAGTTGCAACGAACAGCCGCCGGGCGATCACGGCACCCACGTGGCCAGCGCCTTGGCGGGAACGGGCGCCAGCGGAATCACGCTGCACGGCTTCCTGCGTGGTCAGGGTATGGCGCCGGGTGCCGGGCTGGTCAGCCAGATCTGGACTCCCTTCCAGAACAGCGACGGACCGGGTGGGCTGGCCCCGGATGGCATGCTGAATATCTACGAGGACGCCGCGCGCAGCGGTGCCCTGTTGGCCAACAACTCCTGGGGGGCGAGCGACACGCCGCAGGGCTACGACATACCGACCCGCCAGGTCGACCTGATCACCCGTGACGCGGATCCCGACCGGCCCGGCCAGCACCCGATACTGGCGGTCTGGTCGATCATGAACGGGAACGGCGATGGCGATGGTGCCTGCGCCCCCAGTTCACTGGGCGCACCCGATGAAGCGAAGAATCTTCTGGCGGTGGGATCGAACTGGCTGCTGGACGGCTCCGGCGCGCAGGGGACGGATATCTACAGCCTGTCAGAGAATTCAGGCCACGGCCCGGCCTGTGACGGCCGTCGGGTGCCGCACCTGGTCGCACCGGGCTGCAGCACCGACGGCGCCATTACCGATTCGGATTCGGCCCACGCTTTCAACTACTGCGGCACCTCCCACGCTTCACCCATCGTTACCGGGGCGATTGCCGTATGGGCCGAAAAGTTCAGCGCCGAGAAGGGCGCGCCCCCCTCCCCGGCACTGGCCAAGGCGGTCTTTGTCGGAGCCGCTCGCGACCTGGCCGGGAGCCGTAACGCAGACGGTGACCCGATGGGGCACCGCCCGGATCGATTCCAGGGATACGGGCGGCTTGACCTGCAAGCTGTCATGGACTCGGGTTCCCCGCTTTTTACCCATGACCAGGCAACGGTACTGACGGCCAGCGGACAGGCGAGGCGCTTTCGCCTGTCTGCAGCCGATCCAGCTGCACCCATTCGCATCATGCTGGCCTGGACCGACGCGCCGGGCCATGGCCTGGGGGGCAGCACGCCGGCCTGGGTCAACAACCTCGATCTTCTGGTTCAGGCCGATGGCTTGAACTATGTCGGCAACGATGTCGGCACCAATGGCTGGTCGGCGCCCGGGGGGACACCCGACGAGCGCAACAATCTCGAAGCGGTCTACCTGAGCCCGGACCAACACCGGGGTGCGATCACGATCATCGTGTCCGCGGCGGAGATCGCCGGCGACGCACTCACCCCCTGGCAACCCAGCAGCGCGCGGCAGGATTTCGCCCTGGCCTGTTTCAACTGCCGCGCTGAACTCTTTCAGGACCGCTTCGAAGCTAAAACGGGAGACATTCAACCATGACACTTGACTCGCAACAACTTCAACATCGCCTCATCCGCAGGCTCGGCCCGGCTGTGCTGTTCGCCGGCCTGATGCTGGCCGGACCACTCTTGGCGCAGACTTTTACAGTCAATTCAATCGCCGATAACGCGGACGCCGCACTCGACGGACAATGCGCCACCGGCAATCAGATCGACGCGCAGCCCGAATGCACACTGCGTGCGGCATTGCAGGAGGTCAACAATGCGGGGCCAACCCCGTCCGAAATCAACTTTGACATTGCCGGATGTCCGAACGATCTGTGCGTGATCAGTATCGACACCCTCGGCGGACAGAGTCTGCCGCTGATTACCAGCCCCGTGATCCTGGATGCGTCTACCCAGCCGGGCAGCGCAGGCGTTTGTCAATCTGACATCATCAACCGGCCTGCCTATGGCATTGCCCTGGAGGGTAGCGGCACCACCGAAAGTTACGGCCTGCACCTTGCATCAGGCAGTAATGGCAGCGTAATCAGAGGACTGAACATTCGCAATTTCGAGCATGGAATCATGCTGGTCGGCTCGAATGAAAATCGAATCGAATGCAACGCCATCGGTACCGACAGCACCGGCATGCTGCCGGGTCCGGGCAACCTGGTCTCCGGCATTTTTCTAGCGTGCGACAGTGCCGGCAACGTGATCGGTGGCGCCGATCCGCTACTCGCCAACCTGATCGGAGCCAATGGTGTAGACGGCGTGCAGATTTTTGGCGGCTACACCGACTGTGGCGGCGATCTGCCGGAAGACAACATGCCGGTCAACAACGCCGCACTGGGCAACCAGATCGGCATCGCCGCCGACGGCACCAGCCCGCTGGGCAATGAGTTGGCCGGTATCGCCATCTTCGGTGGCCCGGGTGCCGACGATAACCTAATCGGTGTGCTTCAGGATCGAGAAACCGTCTACGGCAACGTTATCGGCTTGAACGGCACTGCTGGACTGTATATCGACAGTGATGGTCTGGACAATGTTGGACAACCGCAGCTCAAGCCGACCGAGAATACGGTGGTACAGGGCAACTATTTCGGTACCGACCGTAACGGAGTGCTCGATCTGGGCAACACACTGGCGGGAATCGACATCATTCGGGGCGCATCAACCTTGATTGGCGGGCCAGACGCGGAGGATGCCAACGTCTTTGCCTTCAATGGCAATGGTGGCATTGACGATGGTGGGATTTACATGGAGCGGCAGATGTCTGACAGAAACCGGATCCAGCGCAATGTGATGTACGCCAACCAGCCTCACGGCATCATCTTCAAGGAGGATCTTGAAGAAGAGCCTGAGGACACCGGCCCGAATAATCTGCAGCCCGGACCGGTGATGAGCAGCACGTTCAAGGAAGAGGGTACCGTCTCGATCACCTATTCCGTGCCCGACCAGGTCGACAACTTCCCCTTGGTCATCGAATTTTTCCTGGCTGATGGCGAACGCGAGCAGGGACGACTGTTCCTCATCGAAGACAGCTACCCGGCTGCCGGCAACACGACGCTGACATTCAGTTCAACACAGATCGAAGCCGGTCAATTCCTGGTGGCCACGGCGACCGACAGCCTCGGCAACACGTCTGAATTTTCTGCCGTCTCCGAGCTGCTGGGAGAAGTGCCGATCGAATTCGACCGAATATTTCAGGATCGATTCGAGCAGTGATGGTCCCTTTCAGTCGCTGATCGGTGCCCGTGGCGGCATGATTTGGGTCTCCAGGGCGGTCTGCGGTTCGAAATTCGAGTGAACCGAATCACAACGACAATAGGGCGAATGCGAAGAGACCGCGGCGCCAAAGGTGCGTGCCACGCCGTCGGCCCAGTGGTCATCGGCCCATTTGGGGTGACCGTAGTAATGGCCGATGGCATGCGCCATCTCGTGCGCGATGACATAGTAATAGCGCCCGTGCAGCCAGGGTTCGGGCCGCTGTCCGGAGTAGATGCGGTCGTGATTGATGCTGATGTAGGGGCCTTCACCTTCCGGGCAGGACCGATACGGACAGGTAATGCCCCAGTGGCGTGATTTCGCGTTGCGCAGTCCTTCGCCATCGCAAAGCTTGCGCCATTGGCCACCCTGCCACCAGGGTGCCAGCCAGGCCTGTGCATGGTCCGGGCTGAAGTGTTCCTGGGTGAACTCCCAGACCGCGTTGGCCGCCGCCCAGCAGCGCTGCAGGGGCAGGTCGTCGGGAAACCGCTCGGCCGCAAGGGTCAGATTCTGTTCGAGGTAAGGACGGGCCGGGTAGTCATAACCGGCATGGGCCACTGACACTGCCCACGCCAGGATGACCAGAAAACCGACAAACCGCCCGCTGGCGGCAGGGTGATTCAACGGCTCCCTAAGACTCTTGATTGCCTTTCTCCCGAGACTCAAAGCAAGTCGGATAGCTGCCGGCATATTCCGCCGTGCCCGCTACTGGCGTCAAGTATTTTCCGTGCTGAATCCACGGAAGTGGGAGGTGGGTCACGGATTCACGGTTAAAACCCGGGTCGAAACCGATGCTTTGCCAGGCCGACGCTCAGGCAGTCAATCCCCAGGGTGGCGAAGGCTCTGTTCCAGTTCCTTTGTCTTGGTTATGTCGACCAGGGTGATCACGACCCCGTCGATCACATCGTCCAGGCGTCGGTACGGCAGGATTCGAACGGCGAACCAGCGCTCGTCCGATGCCTGTATCTGCTTCTCCGACGGCTGCAGGTTACGCAGGGTTTCAGCGGCATCGTGCTGCAAGTCCGGATACTGGAGACTGCTGGTCAGATCGCTCAGGGGACGGCCGATATCAGTTTCGCGCAGGTTGATGATCTCCGCGGCACGATCGGTGTAGCGGCGCACATCGAGGTTGCGATCCAGGAACAGAATTGCGATCTCGATGCTGTTGAGCACGTTCTGCATGTCACTCTCGGCCAGCAGGAGATCATCGACCTTGCTCTGCAGCTCGCTGTTGATGGTTTGCAGTTCCTCGTTCATGGACTGCAGCTCTTCCTTCGAGGTGGTCAGCTCCTCATTGGTCGACTGCAACTCTTCATTGGTCGACTGCAGTTCTTCCTGTGCCGCCTCGGCTTCTTCACGATAAACGCGGGATTCCTCGCGCAGGGCATGGATCTCGTCCAGATGGCGCTGTTCAGCGGCCCGCCTGGTTTGCGCAGCCTTGCCCTTGCCGGAGGCCGGCTCTGCGGCAAGCTCCGGCAGATCACGAAAAACGACGATGGTCAATCCCCGCAGGCTGGCCGGCTCCTGCAGCGCCTGGACGGTCACGTCCACCCGTTGCGAACTGCCGTTGGCGCTGACTTCCAGATCATGCAGGTTGACCTGAGAGCCCTCGGCGGCCGCCTTCTTGATGGCCGTCGCCAGGGGTCGTCTCAACTCCTCGCGGGCCATGGCATGAATATTCCAGTTGGCCTTTCCGGCCGCCGGTTCCAGGTACTTGCCGGTGCGGCCACTGATGTAGACGATATCGGCATCCTGGTTCAGCACGACCGCAGCCGGCGCATACACCTGTAATAACAGCCGGTCGGCTGCCGCCTGCAGGCTCTCGCTCGAATGATTGCGAGTTCGGGGCTTTTTCACGTCGAGCTCCTTGGCTTTTCCCGAAAGCGGCGGATAGGAATCGAGGAGAAAATCAGGCCCCCTGCCCATGGCGCTATCCTGGCGCTGGAAGAGCCGCAGCTTCGGTTGCAGGGGGCGAAACAGGTGGCCGAGCCGGCCGACGGATTCGGAATTCCCGAGTAACAACAGGCCGCCCGGACGCAGACTGTAGTGGAACAAGGGTAGCAGTCTCCGTTGTAGCTGTGGATCGAAATAGATCAGCAGATTGCGGCAGGAAATTACATCGAGTCGGGTAAAGGGCGGATCCAGGATCACGTCATGTTGCGCAAAGAGTATTCGGTCGCGGATCGATTTGTTGATCTGGTAGTAACTCTCATGCCTGCTGAAGAATCGCGCCAGGCGACGTTCGCCAACGCTTGACGCGATGCTGAGTGGATACTCTCCGCGACGCGCCTGCGCAATCGCATCCGGATTGAGATCAGTGGCAAAAATCTGCAGTTGGAACTGGCGTGACTGGCGATCTATGGCTTCGAGCATGGTCATGGCGAGGGAGTAGGCCTCTTCACCGGTCGAGCAACCAACACACCACAGGCGCAGTTCCAGGGACGTCTCCTTCCTGCCCAGGAGTTCCGGTATGGCCACATCGGTCAGGTGTGTCCAGAATCCGGGATCCCGGAAAAAGCCGGTCACGCCGATCAGGACTTCATGGAACAGCAGATCCGCTTCCTGCGGATTGTGGGCCAGCAGATCAGCGTACTCGGAAAGCGCGCTCAAACCATGAATGGCCAGGCGGCGTTCGATCCGGCGAAACAGGGTACTGGTGCGATAGAGCGATAAATCGTGGCCGGTTCGCTGCTGCAACAGCTCGATTATGGCGCGCAGGGCATCCTGTCTCGAGCTCGATCGGCTCGGATCTGAATCGTCATCAGCCGTGGTCCGGACTTGTGAAACAAAATCCAGAATACGTGTCGGCAAGGCCCCGGGCTCGTCCACGATGTCGGCGCAGCCGGAGGCGATTGCGCTTCTGGGCATCGGGTCGAACTGGGCCGATTCCGGAGTCTGCACGACCGTCAGGCCACCAACCGCCCTGACCGCCTGCAGACCGAGGGTTCCGTCCGATCCCATTCCGGACAGGACAACGGCTATGGCATTTTCCCCGCGGGCACTGGCCAGGGAAGAAAAAAGCACATCGATCGGCAGTCGCAAGCCCCTCGGCTCGGTAGGGCTGGCCAGGCGCAAGCGATCCTCGACGACCCGGATCTCCGTGTTCGGCGGGATGACGTAAACACCGTTCGGCTTGATCAGCTCCCCCTGGCGAGCCTCATGCACGGCCAGCGTGGTGACCCGTTGCAGCAACTCCGATAAAAGGGTTTTCTCGTTGGGAGCGAGGTGCTGGACGACGACATAGGCCAGGCCGCTGTCGGCCGGCACATGCGCTAAGAACTGCTCCAGGGCCGCCAGGCCGCCGGCCGACGCGCCAATGCCGACGATACCGGTGACGGCCTGATCAGCCACTGCTCAACAGCCGGGATTTCAGGTCAACCTCCCGGCTGGGCGGGGGCTTCCGGGAATACCAGCACCAGAATGGCGTCCTCGCCCGGGGCAATGCCGGCTACCAGACCAAGCGGGCGGGCATCCAGCGCCCGTACCCGGACAGCCTCCGTAATGCTGTCGCCGGTTCCCGCGTTCTCCAGGATAGCCAGGGCCGCCGGTTTGCTTTCCGGGCTCAGCAGGCTGGTCAGCATATGGTCCTCGAGCTGACCCACGTCCAGTCCGAACAAGCCGCTTGCGGCCCGGTTGCATTGAAGTATGCGGCCATCCCGCCCCAGCGCCAGGTAGCCTGCCGGTGCATGATCATAGAGCGCCTGGAAATGGGCGAGTTGCAGAGCCAGCTCGTGTTCGTTCTCTGCCAATTGGGCATGCTGCAAATCCAGCTCGACCTGGTGAGTCTGCAGTTCATGCAGCAGCTTCTGCGCATCGGCGGAACTTTCCGGGTTGCTTGCCAGGCGGTACAGCAACGACAGCGCCTCGGACTCCACCGCCCATCCTGCCGTGGACGGCGCCGTGCCGGACCGCAGCCGCCCTTCGGCATCGGCACGTAATTGTTCCGGCCCGGTTGGCCTGGTGTCAGTCATGGTTTACCCCAAAAATGCTGGTTCCCAATTCATTCTATCCCAGGGGCATGAATCGTTGGTTAACCAGACTTGCTGAATGGACTGCTGACTCACGAGGCCACTAGGGAGTCCGGACAATACGCTTGACCGGGGTTCCGGCCGGAATGGTCGCATCGGGGCCGGAAAGCTGGTTGATCAGCGCCAGGCGTTCGATGTCGATGACCGACGGAAATTGCTGGTTGAACGAAGACAGCGTCATGGCCCGGGGCGTGCGAACGATGGCGATTCGATCGGGCTGCTTGGCCAGTGCCTTGCGGTCGGTGAGCCTTGCGAAGCTGCCGATGCTTTGGCGAAAGGCTGACTCGTAGTGTTCGAGCCGCTCTGCGCGGGTAAACCCCAATAGCCGGTAGACGTGCTCACCGTGAGCGATGAAGGCCGCCATGCCGCCGATCTGGCCATTGGAAGTCTGGGCCTGGAAGCGGCCGCGTATGGCGCTCAACCCGTTGATCGGCCGTCGATTCATGTCGCCGGACTCCAGACCTTCCTGGCCAAAGAACTGCTCAGCCGCTTCAGACGGAGTGCCGGCAGTCAGCGTCAGCTGTACCACCGCGTCCTTGTCGGGGCTCCCGGCCAGAACCACCTGGGGAAGATTCTGGGGCTGCCAGCCCTCGGGAAAGGTCATCCGGAATGCCAGATCCGGGTGCATGAAGCGATTTTCCTCGAAGTATCCCTGGCGCGGATTCACCCCGAACACCGTGCCGTCGATCTGGCTCACGTACGCATCCTCGCCGATGCGCGTTCCGCTCAGAGGCTGTTCCAGCTTGCCCAACCGGGCCTCGATGCGCTGGATTCGTTCGGCCGGGTCCGGATGGCTGGCAAGCCAGTTGGGCAGGGGGCTGGCGCCGGCGAGCTGACCGGCATGCTGCAGCGATGCGAACACATTGGGCATCTCGCGCACGTCGTATCCGTGATTCAACGCATATCCGAAGCCGAGGTCGTCGGCCTGGCGTTCCGCATCGCGCCCATAACTCAGAAACAGCAGCCCCAGCCCGCTGGCGGCGGCCTGACTGAACTCGGCCAGCTCGGGGCTGAGGATGCTGCCGACGCCCAGTCCGATCTGGGCGACCTGGGCCCGGGTCATCATGGCGACCGAGTGACGTGCAGTGACGTGCCCGATCTCATGGCCCAGAACACTCACCAGTTCGGCCTCGTTGCCCATCAGCCCCATCAGACCGCGAGTAATGAAGATATAGCCGCCGGGAAACGCGAACGCATTGGGCGTTGGATCATCGATCACCGCGAACGACCAGGGCAGGTTCGGACGCTCCGAGTCCACGGCCAGATTCATGCCGAGTCCCTGAACGTAAGTCTGCAGTTCCGTATCGTCCACCAGACCGACGGATTGACGAACGCTCTCGGCACCCTGCGCACCCATGGCGATTTCCTGGTCCTCGCTGACCAGCACGAACTCGCGCTCACCGCTGACCGGATTGACAGCACAGCCCTGCAGCAGCATGAATACGGCCGCCAGGACAGCAAGCACCGGCGTCGTTTGGCTAAATGGAATTTTCATGATGGATTCACCTTTTCCGTAATCGATTCAGGCACCGCCTCGGCTACCGGCATGCCAATCCTGTTGCAGACTAGCCAGGCGACGGGCCTGGGCTTTCAGGCGCTGGTTCAGTTCCCGAACGCGGCTCCTGAAAGCATGTTTGTTCCATCGCTCCCGCAGCGCCGCGGTTCCAGCCTGCAATTGCTCAGCCCGGACAGCCTGCCACTGGCCCACGGTGTCCATGAACTGCTGGTACTCGCGCTCGATGGTCTGGGCCCAGGTCTCCGCGGCATCGCTCGAGGCCAGTTGCCTTTCAAGGTCTCGGAACTGCATTTGCACGCGAGCCCGCCGGACCCTGAACGTCGGAGTGCGCTTGAGGCTGCCGGCCAGGCCAACAAATGAACAAGCCGCGATCAGCCACTTGCCCGGATCGAAGTGCCACCAACGCGTGCCGTTGCGATAGTCGGCCTGGAAGGCGTGGTGGAAATTGTGATAGCCCTCGCCCCACGTCAGTAGCGCCAGCCAGCCATTGTCGCGGGCGGTATTGTCGTCGCTGTAGTGGCTTTTGCCCCAACTGTGAGCCAGCGAGTTGATGAAGAATGTGCAATGTTGACTGAACACCAGCCGGGCGGCGCCGGCCAGCAGAACCATACCGATCACTTCACCAACGAGAAGGCCCAGGGCCAGCGGCACACCCAGGTTCAGCGTCCATGTCAGGGGCCAGTAGTAACGATGCTGCCATTTGAGCAGCGGGTCGCGCTCCAGGTCCCAGACCTGCTCGAAGTCGACGTCGCTGGTCGACCAGTGACGCAACATCCAGCCGATGTGAGCGTGCCAGAAGCTGGTTCGAATCGAGTGCGGATCCCGCTCGACATCGTCGACAAAGCGGTGGTGGACTCGATGCCTCGCACACCAGACCAGCACGGAATTCTGCAAGGCAAACGTGCCGAAGATGACGAAGAACAGCTTGAGCGGCCAGGCCGCCCGATAGCTGCGGTGCGACCAGAGTCGATGATAGCCGGCGGTAATCGATAACCCGCTGAACAACCAGATCAGCGCTGCGGTCAGCCAGACCCAGGCGCTGAAGCCTACAAGAACGCCCCAAACAGGTGCAGCCACCAAAGCGAGCAGGTGGACGGCAGAGAAATAGATTACGTTGGCTGTGGCCAGCGGCGGTTTGCTCGTATGCATGACTTCGGTCTCCGATCCACGTAGTGGATTACAGAGCCATTGAACCATGCAGTTGGCGCCCGACTCTGTTCGATAGCAGACAGAGTCGTTTCTAATGCCCTAAAGCGCCGATCTGGATCCGTCCTTGAGGCGTCGAAAGTGATAGCGAATCTTCCCGGCCCACTGTTCATCGGCCATATCGGGCCAGTTATCCTTGTCGAACCCCGGCGCCGCCTTGAGGCGTTCAATCCCGACATCGAGCAGAAAACACTGGTTTTCGGCATCGAGATCAAGCGCGCTCCACGGGACGGCGAACAATCGATCGCCCATCCCCAGGAAACCACCGAAGCTCATGACCACGTAGCGGATTCTTCCATTATCCATATCAAGAACAAAATCCTTGACGTGGCCGAGCTTCTCCCCATAGCGGTTGCGCACCTCGTCACCGGTCAGTGTTGTCGCCGATAGCAAGAGCGCTTTGGAATCCGTGGCCCCTCGATCGAGTTCATTCATGAAACTCTCCGCTTGAATACTGTCCGCGCTATGCCGGCTTATCGCCTGACAACGTCATGGTTGCCAGCATGCCGGGTCACATTGGCGAGCTCCGGAGACCTTGGCTGCATGCCGACATGGTAGAAGCAGTAGCCTTTCTCAGCATCGAGCTTGGCGTGATACATTGCCGTATCGGCCTGGTGTATCAGCGTATCCATGTCGGCGCCGTCATCAGGATAGAGACTGATGCCGACACTCAATTCCAGGCAGATCGGGCTACCGAGGATTTGCCGGGGCCTGGAGGCAGCCATCTGCATCTTTATGGCAACCCTGCTGGCATCCGCAGGCTCCTTGATTTCACTGAGAAGCACGACAAACTCATCCCCGCCATGGCGACATACGAGGTCAGTGCTTCGTACGCAGGCCGTCAGGTTACGGGCCACGTCCCTGAGCAACCGGTCACCCGCCTTGTGGCCCAGGCTGTCGTTGATCTGCTTGAACTGGTCCAGGTCGATAAACAGGAGTGCAACCCGTTTGTTGTGACGTCGGGCCAGCCTGATTGCTTGATCGAAGTGTTCAGCAAATGCGACCCGATTGGGCAGTCCGGTCAAGGCATCATGGCGCGCCAGGTGCGCCATCCTTGTCGTGTTCTCCCGGGACAGTCTTTGATCACGAAATATCACGACCGCGCCCGTCAGCCGGCCACTCTGGTCAAGAATCGGAGCGGCAGAATCCTCAATAGCCATCTCACTGCCGTCGGGCCGCAACAGCAGGCTGTTTGCCGGCATTTGCACGATTTCCAGACTTTCCATGGCCAGCTCGGCCGGATTACTGATGACCTTGCCGGTGTCTGCATCAACCACCCTGAACACCCTACTCAGCGGCTGGCCCTCTGCTTTTTCCCTGGTCCAGCCCGTCAGATGCTCGGCCACGTTGTTGAGGTAGGTGACCTGGCCCCTGGCGTTCGTGCTGATCACTGCATCACCGATGCATTCCAGCGTCACACGGGCACGTTCGCGCTCCCTGGAAAGGACATCCAGAGTCGCGTTCCTGGCCCGCTCGGCCGCTCTGATCCTGCTGATATCTTCAATGATGTGAATATGGTCGCCCGGTGCGCCTTCAGGTCCTAGACTTGCAATGCTGTGCCTCGTCCAGATTCTTCGGCCGGAACCGGTGACCATGCGCACCTCGAACTTTCCGGGGCTGCTGTCCTTTTCGCCACCCTGCCAACGGGCGTCCACGGCTGCCTGATCACGCGGATCAATGCCCTGTCGCCAGGATGCACCGAGCAACTCGGAGGCCGTGGCTGCGTAGAGCTTCTGGCTGGCCGGATTGCTGTAGGTGATCTCACCGTCCCTGTTGGTGATCAGAATGCCCAGCGGCAGGGCTTCGAGTAATGCAACATTCGTAGCCGAAAAACCGGCACCCGGGTCATTCCATGACGGATTTGCCAAAGCGGCCTCGCAAAGACTGCCACCTTCATTCTCCCAGTCATCCAGGGTTTCGAACGGCCGCCGCGCACGACGTTCCGCCTGATGATTGAGCTTTTGATCTGACATGGCGTGTTTCCTGCAACATGGCTCCTGACTGATCATGCAGCGTAATGCCGCTAACAGGGCATGTTCAGTTCGCTGCCGCACCATAGAGTCACATTGTCAGAAGCTCGAATTGGCCTTCACATGCTTCTATGTTCGTTACCGCACAGAAGGCCTGTTCACACATCGGCACTGTAGGTTCCTCTACTCAGGTTGGAGAAATTCGAATGAGCCTTGGAACCATTTTGCTGGTCCTTCTGGTGCTGGTCCTGATCGGCGTAATCCCCGCCTGGCCACACAGCCGGAGCTGGGGCTATGGACCGAGCGGGATTATCGGGGTCATCCTGGTCATTCTGCTCGTCTTGTTCCTGATGGGCAGGATCTGACGAATTCCGGCTAAACCGATCTGGCGGCAGTGGGGTACGCAAAAGCATGGGCGCTCAAGCGCCCATGCTTTTTTTTAAGAATTTATCCTCTCTATTCGATTACAAAACTGACTCTCATGATCACTCGATAGTTGGTGATATTGCCACTCTCGATCGTCAGCTTCTGTTCGGAAATCCAGGCACCTCTTACGTTCTTTACAGTACGCTCGGCACGCTTGATGCCGGACTCCATCGCATCCTGGAAGCTGGTTTTTGAGTCACTCGAAATTTCGATAATCTTGGCTACGGTCATGGGAAGATCCTTTGTAAAAAGAGCCGGGCGATCGGCATGCGATCGCCCGGTCGTTTATTGCAGTGCCCGGCTATCAGGCATTCGGTGTCTTGAAGCGCCGACGCATGGTCAGGCCTGCACCACCCAGCAGCGAAAACAATCCGCCCAGGGCAATGATCGGCAGCGGTCCAGCGGTTGCCGGCAGCCTGTCCGGCCGCTCATCAGCTCGTGGTTCTGCCTGTGCCATCTGTGATGATTGATCATCATCGGTATCAGGCTTAACAATCTGGACATGCTCGTCTTCTGGTGCGCCCGGCTCCGTGGTAAAGGCATACATGTTGTCCGGGGCATAGAAGTTCAGTACCTGTCCGCGACGCAACTCGGAGAATTGGTAAGGACGGCCGTCAAGCATCACTTGCTGATCTTCGCCCGGCATCAACCGGACAGTGCCGAGTGAACGGCCGCGATCATTCTTGAAATTCGAGGTGATTGCGCCATCTGGATGCTGCTGCAGAAACTCGGCCTCGAATCGGGCCCATTTCATACCATCGACGATGATGGTTTCCTGGCAGGCATCGGCGACCCAAGGGTAGTCACGCAGCAAATTGCGGTGCCAATCGACATCCTCGCAGCTAGCGCGATCGACTTCCGGACGTGGCATGTCCTGAGAATCATCCTGGGCCATTGCGCTGGTAGTCCATGCCAGACCCAGCAGCAAAGCTGCCGAAGTCGTGGCTAATGCATTCAATCGGGTATTCATGGTGTTTCTCCTGGTGGTGGTGCGATGAGAACGGCATCCAGCGTGGAAGCATTCTCGAGTTGATCAACGGCAGTGGCCTGCACGATGTAGCGGTGCGGCGCGTTGCCGATGAAATAGAAGGGGTAGCAGGTAACCAGCGTCAGCGTGGAATTCGCGGTGTCATCGAGAACCGACACGTCATCCGGGTCGACAATGGCGATCCGGGATACTTGATATTTGCCGTGGCCGGTAAGACTCTCCAGCTCCATGGTGTCTCCGACCTCGATATCCTTGAGCGGACGGAAGTAGCGGTCACGATGGGCGGCGATCGCCATGTTTCCGCCCGTATTGGGTGCAGCCGTACCGCCGACCCAGCCCGCACCCCGGCTCATGTTCATTTCACTCAGGTCCGGATAGACAGGCACTTCCAGCGCCACCTTGTCGATTCGCAATACGGCAATCGGCAGCTCGTCGTTATCGGTGATCCTCGTCACTGCCGCTTGGGGTAGGACGTCCTGCCCGTTTGCGGGCGACAGAGTCTGGCCGGGGAGCGGGATATCTTCCAGGCGATGGCTCACCGATGCCGCTGCGCGTGCATCGGAGAAAAGATCGAGACCCTGCTTGCGCTCACTCTCCAGGCTGGTGGTTGCCAGAAAGTAAGCCGCGATGAGCGCGATGCCGATGATCCAGAGCCCCAGCTCCAGGATCATCCGCCCCGAGGAATTGGCCACCGTCGAACGGTCGACCATGCGTCGAGATTGTTGCGGAAGATTCGGGCTGGACCAATTCATTACGGGGCATTCCTTTGCTATCTGCAATAGGTGCCCATACTGAGGTCGCCGCCATCGGCTGTCTGTTCGTCAGCGCACCCATGAGCGACGCCGGGACATGCCTGCGGGACCCGAAAGGATCAGTTGTCTAAGGGAGGGGTGGAGCTGCTCAGTCGAACAGCTCGCCGCTGGCGCGCTGCTGCCGCCGGTATTGCTGGGCATCGACCACGGCAATGGCGGTCATGTTGACCACGCGGCGAACGGTGGCCGACGGGGTGAGGACATGCGCCGGGCGGCCGATGCCCATCAGCATCGGGCCGATGGTCACGCCCTTACCGATCACCCGCGCCATGGAGAAGGCAATATGGGCGGCGTCCTGGTTGGGCATGATCAGCAGATTGGCCTCGCCACTGAGACGCGAATTGGGGAAGATCCGGTCACGAATGGCCGGCATCAGTGCCGCGTCGGCACGCATCTCGCCTTCGACTTCCAGCTCGGGGGCGCGCTCGCGCAGCATGTTGAACACCTGGCGCATCTTCGAGGCCGACGGATTGACGTGGCTGCCAAAGTTCGAATGCGAGCACAGTGCGATACGCGGTGTGATGCCGAACATCCGAAGCCGGTCGGCTGCCATCAGGGTCAGTTCGACAAGCTGCTCTGCCGTGGGGTCGGGATTGACGTGGGTGTCGCAGACGAACCACACGCCGTTCTCGTTGGTCATGGCCGACAATGCACCCAGCGTGCCGCTACCATCGCGGGTGCCGAACACCTCGTTGATGTACTGCAACTTCTTCTGGTAGCGGCCGACCACACCGCAGATCATCGCGTCGGCCTCGTTGCGGTGCACCATCACCGCTGCGATCACGGCCGTGCGCGTGCGCACCAGGGCCTTGGCCGAATCGGGCGTGACGCCGCGGCGCTGGGTAATCTCGTGGAAGGTCTGCCAGTATTCCTTGAAGCGCGGATCGGATTCCGGATTGACCAGCTCGAAGTCCTTGCCGGGCTTCAGCCGCAGGCCGGCGCGTTCGATACGCATGTCGACCACCTTGGGCCGTCCGATCAGGATCGGTTTCGCCAGGCCGTCGTCGACCACGCTCTGAACCGCTCGCAGGACCGTTTCCTCCTCGCCCTCGGCAAAGACCACCCGCTTGGGATCCTTGCGCGCGGCGTCGAATACCGGCTTCATCAACAAACCGGTTCGGAAGACGTGCTGGTAGAGCCGCTCGGTGTAGGCGTCGAGATCCTCGATCGGACGCGCGGCCACGCCGGTATCCATCGCCGCTTTCGCCACGGCCGGCGCCAGGTGCACCAGCAAGCGCGGGTCGAACGGTTGCGGAATCAGGTAGTCCGGCCCGAACTTCGGCGCCTGGCCCCCGTAGGCCTGGGCGGCCACGTCGGAAGCTTCCATCTGCGCGAGTTCGGCGATGGCGTGCACGCAGGCCATCTTCATCTCGTCGTTGATGGCCGTCGCCCCCACGTCCAGCGCACCGCGAAAGATATAGGGGAAGCACAGGACGTTGTTGACCTGGTTCGGGAAATCCGAGCGGCCGGTTGCAATCAGCGCATCGGGACGCGCCTCGCGCGCCAGATCGGGCATGATCTCCGGCACCGGGTTGGCCAGGGCCAGGATGATGGGCCGGTCGGCCATCGTCTTGACCATTTCCGGCGTGAGCACGCCCGGTGCCGACACGCCCAGGAAAACATCGGCGCCCTCGATCGCCTCGCCCAGCGTGCGCGCTTCGGTCTCGACGGCATAAGTCGCCTTGCGATCGTCCATGTAGGACTCGCGGCCAGCGTAAAGCACGCCTTCACGGTCGCATACGACGATATTTTCGCGCCTGACCCCCATCGTCACCAGCAGGTCCAGACAGGCCATGCCGGCGGCACCCGCGCCCGAAGCAACCAGGCGGATGTCTTCCATCTTCTTGTCGACGAGCTGCAGGCCGTTGACCAGGGCGGCGGCCGCGATAATCGCCGTGCCGTGCTGGTCGTCGTGGAAGACCGGGATGTTCATGCGCTCCTTGAGCGCTTCCTCGACCTTGAAGCACTCCGGCGCCTTGATGTCCTCGAGATTGATGCCGCCGAAGGTCGGCTCGAGGCTGGCGATGATTTCGATCAGCTTGTCGGGATCGCGCTCGTCGACCTCGATATCGAACACGTCGATATCGGCGAACTTCTTGAACAGCACGCCCTTGCCTTCCATCACCGGCTTGGATGCCGCCGCACCGATATCGCCCAGTCCGAGCACGGCCGTGCCGTTGGAAATGACCGCCACCAGGTTGCCGCGCGCGGTGTAGTCGAGCGCCTTGAGCGGATCCTTCGCGATTTCCTCCGATGCCGCCGCCACCCCCGGCGAATAGGCCAGTGCCAGGTCCTTGGCCGTGGTCAGCGCCTTGGTCGGCACCATCTTGATCTTGCCCGGCGGAAACTGCCGGTGGTACTCGAGGGCTTCTTCGCGGAACTTGTCTTGGTCGGTCATGGGCGGCTTCGTTGGTCTGTGGTGGTATTCCCGGCCCCTCGTCGGAGCCGGGCAATCAGAATCCAGGCATCAGCGATCATCGAGGCCCGGGCACCCCCGAACCCTGAACCCCGAACCCTGAACCCCGCGAAGAAGGCGAATCAGCCTTCTTCGTCCTCACTCCACTCACCCATCGCAGCAAGGCCGTTCATCTTGGCGCGGTGGGCGAGGATCTGCTGGGCCTTTTCGCGATTGCCCTTCGGGTCGGCCGCCCAGGTCTTGAGGCATTCGGCCTGCAGCGCACGACCGTAGGAGAACGACAGCGGCCACGGCAGGTTGCCCATCTTGTTCATGGTATCCAGATGCTCGGTCGCTTCCACGTCACCCTGCCCGCCGGACAGGAAAACGATGCCGGCCGTCGCCGCCGGAACCGAGTTGAGCAGGCAGTCGATGGTCGCCTCGGCCACTTCCTCGGCGCTTGCGCGGTCGCTGGCATCCGAACCGGAGATGACCATGGAGGCCTTCAGGATCGTGCCCTCGAGTAGCACGTTCTGCTCGTAGAGCTCGCGGAACAGGGCCTTCAGGGTGGCCTCGGTGACGTCGTAGGAGGTGTCCAGATCGTGGTTGCCGTCCATCAGCACTTCCGGCTCGACGATCGGCACGATGCCGGCTTCCTGGCACAGCGCCGCGTAGCGCGCCAGGGCGTGGGCATTGGCGTCCAGACAGGCGCGCGAGGGGGTGTCGTCGCTGATGGTAATCACTGCGCGCCACTTGGCGAACTTCGCACCCAGTTCCGCGTATTCGGCCAGGCGTTCGCGCAGGCCGTCGAGGCCCTCGGTGATCTTCTCGCCCTCGAAGCCGGCCAGGTCCTTGGCGCCCTTATCGACCTTGATGCCCGGCAGAATGCCGGCATCGTTCATGACCTCGACCAGACGCTTGCCGTCGGGGGTCGACTGCCGGATGGTTTCGTCGAACAGGATGGCGCCGGAAATATGCTCCCCGAGCCCGGGGGTGGTCAGCATCATCGAACGGTAGTCGAGGCGATTTTCCTCGGTCGATTCAACGCCGACGGCGGCCAGGCGCTTCTTGATGGTGCCGGTGGATTCGTCGATGGCCAGGATGCCCTTGCCGGGGGCGACCATCGCCTGTGCGGTTTCAACGAGCTGCTCGAGTTTGTCGGTCATCTTGAAAATCCCCTGCTACGCGGTTGGAGGGTGAATGAGAAGTCAGACCGCTATTGTAGCCAGCCACGGGGCCAAGTTCATCCGCCAGTTGGCCGGAACCCGCAATAAAATCTCTAAAACGCAAAGACGCGAAGCAGCAAAGATCGCAAAGTTTAAAAAAACAGGTCGGGCTTTGGCTAGCCAGGCAGTCCTTCCCTACTCCGAGGGTTTCGCCCAATCCCTGTTCGCCACCAGTACCGCAATGAGAGGGATCCGGGGGACTGGCCCTAGCACCGGTACTCTTTCAATTCACTTCTCTTTCTTTATTCTTTTCTTTTTTCTTTGCGTCCTTTGCTGCTTCGCGGCTTTGCGTTCAAAAGGTTTTGAATTTCCCGGAAGCGCCCGCCTCACTCGACAGTGAGAATCTTCATGGTGTTGGTACCGCCCATCACCCCCTGCTCGTCGCCGAGGGTCATCAGCACGCGGTCGCCGGCTTCGACCACGCCGGCGCGCCGGGCGTGCTCGAGGGCGGCGCGGGCCTGGCTGGGCGTGGGCACGTTCTCGGGCACGAACAGCAGCGGACGTACGTGCTGGAACAGGCGCATCTTCCTGAGGCTGGCGCGATTCGGCGAAAGCGCGATGATCGGCACCGGCGAGCGCACGCGGCTGAGCCACTGCGCGGTCGAGCCCGACTCGGTCAGCGCGATAATCGCTTTCACCGGCAGGTTGTGGACGGTCACCATGGTCGCCATCGCCACTGCCTGGTCGATGCGCTCAGCCTGAACGTTGAGCTTGCCCATCGGCACGTGGGCCTCGACGTGGCGCTCGGCGCCCTTGCAGATGCGTCGCATGGCCTCGATGACCGTCACCGGGTGCCGGCCGATAGCCGTCTCGGCCGACAGCATCACCGCATCCGTGCCATCGATAACGGCATTGGCCACGTCCAGCACCTCCGCGCGCGTCGGGATGGGCGACTCGACCATCGACTGCATCATCTGGGTGGCCGTGATCACCGGCCGGTTGGCCGCCAGCGAGGCGGTGATGATGCGCTTCTGCAGGCCGGGCAGCTCGGCGTCGCCGATCTCCACGCCCAGGTCGCCGCGGGCGACCAGCACGGCATCGGAAGCTTCGATGATCGCCTCGAGATTCTCGATCGCCTCGGCGCGCTCGATCTTGCTCACAAGGCCAGCGTGGCCGCCGGCGGCTTCCATTAGTTCGCGGGCTCGCTGCATATCCTCCGGCCCGCGCGGAAAGGACACGGCCAGGTAATCCACCTGCCACTCCGCGGCGCGCTCGATATCGCGCGCATCGGCTTCGGAAAGGCCGGGAATGGAGAGCCCGCCGCCGCGCAGGTTGAGCCCCTTGCGGTCGGACAGCTTGCCGTTCGTCAGCACGGTGCAGTGAATGGTGTCGCCGTCGACACGCTCCACGCGCATGGCCATCAGCCCGTCGTCGAGTAAAAGCTCCGAACCGGGCTTCACGTCGTCGACCAGGCCCAGGTAAGCCACGCCCACGCCGTTTTCGTCGCCGGCCGGCGGATTCTCGCGCGCATACAAGGCAAAATCCTGGCCCGCCTTCAAGTTGACCGAACTCTCGCGAAAGCGATCGATCCGGATCTTCGGGCCGGCCAGGTCGGCCAGTACGGCCACGTCGGTGTCGAGCTCCCGCGCGGCGGCACGCACCATCTTGATGCGGCGTGCGTGGGTCTCGGCATCGCCGTGCGAGAAGTTGATCCGCACGACGTCGCAGCCGGCGGTAATCAGGCGCTCGAGTACGTCCGGCTCGTCGGTGGCCGGGCCCAGGGTGGCAACGATCTTGGTTCTTCTAGTCATACCGCTTAGTGTAGCGCTGCTTCCATGACATTCTCATCGGTCTTTCTCATCAGTCAGCTGGCAACTCAGCCATTCGCCAGAATCGGCAATGACATCATCGAGCCTGGAATGACCATCCGCATCGGTCATGCCGTGATCGAGGTTCGGGTACTCGCGATAAGTGAGATTGGTTCGGCCCGCTTGCTCGAAAGCGTTCTTTATATTGCGCCCGGAAGCAACCGGCACTGATTGATCGCGCCCGCCCTGGATAAGAAGAATGGGAACATCCAGAGCCAGCAGGTCAGCCGTGAAATCACGATCGAGCACCTCGTGCCACCAGCGGTAGGAATGCGCGCTCCAGACCTCGCTGGAATCGGGGTTCGCGCGAATCTCCTCGAACTGGCGCTCGAGGTTCCCGGCCAATTCGGGCGGAACGACCGAAGTCAGGGTTTCGGCCATGGTCATGCCAAGCCCGCTCGACAGGACAACCAACGCATGGGTTTCCGGGATTTCGGCAGCCGCCAGCGTGACCATGGCACCCCCTTCCGAACCGCCAAAAAGCACCAGCTCGCCGTTCCACCACGATGACTCGCGCAATAATCCGACCACCCGCTCCAGGTCAGCGACCCAGCCGGTCAGCGTGTGCTGATCATGAAATGACGCCGGGCAGCCATCTTCACCGGGCCGGTGCCCTGGCGGCAAACCCGCCTTTTCCATCTTGACGATCGCGTGCTCCGGTGCGAGGGAAGCCGCGGCCTTCATGGCCTGGCCATGAACCGGACTGGTGCAGCCCGAGCCCTGGGCAAGAAAGACAACGCCCTGCTCGCCAGTCTTTCCACGACGATCAAGGTACCAGTGAACCGTTCCGCCATCGGCGCGCTCCAGCTGCTGCGCCTCGGAGGCTGCCCCGCCAGCCTGGACAGGCATGGCCGTCAACAGCACGAAAAAGACAGGCAGGATATTCTTCATGTCGTTTCCTTGGGTATGACTCATTGCTGCCTCGCAGATACAGGCCGACCGAAAGCATAGCCCGCTTGATACACTCACAGTGACCTTTACACAGCGCATGTCAAGCATGAAACCCTGGCTACTCGCCCTGCTCGCTCAGGTGCTGATACTGTCCCTGGGCTTTGGCCTGATGGGTTCGGATTTTACCGGCGTCAGCATTCTGCACGCCCCGGTCGTCAATCTCCTGCTCTGGACCAGCCTGATTACTTTTGCCGGGCTCGCGGCCCGCACCGCAAATCGGCCGCTTCACCGCGGGCTCACCCGATTTCTGCTCCTGGTAGCCATTGCCTGGTTTCCGGTTTCACTCGCTATCTTCGGCAATGCCCGCTTCTCCGGAACCACGGATTTCCTCTGGCAGGCCTGGCTGATCAGCACCGGGCTGCTCATCGTGAGCAGCCTGCTGTCGCTGATTGCCAGTGCAGTGACAGTACTGTTGCGTCGGTAGCTCGGCACAGTGCTCGCGCTCAACCGAGAGCAGTCGATCACTCGATGAATGAAGCAACCGACCGGGGAATGCGGACCGGGTCTTCCAGCATCGAAAAATGACCGCTGTCTGCAAGGCGGTCCAGTTAAGCGCCTGGGATGGTCGCTGCCAGCCGCTCGCCGACGCCGGCCACGGCGACCGGATCACGCGAGCCCCAGATGATCTTCATGGTCCGCGGCGGGCATGTCAGGCCTGCCCGCCCGGCCCGGTGATCGACGGCGTCATGCCTCCGGCTTGCGGAATTTCAGCGTCATCCGGTTCGACTCGCCGATCGCCTCGTACTGCCCCTTCAGCGCTTCGGCATTCTCGGCATCCTCGGGAACGCGCAGCGAGGGCGGCAGGCGCCAGACGACCTCGTCGGCACTGGGCCGGTCGTCGGAATTGCTGTTGATATCGCTCTCATCGACCAGCTCGAAACCGGCAGCCTCGGCACGCTCGACGACGAATGATTTCTTGAGATAGCCGGCATTGCCGTCGGCCCACTCGTCGGGCATCCCTGCACGCGCTTCGTGCTGAACAACGCCGAAAGTGCCGCCGGGCTTGAGCACGGCAAAAGCATCGGCCAGCGCATCGTCGAGGTAGTCGTCGATGCCGTCTTTCTGGAAGCGGGCCAGGTTGTGGAGCAGGCGGACATAGACAGCGGCATCGGCCGTTCCGGCCAGCTCGTCCGGCAGCGAACCCATATAGAAAGTCGAGACCGGCGCGCAGTCATCATCGCACCATTGCTTGGCCTCTTCCGGAAACATTTCGGGCCACTGGCGCATCTGTTCCACGAACTCTTCGGTACCGAAGGGAAAATGCGGCCACATGTCCATGGCGTAGTTGGCGGCAATCACCTTTCCGTCAGAGCCCAGGTAGGGTACGAGGATACGGGTATACCAGCCGCCACCGGGCAGGCCCTCGACCACGGTCATGCCGGGCTCGATCCCGAAGAATTCGAGCGTCTCGCGCGGGTGGCGGGCATCAAAGCGCGCCCTGACCTCTTCGGGCTGGGCCTCGAGCACCTGGTCCAGTCGGTCGGTGTCTTTCGACATTGAAGCGTCCATCGATTCGTCCATGGATTCTTCCATCGACGCTTCCCCGGCGCGCTCCATGGCGTCATCTTGCTCCGTGGATTCATCCATGGCCGTTTCGGAAGCATCGGCCTGGTCGTCCATGCCCTCGTCGGGTGCGGGACCGCAACCGAACAGGGCGAGCGCCAGCAATACAGTAATCAGATGCTTCATGACGAAACCTCCGGGTTCAGGTGAACCCTCATTATCGACACAGCGACCCGGCACGGCAAACGGGCGGATTTCACGCTCTCACCCCGGTCACTACGCACAATTACCTACCGGACAGAAGTTGACGGCAGCGCGCGCTGCTCCCACATTAGTCTGCGACACCGACACAAGGAGCACGTCGCATGAGCCAGGACGACTACGAACCGCCCAGAGTCTGGAAATGGGAACCTGATGACGACAACGGCGGCCGGTTCGCCAGCATCAACCGCCCCACTGCCGGCCCCCGCGAGGAAAAGGAACTACCGGTCGGCAAGCACCCGTACCAGCTGTATTCGCTGGGCACGCCCAACGGCGTCAAGGTCACCATCCTGTTCGAGGAGCTGCTTCAGAAGGGCTTCGACGATGCCGAATACGACGCCTGGCTGATCCGCATCGGCGAGGGCGAACAGTTCGGTTCGGGCTTCGTCGAGCTCAACCCCAACTCCAAGATCCCGGCCATGGCCGACCACAGCGTCGATCCGCCGAGGCGAGTATTCGAATCGGGCTCGATCATGCTCTACCTGGCCGAAAAGTTCGGCGCTTTTCTGCCGGGCAATCCGAACGATCGCACCGAAACGCTCAACTGGCTGTTCTGGCAGATGGGCTCGGCGCCCTTCCTCGGCGGCGGCTTCGGCCACTTCTACAACTACGCCCCGGTGAAGATCAAATACGCCATCGACCGCTTCACCATGGAGGTCAAGCGCCAGCTCGATGTCCTCGACCGCGAACTGGCCAACAAGGAATACATCGCCGGCAACGGCTACACCATCGCCGACATGGCCATCTGGCCCTGGTACGGCTGCCTGGCCCTCAACCGCGTCTACGAAGCGGCCGAGTTCCTGCAGGCACACGAATACGAGAACGTCATGCGGTGGGCGAAGGAAATCGACGAGCGGCCGGCCGTCAAGCGAGGGCGGATGGTCAACTCGGTATTCGGTGAACCCGAGAACCAGCTCCGCGAGCGACACGACGCCAGCGATTTCGAGAAAAGGACGCAGGACAAGATCGGCGACACGGAAGACTGAGGTGGGTAGCGAGCCCGGTCATCTCAAGCGACCGGTCATCGCTGGATCTGATGGGGTTGTCCAGCGCCCCATTAATTCAAGCCCCCTGTCCTCCGAGGAAAGATTGAACAGAATCACTACGCCTATGAAAAAGCATGGCACGAGTAAAAGGTAAGCGATTCTATTTTTGTAATACCTGATCGCCAACCAGGCGATAGAAAACGCTGTGGCCGCATGAATGAACCCAATGGGACTTAGGTGTTTGATATTCCCCGACATACCTAATGCGACGATGGCAATATAAATTACTAGTACGAAAAACTATCTTTCCATCGGTTGCCCACAGGCCAGATAAGCATACCAAGACCAATCAGAACCAGTCCTCCCAAGATGATTGATGAAGAGACCTGGAAGTAATATTCGAAAATCAAGTTCTTCATTCTCGAGCACACCTCACCAGGGGACTGAAGCGAAGATCAATCACTGGGCTAGTAAAATTGCTGATCGCGCTCTTCATCATCGAGCTATGCCACCTTATTGAACAGCGACAGGTTGAACCCGCGATTGTACCTGGCAAGTCCGCGCATCTTATTCTGAGGCGCGCTCATCGAACCTCCTTTCCAGATACCCGCCCGCGAGAGGGCGAGCGCTCAGTCCACATTGCCGCTTTCGAGCGACTCGGGCACGAGAAGCGCAAGGACTTCCCGCCCCCGGCCATTGCCCTTTGCAAGGTCGTAGGCGGTGTGACCAGCAGGAGTCTGTATCGTCGGGTCCGCCCCCAGTTGGACCAGGGTTTCGATGATCTCCGGGTTCGGGTTGGCCTGGGCCGCCCTCATGAGGGGCGTCACGCCATACTGGTCCCGGGCATTGATATTGGCTCCTGCCGCCGCCAGCTCGCCGATCACACCGGGCCGAGAACTGTTCCGAGCGGCCGACATCAATGCCGTCCACGCATCGGGCGTAGCAAAATCAACCTCTGCTCCTGACTCGATCAACAGTGACACGACCTCTGCGGTGCTGTAGGAGGCCGCGACCATTAACACCGAGATTTTCAGGGAGCCATGGATCGCGTTTGGGTCGGCACCGGCCTGAAGCAGGGTGAGCACGCAATCCCGGGGGAGGTTGTTCTCCAACGCCCGCATCAAGGGCGTGGCATCGATGTCATCCCGGGCCGAGACATTCGCGCCATCATCGAGCAGCGATTCTACTGCGGCGCAATCGGACTCGGCGATCGCAGCGAAGAGGGCTACCCCTTCGCCGTCGGCACAGGTGGCGCCCTCGTAGGCGAGAACGCTCAGCAAAAATACCAACAGCGGGATCAGTGGGAGGGTGCTCCTCATCTGCCAGCCCGGAAACCTAGCCGGATCCTCGACCTAGACAGCGGCCACGACAAGCCACCAACTTGCCCTTCAAAGAGGGCACCTACCTCACCCGCCCGGACTGTTCGGAGGATCCCTCATCCGCCGGAAACTGGAAGTATGCCTTTGCTGCGGGGTAGTCGACTATCATGCGCAGATATTGCAGCATTGATCCCCCAACAGCGCCTACTATCTGCTTATCCATCATTTGAGACATCCAGTTCAGAAACGTTTCGTCAGGGCGGACGGAGAACCAGACCGGCCCGACACTGATGCGTCCGATCTTGACCTCGGGCACCTCTATCATCGGCATGGCTTGGCCTGTAACTGCCTCACCGTCCATGACGATCTTCCAATCGGGGTGGCGAGTGCGCCACCGCTCGTACTTTGACCGGACAATATAGCTTGTGCCAACCCGCGTTCCAGGTGACAGCCCGTATTCCGAAGCGGAGCTTTTCGTAAGAAGCGCCGTGGCCCCGGTGTCCAGAAGCACATCCAGCGGCTCGCCGTCGATCTGTATGGTTACGCGAGGAAAATTGAGATCGCGAATGCCCGCATCGTCTGCACGAAAACCTAGCGGCATCTCCTCAAAATCAGCCGGAAGGTCCAATGTCGAGAGGCGGGAAAGTTTTTCTCCCGGATAGTCGAACACCCAAATCTTGCCGGCAAACCATCGGCTTCCCAAGAATCCGTCGGCTTCAAGGCGTTTATCGGGGACCACTGCGAGGTTTCCGCCAAGCCAACGATCGGGAGCCGGAATCGGAATCCCGGATTTCTCCGCAAAGTCCGGGAACTGAACCAGATCGAGCTCTCCATTTTCAGATTCCGCAGTTCCCCCATGAGCTAATGAGTAGCCAGCGGCCACGGATTCTGTTACCGCATTAAAGCCCCCGCCGGTATCCGTATAGAAAACGACCTCTTCCCCGTCAGGCGCAGCCGCGGACAAGAAGACCCGATTGTGCTCGAATTGGGCTGGCAAGATTTCTTCAGCCAGAACCTGGAAAGATGGGAGCACGAGTGCTGCAAGGGTGGCAAGTCTTGTCAAAGTCATGGTCGACGCGGGATGTCTTGGTAATGCGGTCCCTTGATAGCGCATCCGGTGCAACCCCCGCGGACAATAATATATTTGAGCAGCATTCTTGGCATCACTGGGGCTCGGACGCAGGGATTGATTCAAGACAAACCGGCCTGATAAGCGTCAGGCGGATACCCGGCTCGCCCAATTCGTCAACCTTGTTGGCTCCGCCGCGTATCCCGAATCCCTGGACTGAGTTGCTTGCCCCATAGGTTCTGGAGAGCTGCTTGGGTTCATCGTTGGACAGATCCAGCAGTCTGATTTCAACCATCTCCGGCACATGCTCAATTCGCTCAGACAGCTCGATGTATTGCTGCCGCGATGGACTGTCCAGCTCGACGCCTAGCTCGAAGCCAGTTGGCAGGCTGATTCTTTCGACAGCACCCGGTGAAGCGGTCCAGGCATGCGCCAGGTCACCCTGCCAATACATAAATGCGTGCTGCTTTCTTTCGCCGGTATCGCGATCGCAGGCAGATGAATCGAAACTTGCGAGGGAGGTGGCGATGAGAATGCAGAGGAATGTGGCTTTTTGCATGGGAGTCTCCCATTCTGGATTGGATTCTAATGTGGAGCCATTTCGCCTAGTAACACGCCTGTATGGCCATTGCCTGATTCCGATATTGCCCGTTCAATCCGCGCGATTCAACGTTTCCAGGGGGCACCGGACTGCACCCAACCACTGTAGCGGCTATCCTTCCCACATGCTGATCGCCTTCAACAAACCCTTCGGCGTACTCTGCCAGTTCACCGGCGAGGGTCCCACGCTGGCCGACTACGTCGATGTGCCCGGCGTGTATCCCGCCGGGCGGCTGGACAAGGACTCCGAGGGCCTATTGCTGCTGACCGACGACGGCAAGCTGCAGGCACGCATTGCTTCGCCAAAGTTCAAGTTGCCAAAGGCCTACCGGGTGCTGGTGGAGCGCGAGCCGACGGAGGAAGCGCTGGAGCAGCTTCGTCGCGGTGTCCAGCTCAAGGACGGGTGGACCCGGCCCGCCGAGGTGAGATGCATTCCCGAACCCGAAGGGCTGTGGCCGCGCGATCCGCCGGTGCGGTATCGGAAAAACGTGGTCGATGTGTGGCTGGAGATCGTGTTGCGCGAGGGGCGCAATCGGCAGGTGCGGCGGATGACGGCGGCGGTGGGGCACCCTACCCTGCGGTTGATTCGGTGGTCGATTGGGGAGTGGTCCCTTGAGGGGCTCGAGCCAGGCCAGTGGAGGCGGGTTGATTGAAGTCTTCTACCGGCCGAGAAGTGCGAGGTCGTCGAAGCTGCGCGCCTCCATCCGCTCGCCGACGAAGTCGACGAAACGGTTTGAATCGAGCAGGCTGCCGTTTCCCAGGTCGATCTCGATGAGGTCCAGAAGGCTCGGCGCCGGCGACACCTATCGAGTCGTGCTGCTGGCGCGCGGCAGACCGCGACGCGCCAGCAGCAGACTCAAACCGATCAACAACCAAAGCGCCCAGGGCTGATCGATCGGAACCGGTAGTGCAGGCCCCCTGGCCGGACCACCCTGATCGACGATCAAGCTGTCATCGCCGGTATCGTCGCCCAGCTGGTTATCGGCCAGGTCCAGCGTCCACGTGTTGTCGGACAGGCTCGCGTAATCCGAAAAGTCGTACCAGTCGGCTGTCGCCACATCGCCCGGCGTGACCGGGCCATACTTGCGGTAGGTACTGTTGAGGAAGTCTGCCGTGCTGGCCTCGTGGTAGATCACCTGGACGGTCGCGGCCTCGCAGGGCAGCTCGAACTCGACCAGGCCGAAGGGATACGGGTTTCCGGCCGGATCATCCGGGAGTGACCCCGGGGCAACGGCGGCCACCTGCTGAAGCTGGCTGCAGGCGCCGGAGACAGACACCGTCATGTAACCGCGACCGGTGGCCGTGGGCAGACTGGTCACGTCGGACTGATCAGCGTCGGGCGTACCGTCATTGTTGGCGTCGCCGCCATTCGGCCCGGCATCCTCGACCGTGTCGGCGACGCCGTCGCCGTCGGTGTCAGGCGTGACGGTCAGCTCGTCGGTGGTCGTGTCGCTGCCCTCGTTGCCGGCGGGATCGGACGCGGTCACGGCCACGTCGTAGGTGCCGTCGGCCAGCGCCGATAGCGTATCGTCGGCCAGCGCCCAGGTGCCGTCGCCGTTGTTCGTGGGCGCCATCGTCTGACCGTCGACGGTCAGCTCCAGCGTCGCGTCGTTGTCGTCGACAGTACCGGTAAGCGGCGGCGTGGTATCGGCGGTGATCAGCGAATCGACCGTGACCGAGGGCGCGGTGTTGTCCACCGTGTAGGTTTCGTCGGTCGCGGGCTCGCTGCCGGGCAGTGCGTTGCCGGCCGCATCAACGATGTCCTGCCCCGCAGCCAGATCGATACCCACCGTCGCATCCAGGTCGGCGAGGTCGCCACCGGAAACGGTGAGATCGAACACGCTGTCGGCCGTCACCACCGAGACCGCCAGCGCCGCGGTCGTGCCGGTCGCCGTGAAGTCCGCCGGATCGACGTTCTGCACGTCGGTATCGAAGGTGGCACGGAAGGTGAGCGTATCGGCGTTGGTGACCTCATCGGTCGGCGACAGGCGTGCGATCGACTGCAGGACCGGGGCGGTGCCGTCGAAGACCACGGAGAAAGGCGTTGCGGCCTGATTGTCGTTGCCGGCGGCGTCCTGGGCGACGCCTGCGGGCACATCGACGGTCACACTGCCGTCGGCCGCCGCGGAGATATCGGCAGTGAAGACGGCATCGTCACCGGTCGAAAGGTTGCTCGCCGAACCGTTGGTAACATCGATGTCGCCGACGACGAAACCCGTGACAGGCTCGGTGAAGGTGATGGTGACCTGGAAGGGATCCGAGGTGGTCGGGTCGTTGACCGAGCTGGTGATTGTTACCGCCGGCGGTGTGGCGTCGGTGACGCTGATGTCTAGCGGCGCCATGTCATCCGGCGTCGAGCCCACGCTGGTATCGTCGACCTGAACGCTGACCGACAGGTCGCTGTCCGTCGTCGCGTCCAGCGCGGTGCCGGCCGACAGGAACAGCTCGGTGCCGTCGATCTCGAATACCCCCGAATCGGCCCCGGCAAGCGACGTCGTGTTGCTGCCGAGGGCATCGTCGTCGACGACAATATCGGCGACCTTCACCCGGGCAGTGGTGTCGGTGTCGTCCGGAAGCGTGGTCACCGTATTGTTCAGCGTGATGGTCGGCGCCTCGTTGACGTCGTTGATCGTCAGCGTGAAGGTCTGACTATCGTCGGGCGTGCTGCCTACGGCGGTGTCATCCACCTCGACGGTGACCGAATAGCTGCTCTGCGTCTCGAAGTCCGCCGTGGCGGTGAATTCCAGGTTGCTACCGTTGATCTGGAACGAGCCGGCGTCCGCGCCGCTGAGCGACAGGTTGTTGGTGCCCAGCCCGTCGTCATCGACCGTGATCGCGGTGACGACATTGTTCGGCGTGTTGTTCTCGTCGAGCGAGCCGCTGGCGGCACCAAGGCTGAGTGTCGGAGGTTCATTGATGTCGGTGACCGTGACCGTGATCGCCTGCACCGACGTATTGTTGCTCGCCTGTCCGTCGTCAGCGGTGACCTGGACCTCGTAGGCGTTGTTCGCGTCGCTGTCGATCGGATTCTCGAAGTCCGGGACACTCTGGAAGGTCAGCTCGCCTGTGCTGGCATTGATATTGAACGCACCAGCGTCGACGCCGCCGGTGATCGAGTAGCTCACGCCGCTGTCATTTGTGCCGACACCACCGTTGTCGGCGTTTACGTCCAGGACTGTGCCAACACCATCCTCCGCGAACGACGCCGTAGCCGAAGAGTTGAATACGGGCGCCAGGTTGTCGACCGTCACATTGAAGGTAATGGTGTCGACGTCCTCGCCGTCGGAAACCTGGACTTCAAAACTGTCAGACCCACTGAAGTCCGCGTTCGGTTCATAGGTGATGCCCGAAGGCTGTATGTCCGTGCCACCGGAGGAAGCCGTTGGACTGGGACTGAGTCCGGCAACGGTGCCGTTCGACGGGGCGCTGGACAGGCTCCATGTCAGCGTCTGGTCGGAATCGCTGTCATCGACCGCCAGCTGGGAGTCGATGGATGTGGGTGCGGCATCTTCATCAACAGTCAGGGATGTGCTCTCGCCGTGGGTAAAGCTGGGTGGGCTATTGCTGTCGACGATGCTGCCGGTGAGAACGAGATTCGTGCCGGAGTTCTCGAACTGGAAGTCCACCACATCCACACTTGCACTGTCGGCGCCATTGCTCAGTCCACCATAGGACAAAGATTCGCTGCCGGACCGCTCGAACAGATAGATCCGGAATTCCACGGGATCCGTGGTGTCCGGAATCTGACTGGAAAGATCGGAAAGGGAAACAAACGTTTGAACGACTCGATAATCGTCTTCACCACCCTGAACCAACGCTCCGGAACCCAGAGTCGATGCGAAGCCGTCCGCACTGGACCGAACCTCCCACTGCCTGGGGCCCTGGAATTCAAGTTCTGACGTGTTTTCTTCCCGAAACAGGGCGAAGGTCAGGGTATCGAAACTGACCATTTTCGCGGCAGCAGGTGTAACCGTGAACGTGAAATACTTGCCGGTATCCAGTGATGCCGACATCGGCCAGTCGGCGGCGCCGAGCAGATCGACGCTGGTGTCCCAGAAGGCATCTTCGGTCACACCACTGGAACGACTCAACGGGGAACTCGTGACCCCACTGGCGCTCACACCCGTCAGACTGACTGGATCGCCAGAAGCCGAGCTTATATCGTATTCGACGAGAGTGACGGCCTTGGCAGTCGACATGGCCAGGGCGAACAGCCCGAAAATCACGATTTTTTTTATTTTCACGCAAAACTCCCTTTCTGGTCTCGCCAACCCGTTCCCGCACGGCATGACATCCAGAGAAAGCCATCCCCGGCAGAAGACGACCTCTCTCGATCAGCGCATCGCACTGCGACATGAGCGCAGAAGGGATCAGGCCCAGGCGACGACCTTCGATCAATACAACAAGATCAGGCCACTTCAGTGCTGCAGAGGCGTCAGCACCTTCGAGCCTCCCATAGCCGATGGCGAAGCCTGGGCCAACTGGACCAGAGCAGGACTCGCATCGACAATGGCATTGGACTGACTGGAATGCGGAGCAGCCACATCCACTCGAACCCCGTGCGGCACGAGCCCTCTATTAGAATTCACTAAATCGGCGTTGGGCGGAATATTACCGACTCCTCCCTCGATTGTCATCCGCAATAAGGGAGCGAAATCGGCAGGTGCGGCGCATGACCGCCGCGGTCGGGCACCCTACCCTGCGGTTGATTCGGTGGTCGATTGGGGAGTGGTCGGTAGAAGGCCTGGCGCCGGGGGAGTGGCGGAGGATCGATTAAGCTCGTCTGCCGGCCGAAAGTTGCGAGGTCCCGGATAGCCGCTTTGCGGCTTCCGGGACGACACGTGTTTGCGTGCCGTCTCAGCAGTGCGCTTAGCTTTTGCCTGATTCCTTGCAGCGACTGTCCATCAATTCTTTCAGGCGTTCTGACAGTTCTTCGGCTGCCGGTTCGGAGCGTTCGAGAATCTCTTCAACTCGGTCGAAGTGCAGCATGCGGATGTCGTCGAGCCCGGGCTTGATGTAGATGTCGGCGGGGTATTCGCGCAGTCGCGCTCGGATGATCGACTGCTGCATGATCTCGAAGCTGCTGAACAGCAGGTCGCTGATATCCGGGGTTCCGCCCGAATTGCGCTTCCGCGAACCGGTGACGTCGATGGCCACGACGATGTCGTGCTCGCCCACCACGTCGACCGGCAGCGGGTTGGAAGCACCGCCGTCGATCAGCAGGTCTTCGCCCTCGCGCACCGGGGCGAACACGCCGGGCACGGCCATGCTGGCGCGCATGGCCGGCAGCAGCTCGCCGGCGTCGATCACCCGGGGCTCGCCGGACCAGAAATCGGTGGCCACGATGGACAAGGGGACGTCGAGGTCAGCGAAGGTCCGTGCTTCCATGCGTTCGCCGACGAAATCGACGAAGCGGTTGGAATCGAGCAGGCTGCCGTTGCCCAGGTCGATCTCGATGAGTTCCCGCAGGCTTGGCGCTACGCTGCCGCCGAACAGGCCGGCGAAAGGATTGAGCGCGGAACCCCCGAACTCGCGAAACAGCGTCTCCATTTCGTCGGCGTCCATGCCGGCGGCGTGCAGGGTGCCGATGATCGCGCCGATGCTCGACCCGGCGACGACTCGCGGCTGGATGCCCTGCTCTTCGAACACGCGCAGCATGGCGATATGCGCCAGTCCAGCCGCACCCCCGGAACCCAGCACGAGGGCGACATCCGGTTCGGGACAGACCGCCGCCGGCTCATCGGGCGAGGCCCAGGCAGTGGCCATCAGGACAAGTGAGCACAACGCGCCCGCCAGCAACGCGGGAGGTCCCGGATAGTCGCTTCGCGACTTCCGGGACGACAAGGTTCGGGATGGCCGCCTGGCTCTGTCGTCCCGGCCAACGAGCCGGGACCTCGCACCTGTCGGCGGCCACTCAGCCAGGCCTTGCCGAGATGCAATGTGGGAGGTCCCGGATAGCCGCTTTGCGGCTTCCGGGACGACACCCTTACTCTTTCTCGTCATGGCGCTCGAACCAGGCCAGGATATTGTCGATCTTGGCGATCAGGCGCGAGGGCCGGCCGGCAATACCGTGTGGACTTCCAGGCAGGCGCACCATGACGGTGTCCACCCGCGCGAGTTTGAGCGCCTGGTAGTACTGCTCGGTCTCCGAGATCGGCGTGCGGTAATCCTCCTCGCCGGTGATCAGCAGCGTCGGCGTGGTGACGTTGCCCACCAGCGACAGCGGCGAGCGCTTCCAGTAATGCTCGAATTCCTCCCAGGGCAGCCCCGGGAACTGTTGCGAGATCTGGGCGGGATAGTAATCGCCGGTCAGGGTCTTGGAAATCCAGTTGATCACCGGCTTGGCAACCGCCGCGGCCTTGAAGCGATCCGTCAGGCCGATGGTGTAGGCGGCAGCGATACCGCCGGCCGAACCGCCGGTGACGAACAGCCGATCCGGATCCACGAAGCCCTTGTCGATCATCGCGTCCACGCCCGACATGTGGTCGCCGAAGTCTTCTTCCGACGAGTACTTGTATTCGAGCAGCATGCCGAACTCGCGCCCATAACCCGACGAGCCGCGGTGGTTGTCGTAGAACACGACGTAGCCCTCGGCGGCCATGCGCTGCATCTCGGCGGAGAAGTGCGGGCCGTAAGCCAGATGTGGGCCGCCGTGGATCTCCAGGATCAGCGGGTAAGTCTTTTCCGGGTCGAAGTCCGGCGGCGTCAGGTACCAGCCCTGGATCTCGGTGCCGTCGACAGACGATTCGTAGACGATCTCGTGCACTTCACCCAGTTCGCGGTGGTCGAGCAGGTTGGCGTTGAGCTCGGTCAGCCGGCGCGCATCGCCGCGCCTGGGCTTCACCCAGACATCGGCTGGATGTTTCTCGGTGCCCAGGGTGTAGGCCATAACGCCGTTGTCGGCCACCGCGTAATCGCCGCTGCTGTAGGGCCGGCCGATGGTCGTGCCGTTGATGCCGTCGACGACGGTTTCGATGTCGCCGTCGAGGTCGATGCGGCCGACCTTGTTCCAGCCGCGGTCGGTGTAGTGGAAGTACAGCGAATCACCGTCGTCGGCCCACTTCGGCCCTTCGATGGAGCGGTCGAGGTCTTCGCCGAGCACGCGCAAGTTGCTGCCGTCGGCGTCGACCAGGCCCAGCGCGTTGATCGTGTACTGCCGGCCCCGGTGATCGTCGCGTTCGAAGGCGATGGTCTCGCCGTCGGGCGAGACGGCCGGCGAGGCTTCGATTCCCGGCAGCTCGGTGAGTTGTTCAAGCTCACCATCCTTGACCGAAATCCGGTACAGGTCGCGCTCGGTCAGCTCGTACTGCCAGTCCTCGGAGCGGTTGGAGGTGAACACGATGCCCGAGCCATCGGGCATCCACGCCAGCGGGCCGTCGTGATTGAAATCGCCGGCGGTGAGCTGCCGGGCCGGGCCACCGTCGGCGGAAACCACGAAGACGTGATCGAAGCCGGGCTCGAGATAACCGCGGCCGTCGAAGCGGTAGACCACGCTGTCGATCACCACCGGGTCCTCGGCCCAGTCCGCACCTTCGGGTTTTTCGGGCGGCTTGGCCAGCGACGGCTTTTCGGCCCGCACGTGCATGGTGAATGCGATCAACTGGCCGTCCGGCGACCAGGCGATCGACGAAGGCGATTCGACCAGGTTGGTCACCATCGCCGTTTGGCCGGTCTCCATCCAGCGCACATAGAGCTGCGTCTTGTCGTTCTCGTCCTTGGCCACGTAGGCCAGGCGGTCGCCCGACGGCGACCAGCGCGGCGACGAATAACTGCCCCGTCCGGAAAGCAGGGGCTGGTGATTGTCGCCGTCGCTGTCGACGATCCACAGGTTGGAGCGCACGCAGTCGCACATGATGTCGTGGATGGATCGCGTGTAGACCACACGCCCGCCGTCGGGCGAAATGCGTACTTCGCTGGCGTACTGCAGATCGAACAGGTCGGCCGAGCCCAGGCGGCCGGTCGCTTCGTCGGCAAGGGCCGAAACCGCCGAAAGCTGAACCGCAAGAACAAATAATAGAAAGTGGCGAAGGACACGGGGCATCAAGCGCTCTCCACTGAGTGAAATAGGGCGGCCAGTCTACCCCAGACATCGTGGGGCGAGCCTCAGCCAGGGCGCAGGTCGGCCAGTCGCCGGCTCACCGAAGGCGCAATCGTCTGCTTCGATTGGCTATTGAAGAACGCCACCACCTGGTCGCGCACCAGCACCGGCATTTCGGCCGCATCCGCGTCGGCAATGGCGACCTCCGGATGGGCCAGGACGATGACGGCACGCGCCCGGGCGTTGATGCCGTTCTTCAGCAGCCAGCGCTCGAGCGCGGCGACCTGAGCGCGCGCCTGCTCGATGGGACTGGGCATGGCGTTCCAGCTCGGACGGCTGCCGCAACCTGCCCGTCGTGCCAGCGGCCAGTGTTTCTCGCCCGGGCGCACCTGCACATGGCCCGGCGTGTTCTTGACCTCGACCACCCACAAGCCGGTCGGGCCGCCGACGATGAAATCGAGCTCGCGTTCGCCGTTGGTCAGGGTTTCATCGGGCAGGCGGATGCGATTGAGGATCAGAAAGTCGTCGGGCAGTCGCTTCAGCTGCTCGAGCACGGCTGCTTCCCCCTCGACGCCGGCCAGCTGTCCCGCGTCGACCGAGCTCGATCCCGGCAATGCCAGGAAGAAAATGACCAGCGCGGCGACACCGGCCAGCATCACCGCCAGCGGCGCGCTCCAGCCGGCAGCCGCGGCAACGGTCAGGCCGGCGATCGGCACCGCGATCATCAGGCGACGACGGCGCAATCGCCGCTGCTCGCGTAGCTCCTCGCGGTGGCGTTTGAGCGGCGGATAATCGACGACAAGACTTGTATCAGCCATGTGCCCAGTTTACCCGGCGCACGACCGACACCGTCATCGATCCTGCCTCGTTTCTTCATGCGCTCGACGCAGACCTGCAATAATTTGGGTTCGAGATTGATCGGAGCGCGTCTCCGGCCGCCACCAAAAGGAGAAAGCCTGTGCAGCAAGAGACAGCGCCTGAAAAGGAAGAAACCACGGACGGCCTGGAGCAGGAGCATATCCAGTCGGTGATCGAAGCGGTTGAAGCGCAGAATGCCGACCAGCTCAACGAGCTGCTGGAGCCGCTCCACGCCGCCGACGTCGCCGACCTGATCGAGCAGATCAACCAGTCCGAACGCGTGGCCCTGGTCGAATTGTGGGGCGACGGAATCGACGGCGAGGTTCTGTCCGAACTCAATGAGTCGGTGCGCGAGCCGCTGCTGGAAGTCCTCCCCGCGGAAGTCGTCGCCGACGCCATCCGCGACCTCGACTCCGACGACGTCGTCGAACTGGTCGAAGACCTGGAGGAAGAACAGCAGTCGCGCCTGCTCGAGGCGCTGGAGATCAAGGACCGCATCGGCGTCGAGGGCTCGCTGTCCTATCCGGAGTACTCGGCCGGGCGCCTGATGCAGCGCGAACTGGTGGCCGTACCCGAGGACTGGAGCGTGGGCCAGGCCATCGACTTCATCCGCGGCGAAGACGAAGACGACCTGCCCGACCAGTTCTATCACGTCATCCTGGTCTCGCCGGCGATGCACCCGGTGGGCTACGTCACCCTGGGCCGATTGCTGTCCTCGCGACGGCAGGTGCCGCTTACCGAGATCACCGAGCCCAGCTTCCGCACCATCAGCGTCACCGAAGCCGCCTCGGACGTCGCCTACTGGTTCAACCACTACCACCTGATTTCCGCTCCGGTGGTCGACGAGAACGGTCGCCTGGCCGGCATGATCACCATCGACGACGCCATGACGGTGCTCGACGAGGAACACGAAGAAGACATCCTGCGCATGGCCGGCGTCGACGAGGACTCCAGCCTGGCCGACACCGTCTGGCAGACAACACGCGGGCGTGCCGTGTGGCTGATGGTCAACCTGATGACCGCCATCTTCGCCTCGATGGTCATCAACCTCTACGCCGAAACCATCAACCAGATGGTCGCCCTGGCCGTGCTGATGCCGATCGTCGCCTCCATGGGCGGCAATGCCGGCACCCAGACCATGACGGTGGCCGTGCGCGCCATCGCCACGCGCGAGCTGACGCGCCGCAACGCGCTGCGGGTGAGCTGGCGAGAAATCACGGTGGGCGCCATCAACGGCGTGGGTTTCGGCGTCGTCATGGCTCTGGTCGCCGCATTCTGGTTCGGCATACCCATGCTCGGCGCCGTGATCGCGCTGGCCATGGCGCTCACGCTGGTCGCCGCGGCCCTGGGCGGTATCGTGATACCGATCATGCTGGAGCGATTCAACATCGACCCGGCCCTGGCCTCCGGACCCTTCGTCACCACCGTGACCGACGTGGTCGGCTTCTTCGCTTTCCTGGGCCTGGCGTCGCTGATCCTGCTCTAGTGATCGGTCCGAAGGGGCCGTGGGGTTCGAAACCTTACTTGGATAACACGATCGTGACTGCAACCAGAATGCCGGCCGCCAGCGCGAGCAGGCTGAAGCGCCGGCTTTCGTGTTCCGCCTGGGGTAGCAGATGCGTCGCGCCGACGTAGACCAGCGCTCCGGCCGAGAGAGACAGCAATGTGCCCAGCAGCGTCTCGTCGATACGGCTGATAAACGGATACGAAACCAGCATACCCAGTGGCGTGGAGAGAGAAGCAGCAAGAAAGGCGAGCAAAAAGGCCGTGCGCTCAGAGAAACCGCCGCGCAGAAGCAGAAGGTAAGTCACGATGCCTTCGGGGAATTCGTGCAGCACCATCCCGGTGGCCGCCAGGGCACCGGTGAGGAAACTGACCGTAAACGTGATGGAATAGACGAAGCCGTCGATAAAGGAATGAAAGCCGATGCCGAGCATGGGCACCAGCCCGATGCCATAGCGCGCCCGGCTCTCACCTTCGCGCTCGCAGACGAAAGCCGTGATGAAACGGTTGAACAGATGCATCAACACGAAGCCCACGAGCAAGAAAGTCGGCGCGCTGTTGCTCAGCTCGAACGACTTGGGAATGATGTGAAGAAACGAAACGGTGATCAGAACGCCGGCGGCAAAGCACACGAAGTAAATGTTGTATCGGCGGCCCCAGGACTCGAACCGCCGGATCGTGATGATGCCGGTCGCAGTCACCAGCGCCGCCAGGACGCTTGCACCGAAGGCGATCCAGAACGTGTGTTCCATCAACAACTCTCCACTTCTTCGACAAGGCCCCGCTGGACTGCGGAAGTTCACGGCAGCCGGACGGTAACGTTCGAACTCTGTTCAATGTAGGTGGTACGGGGCATGCGGGCATTGATACGCGTCAACGGGACTGCCCTGGCGCGCCATTGAGAACAAGATCACAACCAGTTCGAGTCGAGTGGATCCACTGAAGCCCTGACAATCCGTCAGCAGGCCTTACAATCACTCGATATGCTTCAGGCCAGCAGAAACAAGTACGGCGGGGTATTCGTCTCCGGCAGGGAGTTGCCGGATGACCGCAGCGCAGTCCGGGATGCCGTGGCCACGGCGCTCGCCGCCTGGACCCGCGAGGGCCTCAAGCTCGTGTGGCTGGAGATTCCCGCCCGCCGGGGCGAACTGCTGCCCGAGGCCCTCGACCTCGGTTTCAGCCTGCACCACTGCCGCAACGAAACGCTGATGCTGGTCCGGCGGCTGGTCGAAACCGCCTACATTCCGGAGGCCTGCACCCACAGCATCGGGGCCGGCGGCCTGGTGATCTCCGAGGACCGACAGATCCTGGTGGTGCTGGAAAAGCGCGACCGAATCGAACGGCCCGAACACCTGAAACTGCCTGGCGGCATGCTCGAGCGCCGTGAACACCTCGCCGATGCGGCCATTCGCGAAGTCTTCGAGGAAACCGGCATCCGCACCGAATTCCACGGGCTGATCGGCATGCGCCATCACCACCGCGGTCAGTTCGGCGCCTCCAACATCTACGCCGTGTGCCGACTCTCACCACTGAATTTCGACATCCGGCTCGACAACGACGAACTGGAAAAGGCCCTGTGGATGCCGGTCGACGAATACCTGGCCCGCGAGGCCACTTCCCCGTTCAACCGGCGCGTCGTGAAGGCCGCCCTGGCCACGCCACCGCTGCCCGATGAAACGCTCGCCGGCTACATGGATGCCCCGGAAACTTACGAAGTGTTCATGGCCGATTCGAGCCGCCGCTGACGCGTCTATCGGGACGCCCCAGTTCGATCAACAACTCAAGTCAACGGCTCCAGGTCGAGCTTGGAACGCTCGGCGTTGATCAGTTCGATCATGCGGTCGACCTGGGCCTGGAAGTCGGGGTCGTCGGCGAGTTCGGCAAAGGCCGGGTCGCGGGCGAGCAGCGGGTCGCGGTAGCCGAGGTCGATGGCGCGGGTCAGCGTCTCGATGGCCTGCGCACGGTTGCCGCTCAACGCGGCGTGACGGGCCTCGTTGAGGACGAAACCTGAAAACGCGTAGCCATGCTCGCGCATGAACTCGAGGCGCTCACCCCAGTGTTCCAGCGCGGCGGCAAGTTCTTCATCGCGACCCCGGGCCCGCAGCGCCGCGGCGATGGGGGCCATCTCCGAGGTTTCGGTATCGGCTCCGAAGGTTTCCTCGACCGCCACCGGGCTGTCCCAACGCTCGGTGTAGAGCGCCTGGACTTCATCGTGGCGTCCGGCCAGCGACAGCGTCTGTAGCAAGTCCTCCAGGCGCACTACAGCGTCGGGCGCTTCGGCCAAACGAGCCCGCGCCGCGTCCACCGCTTCGTCCGGCCGGCCCAGCGCAATCAGCGCGGCGCCGTGATTAGCCTCGGGCAACGCTAGTACGCGGTCGTAGTGGCCCAGCACATAGAAAAAATCTCCGTAAAGAATCTGGACCTGTGAGTTGTCCGGAGCCAGTTCCAGCGCGCGTTCCGCCACCGGCAGGGCCTCGGCCGGCCGGCCCGAGGAATGCAGCGTATAGGACTCGGTCATGTGCCCGAAAGCGTAGTCCGGGAAATCGTGCTGAAGGCTTGCCGCCGTCTCCAGCGCCTCATCCGTCCTTCCGGCGGATGCATAGCTTGCGGCATGGTTGGCGCGAGCGACCCGGTTGAGCGGGTCGATCTCGGCCGCGCGGCGACCCACCATGATCCGCTCCTCCAGTCGCCCGGCAGATCCCAATGTAAGCATCCGCCAGTTCAGTGCGTCAGCGTGACTCGGGTTGAGCTCAAGCGCCCGTGCAAAGGCCTCCGATGCCCGATCGGACTCTCTCAGCAAACTGAATATAAGCCCGCGAACGGCGTGCGCCGTGGCCAATTCCGGATCCAGACTCAGCGCGCGCTTGATCAGCGGTTCGGCCTCGGCAACCGCTTCGGCCAGCGGGATTTCGCCATAGGTGCTGAATGTATCGCTCAACAGCAGCGCCACCTGCGCCCGAGCGGCCAGCGCCGGAGCGTAATCCGGATCGCGCTCGAGCGCCTCGTCGAGCAGCCCGCGCGCGGCATCCAGGTTCGATCGGCTCCGCTGCTGGATCAGGCGCCGGGCCTCGAGGAAGCGCTCGTAGGCCGGCATCGAGTCGGTGCCGTGCTCGTCGGCGGCCCTGCGCTCGCTACCGGTTAGGCTCACTTCCAGCGCCTCGACGATGGCCCCTGCGATATCATCCTGGATGGCGAAGACGTTCTCCAGCCGGCGGTCGTAGCTTTCCGACCAGAGGTGGCTGCCGTCCTCGGCCTCGATGAGCTGGGCGGTGATGCGAAGCTGCTCGCCGGCCTTGCGCACGCTGCCTTCAAGCACATGCGCTGCGCCGAGGCGCTCGCCGATCTCGCGCACGTCAATGTTCTGGCCCTTGAACGCAAATGAAGAGGTGCGACTGATGACCTTCAACTCCTTGATCTGCGCGAGCAGGTTGAGGATTTCCTCGGACAGGCCGTCGGAGAAGTACTCCTGGTCACCATCGGGGCTCATGTCGGCGAAGGGCAGCACGGCAATAGAGTTCTCGGTCGAATCGGATTTCGACTCGACCGTTTCTGGATCGCTGTCTTCAGTGTCTTCGACCGAGGCGGTCTGATCGGTTGGGTTCGAAGTATCGGGTGGCATCCTGTTCGCCAGCCAGAACCGGTCCATGCCCAGAACCAGCACTGCGAGGATGACCGCACCGATCGTGACCAGGTTCAGGCGTTTGCCGGTGTGTGGCGCAATCGAGCTCTCCCGGTCGACATCGCGCTCGCGCTTGACACCCTCGGGCGTGATCTCGAAGGCCCAGGAAAAAACCAACGCCACCGGAAAACCCAGCCCGAGCAACACAAAGAGCATCGGCATAAACCATTCCGGAAACCCGAAGCCATCGGCCATCACGTCGGCCACCTGCACGATCAGCCAGGCGATCACCAGGTACGCCGCCGCCACGCGGAACACATTGCGTCGTTTGAGCTCGTTCCACAAACTCACGTCAGCGGCTCCAGGTCGAGCTTGGCGCGCTCGGCGTTGATCAGCTCGATCATGCGGTCGACCTGGGCCTGGAAGGATTGATGATTGCTAAGTTCGGAAAAAACGGGATCGAAAGCCAATCTGGGATCGCGGTAACCGGCATCGATGGCGCGGGTCAGTTTTTCGATGGCCTCTTCAGGCAAGTCACTCAAGACAGCGTAGTCGGCCTCGATCATCACAAAGCGGGGCGATCCATGGCCGTTTTCGCGCAGTTGGTCAAGCCGCCTGCCCCAGCTAGCCAGCGGGTCTTTCAGTGCTTCCTGGCGCCCCTCGGATTTCAGGGCCCACACGAAAATCGCCATCTCCCGAGATGCCCAGATTTCGCCGAAGAAAGCTTCGATGGCAGCAGTTGTTCCAAAACGCGCATCGTACAAGGCAACAAGCTCTTCATGACGCTCGGCCGCCGCAAGCGCGCCAAGTAAACCTACGACACGAATAAAAACGTCCGGGCTCTCTTCGAATCGATCTCGCGCTTGCGCGACTGCTTCATCCGACCGCCCAAGGGCCACCAGTGCACCTGTCGCGCTATCACCACCGATTTCCAAAGCCCGCTGGTGCTCGCCGAGGGCATTGAACACGGTTTGCGCCGCCCCTTGTACGGGCCTGAACTCCGGCGAAAGAGCCAATGCCTTTTCGATGGGCTCAACGGCCTCCGCCAAGCGACCGGATCGACGGAGTACGTCGGCCTCCGCGACATAGCCGATAGGGCTCTCGGGGAAATCGCTCTGGATCGAGACCGCAATGTCCAAGGCCTCCCGGGGACGGCCAGCCAGAGCAAAGAAATAGCTCTGGTTAAATCGGACTGCGCGGTTAAGAGGATCGATCTCCATGGCTCGCCTCCCCACGTCGATGGACTCGTTCACCTTGCCGGCGGTCTCCAAAGCATTTAGGCGCCAGTTCAGCGCATCGCCATGGCTCGGATTGAGCGTCAGCGCCCGATCCAGGGCCGCAGCGGCCGACTTCCAATCCCCAAGATGGTGGTGCATCAGCCCAAGCACCGCGTGTGCGGAGGCGAGATCTGAATTGGCGGAGAGTGCGCGATCGATCAGGGGCTTCGCCTCGCCTACCGACTCGGCCAGCGGGACATCGCCATAAGCACCGCGTGTATCGTTCAGCAAAAGGGCGACCTGGGCCCGGGCAGCAAGCGCCGGTGCAAACTGCGGATCGAGCTCCAGGGACTCGTCCAGCAAGCCACGGGCCGAGAGCAGGTCGGATCGAGTGCGCTTCCGAATCAGGCGCCGCGCTTCCAGGAATCGCTCATAGGCCAGCATCGAATCCGTGCCGTAGTCTTCGGCCGCCGGCCGCTCTTCCTCGGTCAGACTGACTTCAAGCGTATCGACGATCGCACCGGCGATCTCGTCCTGAATCTGGAAGACATTCTCCAGCCGGCGGTCGTAGCTTTCCGACCAAAGGTGGCTGCCGTCCTCGGCCTCGATGAGCTGGGCGGTGATGCGAAGCTGATCGCCCGACTTGCGCACGCTGCCTTCGAGGATGAAGGCCGCGCCGAGCTGATCACCGATCTCGCGCAGGTCGACGTTGCGCCCCTTGAACGCGAACGACGAGGTGCGGCCGATCACCTTCAGCTCCTTGATCTGGGCGAGCAGGTTGAGGATTTCCTCGGACAGGCCGTCGGAGAAGTACTCCTGGTCACCATCGGGGCTCATGTCGGCGAAGGGCAGCACGGCAATGGATGGATCACCGCCCACGGAAGCCGTCTCGCTCGACGGTGCGGCGGCGAAGAACTTGTCCCAGGCAAACCAGCTCAGCGCCAACACCAAAACGCCGATAATGACGAAATCCAGCTTGCGACCGGTCTGAGGCGCAATGGACTGCTGGCGATCGACTTCCTTCTCGCGCTTGACGCCGTCCGGCGTCAGCTCGAAGGCCCAGGCGAAGAAGATCGCCAGCGGGAAACCCAGCACCAGCACAAGTATCACGCCGCGCAGAAAAACATCCGGCACCTCGAAGATCGGCAGCAGCGTCTCGGCAACCTGCACCACCAGCCAGGCGAACACAACGTACGCAACCGCCACACGAAACACGTTTCGGCGCTGGAGTTCCTTCCAGATTTGCATGTAGCGAGAGTCCCCGTGTGCCAGTCGTTCAAACCCCGTCGAAGGCGCCCCTCGTGCATCCGATTCGTAAATCCAATGCGCCCTGTCATGCGCCCAACAGCGTTTCCCGCATCATACCGGCGTGCGGGTGGAATTCAAATGCAGGCATCCGGGTGCCATAATGCCCGCCGGCTCTTACAGGATCCAGCAATGCGCTCCACCCCCGATCTCTGCGATGACCATGCCGACCATGTACAGGTCGTTTCAGGCCTGAACTGGCAATCCTACGGTGGCCACGATCGTTTCGGCGGCAAAATCGCCACGGTCAAGTGTTTCGAGGACAACTCTCGCATCAAGGAACTGCTGGCCACCGAGGGCAACGGCCGCGTACTGGTGGTCGACGGCGGCGGCTCGCTGCGCCACGCCCTGATCGGCGACATGATTGCCGCCAACGCCCGCGACAACGGCTGGGCCGGCATCATCATCAACGGCGCCTGCCGCGACGTGGAGATCCTGCGCGACATCAACTTCGGCGTATTCGCGCTCGGCTGCGTGCCGCGCAAGAGCGTGCGCCGTGGCGAAGGCCAGGTCGATATACCGGTCAGCTTTGGCGGCGTGACATTCCGCCCGGGCGACTACGTCTATGCAGACGCCAACGGTGTCATCGTCGCTGAACGCGCACTTGATTGAAGATCACGCTGACACGCCCAGTCCGCCAGCGACGTGAGCAGGTCATGTATCCGTTTCGGCCTCATGCCCACGCAGCCACCCCGATCGCGGCCACGGTTGCCAGGATCGGGATCAGTACCGTAACGACGAAGATGTCGCGATAAGCCTCGCGGTGCTTGAGCCCCATGATGGTGAGCATGGCGATCACCGCACCGGAATGCGGCAGCGAGTCCAGACCGCCGGAGGCCACCGTGGCGACGCGGTGCAGTACCTGTGGCTCGATCCCCATGGCAATGTAGCTATCGGCAAATGTCTGCATGAAGATCTGCAGGCCGCCGGAAGCCGAACCGACGATGCCGGATACGACGTTGATCGACAGCGCCACCGAGATCAACGGCGGCAACTCCAGGTCGATGACGGCGCCGGCGAATGTGGCGAACCCTTCGGTCTGGGCGACCACACCGCCAAAGCCGATCACCGCCGCCGTATTGAGTAGCGGCATGATGCTGTCGTTGGCGCCCGCACCCAGCGCTTCTAGACTGCGCTGGCGCATCGAACTGAAAAAGACCGCGCAGAAGACAGAACCCAGCACCAGTGCGAGACTGGGCCAGATGATCGGCTGGGCATTGGCGAACGCAAACAGTGGTCCGATGAGCGCCGTTTCAGCATCGACCAGCCCGAGGCCGGTGGCCAGTCTCGGCACCAGGATTGTTCCCAGCACCACGACCAACGGAAGGATGGATAACCCCCAACCCGGTGCATGCTCCAGCTTCGGCGCCAGCTTTTCCATCTCCTCGTCGCGTGCATTGCTGACATAACCCTCACCGCGTTCGCACGCTCGACGCCACTGGTCTTCCAGATACCAGAGGCCGGCTGCGAACATCACCACGGCGGCAGCCAGCCCGGGCAGGATGCCGGCGAAGAGGTCGGTGTCCAGCGCGCTGGCGGCAATCACATTGTGAATAGAAGGCGTACCGGGCAACGCGGTCATCGTGAAGGTGCCCGCCCCCAAAGCGGCTGCGCCGCAGAACAGGCGTTTGGGCAGGTCGGCCTCGCGCATCAGGCCGATACCGAGCGGATACATGGTGAAGATGACGACGAACAGAACGACACCGCCGTAGGTGAGCACGGCACATGCAAGCACGGTCACCAGAACGGTCCGCTTCACGCCGAGCCAGCCGACGATCGAACTTGCCACCGAGGCGGCTGCGCCGCTGGTGGCCATCATCTTGCCGAAGATCGCCCCGGTCAGAAACAATACGAAAAACTGCCCGGCAAAAGTGAATGCGCCCAGCGGACCGGTTGGAAAGTGCTCCAGCAAGGTGGGCGCCAGCCCGAGGCCGTTGGTCAATGCAACGATCAAGCTGGCAACCAGCGCCGCCACCAGGATATTGATACCGCGCAGGGCCATGAAGATCAGCGCGGCCAGGCCCAGAAGCAGTCCGATGTTTCCAGTCATGGATGAACTCCCTCAATTCTCCCAACGCAAACCGTAGCGTCGAATCCCCGGACACGGCGCTCACGATGGGCTTCTGGCATCATACATGTCCGGCATTGAAAGGCAATTTGCCACTGCTCACCGCCAGGGAGACTCAGAAGATGACCGATCCATCGCAATCAAAAGGCACCGAGCGACAAAAGGCCATCTACCTCGCTGGCAGCGGTCGAAAGCGACCGCTGATCTCGACGCGGGCCAGTCAGCTCGAGGAGCAGGCGCGCAGCCGGTTGACCGAGGAAGCCTTCGCTTACATCGCCGGCGGCGCGGGCGAAGAGCGCACCATGGCCGCCAACCGATCGGCCTTCGATGCCTGGCGCATCGTGCCGCAGTACCTTCGGGATGTCGAAACGCGTGATACCGGAATCGAATTGTTCGGTACCCGCCTGCCCTCGCCCTTTCTGCTGGCGCCGATCGGCGTACTTGAGATGGCACATACCCAGGCCGACCGGGCCGTCGCCCGCGCAGCCGCGGCCGAGGGTGTGCCGTTTATCTTCTCCAACCAGGCCTCCGTACCCATGGAGGAGACAGCCGCGTGCATGGGCGAAGCACCGCACTGGTTCCAGCTTTACTGGAGCAAGTCCGACGACGTGGTCGCCAGCTTCGTCGAGCGCGCGGAAAACTGCGGCTGCTCGGCGATTGTCGTCACGCTCGACACGACCCTGCTTGGCTGGCGACCGCGTGATCTCGACCTGGCGTTTCTTCCCTTTCTCAGAGGCCAGGGCATTGCCCAGTACACCAGCGACCCGGTCTTCATGCAGCAGTCAGGAGAGCGGCCCGACACCGGCAGACCGCCCGAGGCGCCGCTGAACCACCATAGCATTGCCACCGCATTCGCCCAGGCGCGCAACGTGCCGGGCTCGACATTCAACAACCTGAAAAGCGGCAAGGCCCGCCGCGCAGTGCAGCACTTCGTCGAGACCTACTCACGGCCTTCGCTTACCTGGGACGAACTGGCTTTCCTGCGCGAGAGGACGAAACTTCCGATCCTGCTCAAGGGCATACTCGATCTGGAAAATGCGCAACGGGCCGTCGATCACGGCATCGACGGCATCGTGGTGTCCAATCACGGCGGACGCCAGGTCGACGGTGCCGTCGCCACGCTCGAAGCACTGCCCGAAATCGCGGCAACCGTGGACAAGCGCATGAGAATCCTGTTCGACAGCGGTATCAGAAGTGGCGCGGATGCCTTCAAGGCGCTGGCCCTGGGTGCGGACGCGGTGTGCATCGGCCGCCCATATGCCTACGCGCTCGCCATCGCGGGAGAGGCGGGCGTTCGCGAGTGCCTGCAAAACTTCAAGGCGGACTTCGACCTCACGATGGGGCTGGCTGGTTGTCGATCGAGCGAAGAAATCGGCAATGACTGCCTGTTGGCGGCAAGCTCTAAGAGTTAACTCAATTGGCCACTTCGCTGATGAACGAATCGAGCCCCTCACGGTAGCGGTCGCGCGATTCCAGAAAGCCGGTGTTATGACCTCCCCGGATCTCCAGCATCATCCCACGATCGCCAGCAAACTCTCGAAGACGACGGCCATGGTGAACGGGAATGATCTCGTCATCGACGCTGTGCACGACCAGTACCGGCAGGTCGGTCCGGCGGATGTAGTCGGCAGTATTGAATTCGAGGCGGGAGAGCAATCGCACCGGCAGCCACCAGTAAAGCTCGGCGGCAATGTCGGGTACCGAAGTGAAAACCGACTCGACGATCAAGCCGGCGGCATCGACTCGGCTGACAAGCTCACTGGCCACCGCGCCGCCCATCGAACGGCCGAACAGGATGATTTGCTCCGACTTCAAGCTTTCGCTCTGAGTCAGCCAGTTCCAGGCCGCTTCTGCATCGCGATACAGGCCCGCTTCCGACGGCTTGCCGCTGGATTGACCGTAGCCCCGGTACTCGATGATGAACACCTGCAATCCGAGTTCATGGAAGATCTCCAGGCTGTCGAGCCGGTGCGAGATATTGCCGGCGTTGCCGTGGAAGAACAGCAGCGTGGCGCGCGGCTGATCGTGCGGTAGCCACCAGGCGTGCAAGGTTTCACCGTCGTCGGTCGACAGCGTCACATCATGGTAAGACAGGCCGATCTGCTCGGGTGTTGCGGTCAGCTCGCGGCCCTGGAAGTTCGGCATGAAAAGCAGGCGCGGCTGGAGCAGATAGACCAGCAGTACCAGGATGCCGTAAGCGACGATCAGTGTGATGAGCAGTCGAATCACGATGATGGATCTCCCCTCGCGAAACCACCTCGATCTACCAGCATCGGCCTCCTATCGAGGGCCAACAGCAAGGATTGCGGCGGACCGAGCTTAAGCTGTATCGAGGGTACTACGCCGCCTGCTGCCGATCACGCTGTTCCTTGATCCGGTCGTAGGCATTGCGAATTTCTCGTACCCGCTCCTTGGCCACCGAACGCATGTTTTCGGGCATGCCGCTGCTGGCGAGCTTGTCGGGGTGGTACTTGCTCATCAAACGGCGATAGGCCTTCTTGACCTCGGCGTCGCTGGCGGAAGGTTCAACGCCCAGCGTTGTGTATGCGTCCTCGAGCGGTTTCTGGCCGCCTCCCGCGCCACTACTTCCCGTGCCCGCGCCGGAGACACCGTGCAGCATCGCTTCGAGGCGCTTGAGGTCCATTTCCGACAAGCCCAGCAGGCGTGCCACACGCAAAAGCATATCGTGCTCGGCCTCGTGCAGAACGCCGTCGGCCGCGATGGCCGAAAGCTGCACCTGCAGGAAAAGCTGTAACAGAGGTTGGTTGTTGCGGACGACGCCACGCAGAAGATCGATCTCGGCGGCCAGGTCGAAGCCTTCCTCCTTGCCGCGATTGAACGAATCCCGCGCGGTCTGGCGCTGTTCCTTCGACAGCCCGAGCTTGCCGAAGTATTGTTCGGCCACGCGAATCTCGTCGCGCGTCACCTGCCCGTCGGCCTTGCACAGGGCGCCCATAACGGCAAAGGTCGAGTCGAGGAACTGTCGCTGGATGGCGCCCAGCCCGTGCGGCAGCAGCACGCGCGACATCAGGTACCCGACGCCGTAACCCATGGCAGCGCCCAGCAGCAGCCCGCCGAAACCACCGGCAAACAAGCCGATCATGCCGCCGATCAGAATAAATAGAAACATGAGACGAATGATACTTGAGAACGATGACCTCTGCGCCAACACCGCCTCAGCCTCGGATCACTGGGTCCGCCAATTGCGGCAGCACAGCCACTGTGCTAGCGTTATGTAAGAGGGAATTCAAGTGTATCGACTGTGGCATCCGGCACGTTGACTGGCTGCTTTCCGGACCATCCTGGTTGCGAGAATCTCAAGCCAGGCTCTCATATCCGTGAGCGCCAACGTTCCTCCCCTGCAGTCGCATCCGAAAGGGGATGTAATGACAAATTGGCGAACCATTTTGCTGCTGGGTCTCGGAACGACGCTGGCCGGGGCAGCGTTTTCAGTCGACCGGCAGGGCCTCAGTGGCACCGGTAACCCACAAGAGGGCATTCCGGAGTCGCTATCCGACCCGATGATCGATGTGGTCGACCCCATCACCCCCGAGGTCATCGATTACGTTCCCACCCGCGGCGGCAGCATCCAGACCGACACCTTCGTCAACTCGCAAGGACGGAGGATACTCTACAAGTTCGAACTTCCAGGCGATATTGATCTCTCGAATGAACAGGCGATCCTCGTCTATTTCCACGGCAATAACACCTCCAGTCAGCAGGATGTCGTGGATGCTTTCTTTCCGGGCATTGCATCCAGGGCCCATGCACTGAGCCTGATTCCCATTGTTGTCGCCTCGCCGGAGACGCGAAACCCGCCGCAGGAAGAGATCAGGCAGTGGTACTCGTCGGAAGACGCCCTGCTGCTCCATGAATTCCTGAGGGACGGCCTCGAGGAACACTTCACCGTCGACCATGAGTCGATCTATTTTGCGGGCGGCTCCCAAGGCACCTGCTTCCTGCATGATTTCATGCAAGTGTACGGGGAGCACTATGGTGGAGGATTCTATGGTGGATGCGGTTGCTACAATTCGCCGGATCCGACCTGGGACCCGCCCGCCTCCTTCCGTGAAAACATGCAGGTTTTAATCAACTCGTCCACGGATGACTTCCTGCTTGAGCCTTCGCACGTAGGCTACGGCTACTACAAGTACACCATCGGCCTGGACACTCGAGGCGACCTCGATCGCGAAGGCGCTCACTGCACGACGCATTGGTCCGGGCTCGATATGGCCCTGGATTGGTTCCTTGATATCGAGCCGATTCCGGAGGAGCCATTCGAGCCGCACTGGACAAGAGTCAGTGCCGAGGACGACGTCATCGGTCTCGCCCTCGACTCGAACCAGAACTTGTGGATGACACTGAGGGAAACAAATCCCGACCAGGCCATCTTCATGCATAGTGAGGATCGGGGGTTAAATTGGACGGAGGTTGGCACCCGGCCCGGACTAGCGCAACGCTTCAGCGGCTATGGAGAAAATCTATTCCTGATCCAGGACGATGAACTTTTTCGTTCAACCAACGACGCTGCCAGTTTCACTTCCACCGAGCCCGATCCCGTCAGTGGTGGACTGGCCGTCGACAGGTCGGGCATCGTCTACCGAAGCGGCTTCGGCGGCGCCTACTGGAGCGAAGATGGTGGCAGTAACTGGAATTTCTTCAACGACGATGGAAGGCTGCTCGTCAATGACGCTACCAATGTGATCGATCCGCCTCGAGTATTTCTGACCACACCCGAGTGGAATTTGGAAATTGCGTCACCCGTTGACGGGAGCGTCAACACAGTTTCTGACACTCCCTCGGGACAACCCGTGGCCATGGCATGGGATGGTCAGTCCTTGTGGGCCATAGCCCCGGAAGGTGATGCCACCTATCGATTGTTCAGGTCAGCGGATGAAGGCCTGAACTGGGTCGAAATTAGCCTATCGGGAACGCCAATGGAGGATTACTACTGGTACGGCAAGCAGTTGACCGCACTGGCGTCGGGCCGGATTGTGATTCATGGAGGAAATCAATCCGCATGGATGACAGACGATGACGGCCAGAACTGGATTCGCATTCCCGGTCTGGCCACAGCATATGATGGAACGATCACGGCCCGGGGCTCGGATATTTTCGCTACCGACGGCGATGCCGTGTTCAGACTCCGACTTTCCGATGTGGAGGGACTCCTGTTCCGTGACAAATTTGAAGCGATTCAGCCATGAAGATCTCTGCCGGAAGAAATGATGCAATGAAAAACACCGATCGCTTGCTTGTCGGCATACTGATCGTGCTGGCTGTTTTGCTGGGCAGGCCGCTCGCGGCTGAAGCGAACGATCTGGATATGGACGCCGACCGTGGCTGCGTATTCTGCCCCGTCATGGTCGACCTTTCCGCCGGTACGTTCGACATGGGCGCTCCGTCAAGCGAACCACAAAGTTCCTGGACCGAACGCCCGGTGCACGAAGTCTCCGTCCCGGCCTTTTCGATATCCCGATCACCCGTTACGTTCTCTCAGTGGGATACCTGTTTCAACGAAGGCGGCTGCAGCCATTCACCGTCCGACCAGGGATGGGGACGAGGCGACAGGCCGGTCGTTGACGTGAGCTGGCATGATGCTCAGGAGTATGTGCAGTGGCTCAGTAATCAAACGGGGCAAGCTTACAGACTACCCACGGAAGCAGAATGGGAGTATGCCGCGCGGGCCGGCACCGTCACCCGTTACAACACCGGAACTTGTATCGAAACGTCCGAGGCGAATTTTCAGGGCGGTGCCCCTGCACCCGGATGTCCCGGAGGATCGTACCGTCAACAGACGACACCGGTCGAGACCTTCGCCCCCAACCCCTGGGGACTGTACGACATGCACGGAAACGTCTGGGAGTGGGTTGAAGACTGCTGGAACCAGAACTTCAGCGGCGCTCCCGACGATGGCAGCGCCTGGACCGAAAGCGGCGATTGCGGCTCAGCCGTGCTTCGCGGCGGTTCCTGGTCGATGGGCGGACGCAGTATTCGTTCAGCCACAAGAGCATACGATTCCAAGAACGGGCGCATCAAGTATCGAGGCTTCCGGGTCGCTCGATCAGACTAGAAAGCCCCTGAACAGGCCTGCAATGTCCCAAGCGTTACCCGCCCTGGCCCCCGTAGCGCTTGCTCAAACCCTCGAAACGACTGAACAGGGACTCGCGCTCGCGTCGCAACAACTCGACGAGCTGGGCTTGGTCGAAGGCGAAGGTACGTACCAGGATCTTGTCGCGGTAGGCCATGATGGTGCGGCGATAGCCGAGCGCAACGAAACCCGTCGGCGGCAATGCGGCCACGTAGGCCAAGGTCCAGGGCAGGCTGAATTCCGCCCAACGCCATAGCCAGTAGCCCAGGGCGGCATAGCTCGAAAGAAACGCCAGCACACCCACACCGAAGAAGGCAAATGTGCGAACCGCCTCGTCGCGAAAGAGTCGGGGCAGGAACGTGCTGATCAGATAAGGCACGGCGTTGTGCAGCAGGCCGAATATCGCCACCGGCGCCATCGCGACGGCAAAGATCGTCATCCGCAGACGAATCCAGCGTTCAAGCATCGGCTGGTCGAAATTCTGCTGAAGGGCCGCTCTCAGACGACTCTGACCCACGTGGTCCTTGTAGCGCTCGAGCTGGATTCTCAATGCCACCACCGATCGTGGTTCATTTTCGAGCGCCCGGGACAGTACCGTGCTGATCAATTGACGCGAGAGGATCCGCTGTTCCAGGGCGCGACCCGCAGCGACGCTGGAGCGGTGGTACCAGCGCAGCATCCTCCACACCCAGCGCTTGGCCAGGGACGGTTCGACCTCCTCCCTGGAAGACGTCTCGCCGTCTTCCAGGAGCCTGGCCAGCCGGGCGGAAAAGACCCCTTCCAGGTCGGAAACCATGCGTTCAAGCCGCCGGTCGGCGATGTGCAGGGCCTGGCGCCGAAGCACTTGCTGCACTTCGTCGGTCAATGCCTGCACGGCCGCTTCGGGATCATCCTGATACGTGTCCCGGTAGTCGGCAACGCAAATCGGCTTACCGAAGCGAAGCAGCGCGTCCGAGGTCAGCAGGTCGCGCCGATCATGATTGATGCCAACGGGGACGATCACCAGGCCCAGCGCGAAATCGTTGTTCGCCTCGGCGCCCAGCGCCATGCGCGCCACGCCGGTGCGCAACTGCCCGACCTTCGCCCACGGGGAATTTCGGCCTTCGGGGAAGACCCCGATACAGCCGCCGACTTCCAGATGCTCGTGAACCCGGGCGAAGGTCACCCGGTTACGCTCGCTTGCATCGGCCGTCTCGTGCGGCCGGTAGACCGGTATGGCACCGAGGGACCGGAACAGCGTGGCGAGTAGCGGCATGCGGAAAAGACCGCTGCGGGCCAGGTAGCGAATCGGCCGCGGGACCTGCGTGCTCAGCAGGATCGCGTCGAGCACCGAGCCGGGGTGATTGGCCGCGAGGATCAACGGACCCTCGGCGGGAACATGACTGCGTCCGGAAGAACGCACCTCGATGAAATACAGGTGCGTGACCACGCGCAGGAACCGGATCAGGCCGCGATACAACCGCATGCCGTCCAGCATAGCGGTTCTGGGCCGCAGGCACCGAGACCATACGGCACTGCTCGCGTGTGTCCAAGACGCCTGATATTTCGACCAACAGCCGCATCGGAACCTGCGGCAAGTTATAATTGCGCTGATTCCTCGGGGCGGCACTACGCCTGAGACACCCGCAAGGGTGGACCCGTTGAACCTGATCCGGTTAATGCCGGCGTAGGGACAGGAACGAAAAAGCACCCCGTAATCGGGGCGGCTTTCGACAATATCCCCCGCGCATTCCGGGTCTCCACTGACTTGAACTTCGGAGACTCAGTATGAAAATTTCAACGCTCACTGCCCTTTTGATGGCGGTCCCACTAGCCGCCGCCGCGCAACCCGAATCCGACCTGCCGCCCTGGGAAACCGAACCCATGGTGGTCACCGCCGACTTCTACGGCAGCGGCCTGTTCGACCTGGGCGGCAGCATCAGCGTGATCGACGGCGAGACCGTGCGCCAGCGCGGCGCCTCGCATCTGGAGCACGTGCTCAACACCGCGCCCAACGTCAACTTCTCCACCGGTGCCTCGCGCGGGCGCTTCTTCCAGATCCGCGGCATCGGCTCGCGCAGCCAGTTCGTCGAACCGATGAACGCGTCGGTGGGCCTGCTGGTCGACGGCATCGACATGACCGGGCTCGGCGGCGCGGCCACCACGCTCGACATCGAGCAGATCGAGATCCTGCGCGGACCACAAGGCACGCTGTTCGGCGCCAACGCCCTCGCCGGCCTGATCAACATGGTCTCGGGCAGCCCCAACGAGGTGTTGACCAGTCGCGTGGAACTCGGCGCCGGCAACTACGGCATGCGCTCGTTCGAGGGCGTGGTCTCCGGCCCGATCAGCGAGTCGCTGGGCTACCGCGTGGCCTACGCCAACCACCAGAGCGACGGCTTCCAGGAGAACGACTTTCTCGGCATCGACGACAACCAGCACGTCGACGAGCAGACCCTGCGGACCAAGTTGCAGTGGCAGCCCCACCAGGACCTGCAGGTCGACCTGGCCGGACTGTACGTGGATGTGGACAACGGCTACGACGCCTTTTCGCTGGACAATACCCGCACCACCCTGTCCGACGAGCCGGGCCACGACCGGCAGGAAACCATGGCGGGTTCGGTCCGGGTCAACTGGCGCGCGCACGCCGCCTTCGACATCGAGGCGCTGGTCAGCCACACCGACGCCGACATGGAATACGGCTACGACGAGGACTGGGCCTTCGAGGGCCTTTGCGATGTCTTCGAGTGCGTGTTCCCCGGCTACTCGTCCTTCGATAACTACGTCCGCGGCGACCGCAACACCACGCTGGACGTCCGGGCGGTATCGAGCAACGCACCGCGTGAACTCAACTGGGTGGTCGGCGCTTATTCGCGCGATCAGTCGCAGAACCTCCGGCGCGCGTACACCTTCCTGGCCGAGGATTTCTTGTTCGACTACGACACCGAGAGCCGTGCCGTCTACGGCCAGCTCGACATCCCCGTGGGCGAAAGGCTGCAACTCGTCGCCGGCCTCCGGCGCGAATGGCGCGACGTCAAATATAGCGACAGCGACGGCGCGGCCTTCCGGCCCGACGAGGCCATGTGGGGCGGCAGGCTGGCGCTGGAATACCGCAGCGAGCGCGGCGATCTCTGGTACGCGCTGGCCTCGCGCGGCTACAAGGCCGGCGGCGTCAACGCTGATTCGATCATCCCGAACCAGTTCCGGACCTTCGACACCGAAACGCTCTGGAACTACGAGCTCGGCGTCAAGACGCGCCTGTTCGACGGCCGCGCCAACCTGCGGACCGCGCTGTTCTTCCAGGACCGCGACCAGGTCCAGACCGAACAGTCCCTTGTTGAACCCATCGAGGGCGATTCCTGCCCCTGCCAGTTCGTCGAGTACAAGACCAACGCCACCGGCGGCACCACCTACGGCCTGGAAACCGAACTCGACTGGCGCGTAAACGATCGCGTGCGCGCCTTCGCCAGCCTGGGCGTGCTGGAATCGCAGTTCGTCGACTTCCTCAATTTCTCCCACGTCGACGCCGACCCCGAAACCGGCGAGCCGGTCGACCTGGACGGTCGCGAGTTGCCGCATGCGCCGGGTTACATGTTCGGCCTGGGCGCGATCTTCGATTTGTCCGATCGCTGGTATCTGCGTGTCGAGGCCGAAGGCAAGGATTCCTTCTTCTTCTCCAGTCGACACAGCGCCCGTTCCAACTCCTACGAGATCTTCAATGCGCGTCTGGGCTACCGGCACGAGCGCTGGGAAGTGGCACTTTGGGGTCGCAACCTCGGCGACGAAGAGATCCGCACGCGCGGCTTCGGCGCATTCGGCAACGACCCGCGCAAGGGGTATGCGACCGAGCCTTACTACCAGTTCGGCGAACCGCGGGTCGTCGGGGTATCGGCCAGCTATGCCTTCTGATCATTCGGAGCGTTCGACATGATCCCTGAGAGCTGGCTCGAGCAGATCGCCGAGCGCTGGGCGGCGATGTCGGGCTGGGAACTGGCGGCCGTCGTACTGGCGGTCGCCTACCTGCTGCTGGCCGTGCGTCAGAATCGTCTGTGCTGGATCGCTGCGTTCGTCAGCACGGCGATCTTTACCGTGTTGTTCTGGAACGTGCAGCTGCTGATGCAGTCGGCGCTCAACGGCTACTACATGATCATGGCCGTCTATGGCTGGTGGAACTGGCGGCACGGACAGGGCAGCGACGGAGCGCTGCCGATCACGCGCTGGCCATTGTCACGGCACGCGCTGGCGCTGGGCGTGATCGCGGCCTGCGCGCTGGTCTCGGGTTACCTGCTCACGCGTTACAGCCAGGCAGCCTGGCCCTGGCTGGATTCCTTCGTCACCTGGGGCGCGGTGGTGACCACCTTCATGGTGGCGCGCAAGGTGCTGGAGAACTGGTCCTACTGGATGGTGATCAACAGCCTGGCGATTTTTCTGTTCATCGACCGCGGCATGCAGTTGACCGCGCTGCTACACGCAACCTATCTGATCATTTCGGTATTCGGCTGGATTAGCTGGCATCGGGATTATCGGCGCCAGGAAAGCACCGCGCACGAGACGCGAGCATGAGCGGCAACAGCGACCATCGGACCGGGCGTCCGGATCTGGATCACCTGATCGATTCCTGGCGCGACTGGGACCTGGGCCTGACCGATCGGCCACGCCTGATCGAACCGATCGAATCCGGGCGGACCAACGAGAACTATCGCCTCGGCGCTCCCGGCCTGAAGGGTGATCTGCTGCTTCGGATCAATCATCCCGAGCCGGCACGGCTGGGCATCGACCGCGAGCTCGAGCGCGAGATTCTCGCGTGGACCGCCGATGCCGGTATCGGTCGTTCAGTCTGGTACTGGGATCCCGAGCAGCGCTTCGTGATCTTTCCCTTTCTGCCGGGGCGAACCTGGACGAAGGACGATCTGGACAATCCGGAACAGCTCGACCGACTATGGCCGATGATCGAACGTCTTCACCAGATGACGCCGGACTGGCCCCAACGCCGGTATCACGCCTACCTGTGCCACTACTGGCGACAGCTCGAACAGGCCGGAGCGGTCGATACTGGGCTGAGAAAAGCATGGCAGGAATTCGAAACGAGACTGAAAGCCTTCGACGCGTCGCCCTGGTCAGCCCGCCTGGTTCATCACGACCTGGTGCCCGACAACATCCTGGAAACCGATAACGGGCTGTACCTGATCGACTGGGAATACGCTGCACCGGGCCATTCCGAAATCGACATCTGGACGGTGGACCCGGCGGCCGTAACCGAACCGTTCGTCGCGGAAATGATGGGCTGGATCAACAGCCTTTGGGAGCGGTTGATGATCCAGGGCGGCAACCACCACCCTTGATGCCGGTCACCCTTCGTATCAGGATCAGCGCGCCTTCGATTTCTCCGTACCGCTACTCTCGAAGTGGAACTCGTCGATCGTGACGGGAAACGAGCATTTGGTATCTTGGCTGTCCGGGTTTTCCCTCTTCGCAAATGGAGACTGATTGATCTTGCCTGACTTCGAGAGCTGGACACTTTTTCAGAGCCTGATCGTTTTTACCGCATGCACGGCGGTCATCGGTGTCTGCGGCGTATGGATCACCGGCGTCGTGGATCAGCTCGCGGATCGGACCGGGCTGGGCGAGGCCATTTCCGGCGCGGTGCTGCTAGGTGCCGCCACCTCTTTGTCCGGCAGCGTCTTGTCGGTGACCGCAGCCTGGAACGGCTTGCCGGAAATGGCCCTGGGCAATGCCGTGGGCGGCATTGCCGTGCAGACGGCTTTCCTGGTCGTTGCCGATGTGGTGTATCGCAAAGCCAACCTCGAGCATGCGGCGGCGTCGGCCCAGAACATGATGCAGAACGCGCTGCTGATCGCGTTACTGGCGATGATCCTGCTGGGACCGACCCTGCCGGATTTCACGGTCTGGGGTATCCATCCGCTCACTCCATTACTGATCGGCGTCTACATCTACGGTATCGCCATTACCGGCGGCATGCGCGCCAAGCCCATGTGGAAACCGACGCTCACGCCCGAAACGCGCCGCGACGAACCCGAGGACCTGAACAAGGTCCCCGCTCTCAAAGGTCTGGTTTTGCGGTTCCTGGTCTTGATGCTGGCGCTCGGAATCGCCGGATGGACGATGGAAAAGTCCGCCTCCAATATCGCGCAACAGACCTGGTTAAGCGCGACTGCAGTTGGCGTCCTCTTCACTGCAATCGCAACCTCCCTGCCAGAACTCGTGACTTCGGTCGCGGCGGTCCGTCGCGGTGCACTGACGTTGGCAGTAGGCGGGATCATCGGCGGCAATGCTTTCGATACGCTGTTCACCGCCGCCTCCGACGTTGCCTATCGAAAGGGATCGATCTACCACACCATGTCCGATTCCGTGGTTTTCTGGACCACGCTGACCCTGTTGATGTCGGCGGTGCTCCTGCTAGGGCTTATCCGTCGGGAAAAGCGCGGCCCCGGCGTGATCGGTGTCGAAAGCGTGGTACTCATCGTGCTTTACGTGTTCGGCGTAACCTTGTTGCTGTTGCGAGGCTGAAGACCTCAGACAGCACCTGCAGACTTCTACGGCTCCGAGACCTCTCAGCATACTGCTGAGCGGCTACTCCTCTGCCGACCCGAATCGCTGGTACGCGCCCTGCTGCGGCCACAAATTGAGGCTCAGCGAACTCCGGGACGCTCCCTGCGCTGTTGCAGTTCAAAATCGGTCACGACGCCCTCCTTGTCGAACCAGAACTGCAGCTTCTTGTGCAACTTGCGCTTCGCCGCATTAACCTCGCCGCTATAGGCTGACAAGTTGCGATTCGATCCCACCTTGGTAACCTTGACATTGCGGTAGGTCATGGTTTCGCTGCCGGAGAATGAATCGTGCATTTCCTGGTCATTGGGTGGGCCGAACAACGCCTTGACTTCCTTCTCCGTGGTCGATCCGACTTCAATTCCATCGAGCGGAACGCCGTTGAAATAACCAGTGGTGGCACACGCTGAGAAAACTATAACGAGGAATAGGGAAAGACAACTTTTTTGCATTCTTGATCGAGCTTGTATCTTGGAGTAAAGAGATGTTAACAATAAACTTGGTGAGCACTAAAGTGCTGCATAAACCCCAGGGGATTGCTACAAGCATATTAATCTCCGCCGACTGGCAGGATTCGACCACCGTGCTTATCCCGGCCTGACGGGATGGTATCCAGCCGTCCTAGGGGGCGCCCTGCTCAAAGAGCTGCTCACGATAGGTGTCGGCCAATTCCGGACGACCCCACGCTTCGTAGTGTCTAACGAGATGCCGAAGTACGTCTTGCGTTCGCCGATCATCCTCTCCGCGCTCTTCGGAAAGCGTTGAATAGCTGTTCTTCAATAGTAGATCTGCTTGCTCGTGCCGGCCCATACTGGAAAGCGCATGGCCCAGCCAGCCTTCGACATCAGCAATTCTCCAGTGGCCTTCTATAAGCGCACCTCGACGTATCCTCACCGCTTCAGCCAGCATGGGCGCTGCAACTTCCGGGGCTCCTTCAGCCAGGTACACACGGGCGTGATTCATCAGAAACTCCGACAAACGCGGATGCCCCGGCTCCAGGTTGGCGCGCCCTATTTCAAGCGCCTCCTCGAACAATGTATGGGCTTCCCTGTAACGGCCCTGCTCACGGTAGACGCTGCCCAGGAAGTTCAATCTGTTCGCAAGCTCCGGATGCTCTGAGCCCATGGCACGACGATCGAAGGCAATTACCTCGCTCAGAATCTGTTCCGCCTCGGACCAGCGGCCACGATCCATCAGCAGAAGAGCAAGGTTGGCCTTCAGGGTTGTTGTCCATGGGTGCTCATCCCCGTAAAGCTGCCGATATATCTCGAGCGCCTCTCGAAGGTAGGGTTCGGCCGCATCACCATCCCCCTGCATACGAAGGGCAAGTGACACGCTGTTCAAGCTGAGTGCGATATTGGGATGGATTTCGTCATAGAGTTTCCGGCGGATTTCCAGCGCGGCTTGAAACTGCCGCCTGGATCCTTCGTAATCGCCCCGACTCTGGAGTAATCGGCCAAGCTCGTCACGAGTTTCAGCAACCTTTTCATCGACTTCTCCCAGGCTCTCTACTCGTATGGCGAGCGCACTTTGCAACAATTCCTCGGCGCCGCCCAGGTCGCCACGATCTCTCGAAAGCACCCCGAGATCATTGAGAGCGTCTCCAACGTTCGGATGCTCGGCTCCGAATGTTCTCTGATTGACATCCAGCGCCTGCTCATACAGCGGCAATGCTTCCTGATACATTCCCAATCGGTGGTATGTCTTACCGATTACACTCAATAAGCGCGACTGGACTTCAGGCTGATCCGAGAGTGATTGCACCTGTTCGGCGCCCTTCGTAAGAAGGTCGCGGGCTGTCACTTCTTCACCCCGCGCCTCCTCCGGCCGAGCCGCCTCAAAAAGATCGATAAGAAAGTCGGCCACTTGTTCAGCCGTGGCGGCTTCGAGAAGGGAAGCAGCGGCCGCCAGCTCTGCGCGGTCGCGTTCGTCAGCAAGTTGTCCAGCGTAGTATGCGACGACACCAGCGACAATCACCAGGGACGCTGTTGCCATGGCCACACCAGCCGTGTGGCGGAACAGGAATCGATTCAGTCGATAGCTCACGCTGTCGGGGCGAGCTCGAACCGGACGCTTTTCCAGGTAACGCCGGATATCGTCCAGCATTTGTTCAGCCGTGCCGTAACGCCGTGCAGGCTCCCGCCTGAGGGCCATCAGCACAATATTATCGAGATCGCCATGCAGCTTTCGCTTGAGCCGAGCCGGGGTCAGCGCGCGTGCCCCGGCAATCTGACGGGCTGTTTGCGATGCACCAGCGCCCGCCCAGTGACGATCGTCACCACAGACTCGACTCGGCGATGGTGGTCGTGTCTCGCAAATGGCCTGTTCTATGGCCTTCGGATTCGTTGATTCGATCACTCTGGCGCGATGACCGGAGAGCAACTCGTAGAGCAGAAGCCCCAGTGCGTAAACATCCGTTGCGGTGGAAATCGGCTCGCCCAGGATCTGCTCGGGGCTGGCGTATTGTGGCGTCAACATTTGATGGGCCAGCAGCGTTTGTGTAGTGCTGACAGCTTCATCGTCGGTTGCCAGCAGTTTTGCGATACCAAAGTCGAGAAGCTTTGCTTCTCCGTCGCTGGTAACGAGGATGTTGTTGGGCTTGATGTCACGGTGGACAATCAGCTGCCGGTGCGCAAATTGAACGGCATCGCAGACCTGGAGAAACAACCGCAGTCGCGCATCAATGGATAGTTTGCGCTCATCGCAATAGCGATCGATACGCTCGCCCTCTATGTATTCCATGACGATGTAGGAACGCCCGGACTCCGTAACACCACCGTCAAGCAGGCGGGCAATACTCGGATGATTGAGGCGTGCGAGGAAGATCCGCTCTCGCTTGAAGCGATTCTCAACCACTTCCGAGCGCCTCCCCCGCAAGAGCTTGATTGCAACGTCCTGTCTGAATGCCCCATCGGCGCGCTCACCGCGATAAACTACGGCCATACCGCCTCGACCTACTTCCTCGGTTACCTGCCACTGGCCGAATCGTTCACCACGTCTTGCCGATTCATGCGACTCCGGGTTTTCCAGAAGAATTCCCGCGAGACCTCCGCCTGAAGCCATCTCGGGATCATCAGACTCGGCAACATGCAGGAGTTGCCTGAGCAACCTTAGAAGGCCCTCGTCATCACCACACTCCTTTTCAAGGAAAGCCGCACGTTTGCTGGGGTGCAACTCCAGCACGCGCCTGAAAATCCCATCGGCCCGATCAAAGTCACCGAAACGTTCCGTAACCATGCTCAGGTTCCGACTTGCCCGGGCGGCTTCTTGAAAGCTTGACGCAACCAGGCTCGGGCGCGAGCGTAGTCGCGCTCGATGGTACGTTCGGACAATTCCAGGATTCGTGCTGTCTCGGCGACGGATAGGCCGCAGAAGTACCGACATTCAAACACCTGCACCAGCCGGGAATCTCGCCTGGCCAACTCATCCATCAGCCGATCGAGCTCGATAATCCATTCCGGGCTGGTGCCGGCGGCTATCTGGTCTTCGTTCAGCGTTAGAGCAGACGCGCCGCCGCCTCGCTTGTCACGCTGTTTTCGGCGGGCTGAGTCAACCAGCAGGTGACGCATGGCCGTGGCGCAAGTTGCGAAAAAATGTTGACGGTCGCGCCAGTCATGCTCTTCGTTTTCGGCCAGCTTGCAATAAAGCTCGTTGACCAGCGCAGTTGTGTCGAGAATGCTGTCGTGGGCATTTCTCCTGACCTGGACATGCGCGAGTTCTCTGAGCTCGAAATACAGTTTTTCGATAAGCCGTTCCAGGGCTCTGGAGTCGCCTGAACGATGAGCCTGGATCAGTTCGCCAATACTTTCTTTTGTGCCTGCCATCGCCAGTTCCTGTTGCTACAGGAGTCAGATGCCAACATGCAGCCCACTTGGAATGGCGGCTGATGCCCACCTTTGGCGTTAGTAAGAGTAACCACAGTTTGCAAGGCGACGCAAGGACTGCTGATTCTCGGGATTGCAAATTCTCTGAAGGGGAAACTGGCTTCCAGGGGCGAAGGAGTAATGGCGATGCTAATACCGAAAGATCACCTCACAGCAAGACGCGCGGTAGCGCTGGTTATTATTTACGGGCTTTTCGTTCTTTTTGCGTTTGCAAGCTGAATCGTCAAGCGTCAAGCAGCTGATGCCGCACTGCGACATCGGCTGCCAACCAGACTGGAGATTGCGCTCAAGCAGAACCGGAGGCGGCGCCCGAAAGGAACTGCAATAGAACAGCTCAAGATTGCTCTGGGGGCGGGGCTGTAAATGGTGGGTGCTCTGGATTTCCCCAGACGGTAAACTGCGGGGGATGAATCCGCACCGCTCCGACGTCATCCCCAGGATTCCGATAAACGGGATGCGGTTGCCGTGCCCCGCCTGCCTGGCCGCCCTGGGCATCCGGTTCTTGCTGGCTGCGAGCCTGCTGGCGGGGACGGGCTTCAACGTTTTGGCCGATGACAACGTCGCGCTTCCGCCGGAAAGGGCGCTTGCGGTCGAGTCCTATGGGCTCGATCAGGGCCTGGCGCAGTCGAGCGTAATCAGCCTGGCCGAGGATTCCAAGGGATTTCTGTGGTTTGGCACCCAGGAAGGACTGCACCGTTTCGACGGACACCGCTTCGACGTGCTGCGACGCGAACCGGGAGATCCCGACAGCCTCGTCAGCTCAACGATGGATGTGCTGACAGTCGACCGCCGCGAACGGCTCTGGATGGGCAGCAACGATGCCGGCGTCGAGGTGATCGATCTCGCCAGCCTGGAACGCTGGCGATTCACGCCGGAACAAGGCCTTTCTCATGCCCGGGTGACCGGCCTTGCGGTTCTGCCCTCTGGCCAGTCTGCCGTGGTGGCTACGGCGGCCGGCGTCGATCGCATCGACCTGGCCGAGCGCAGCGTCAGCAATCTCATTTCCCGGGATGGCCTGATCGGGCTGGTCAGGTCCAACGATGCCGACTGGCTTGTAGCGGACCGGAATTGCCGGCTGGAATTCAGCGATGGTCGCCGACTGCGCCCGGACTTGCCGGAATCAGCGGTGTGCGTGGCGCTCACGCGGGCGCCGGACGGTACGGCTTGGCTTGCCACGGGGCAAGGCGAACTGGTGCACATCCACCCCGAAAGCATTTCGGTGATCTCGGACCTGGCCCGTTCGAATGCATTAGAAGCTCGTATTTCAACCCTGTACGCGGAAGATGACGGGCGCTTGCTGATCGGTGACAGCAAGGGCGGAATCATCGAATGGCACCCGGGCTCGCCGTCGCAACATTCACGCTGGCAAATCGATATCGGTGACAGCGCCGTACTGAAACTCTATCGTGACAGCTCCGGCGTGCTCTGGATCGGCACCTACACCCATGGACTTCATCGAGTCCTGCCGATGTCCGAAACCGTCCTGGCCGGTGACCGGTCCGCCTCGTTCGACCCGGTCCAATGGCCATCCGGCAGTGTTCGTGCGATCCGGCGCGATGACGATCGCGGCTTGCTCGGCACCGACAGCGGGCTGTTCGTACAGGCAGCGGGCGACGGAGAATGGCGGCAACTTCCCGCACTTGCCGGCGTGCCGGTGCGCGTTCTCGCCGCCGATGAGTCCGGCAGCGCGTACTGGCTGGGCACCCACCAGGGCCTGTGGCGCTGGCAACCGCCCGATGCGCCCTACCCCATCGTGTCCGACAGCTTGCCGGATCAGCGCATTACCGATCTGGCCGAGCACGAAGGTCGTGTCTGGATCACCACACGCGCCGGCCTGGCCGTTGTTGTCGATGGCCGTCTGCGCCCCGAGCTGGTACCGGAAGCGCTGCGCCAGCGATTCCTGACCACGCTGGAAATCGACGATCGCGGCAGCGTCTGGGTCGGTACCAATGAAGACGGCGTCTTCCGATTCCAACCCAACGGGGAACCCGAGCACTTCTTTGCCGGAACGCGTGAGCAGGCCAGCGAGTCGGTCTGGGCCATTCACGTCGAAGGCGACCGCATCTGGCTGGGCACTTTCGGCGGCGGCCTGTTGCGGCTCGATCGCAGCGGCGAACTCGAGCGCCGGGTCACCGACGCCGACGGCCTGCCGAACAACGTCATCTACCGAATCCTGCCGGATCGCGAGGGGCGCCTGTGGATGAGCACGAACAACGGCCTGGGCGTCGTCGACACGCGTAGCGGGCAGGTGCAGCAACTGGGACGCCGGGACGGCCTGACGAACCAGGAATTCAATGCCGGGGCCGCATGGCAAGACGGCAGCGGCACACTGTATTTCGGCGGGGTAGACGGGGTCGATTCCGTAAACAGCACGGCCTTTTCATTCGACAGCCCGGCGGCGAGGCCGGTCCTTGACGGACTCACCGTGACGCACCGCGAAATCGGCTTGCTGGAACGATTCGCCGGACTGGATGCTTCCCTGCCCTATGCCGGCGAAATTCGCCTGGACCACCGTCAGCGCATTTTCGCGCTGCGAATGGTCGCGCTGGACTTCAATGCGCCCAGCGCCGCCCGGCTGCGTTACCGGGTGGACGGATTGCATGACAATTGGGTGCAGGTCAACGGGGCGAAAACGGAATTCTCCGTCAACTATCTCGCACCGGGGCGGTATCGTCTTCGTCTTCAGGCAGCCGGACGGGATGGCCGTTTCGGCAACGAACACGTAATGATCATGGTCCTGGTGCCGCCGCTGTGGCGCCATCCGGCGGCCTACGCGTTATACGGGCTGCTCCTGGTGTTTCTACTGGCCTTGATCGCCTGGCGGGTGCGCCTGAACATGCATCACAAGCGCCGCCAGGTCGAGATTCTCCACCAGCAGGTTGCAAAGCGCACGGCGGAGCTCGAAAAACTCAACGAGAAGTTGCATCGCAGCAACCGAAAGCTCGACCTTGCTACCCGACGAGATCCGCTGACCGGCCTGTCCAACCGGCGCGACTTTCTCGACTGGGTAGAAAAGCAGCAAAGCAGGCAGGACCCAAGCCCGCGCCCGCGGCTTCTGTTCCTGATGATCGATATCGACGACTTCAAGATGATCAATGACCGGCGCGGGCACGCCGTGGGCGACCAGGTGCTTGTGGCGTTTGGCCAACGGCTGGACGGATTCTGCAGACAACAGGATATTCTGGTGCGTTGGGGCGGGGAGGAGTTCCTGCTGGTGGTCAACGACGTCGATCACGCGATGGGCGCCGACCTGGCCGAACGCATCTGTCGAGCGGTATCGAAAAGACCGTTGCTAACCGCCGGCGGCGAAGCGCTCAGCGTGACCTGCAGTGTCGGCTATGCACCCTGGCCCATCGTTGGATCGGCGACAGAACCGAGCAGCTGGGAGCTCAGCGTCGAGCTGGCCGACCGCGCCTTGTACGCGGCAAAGGCGGCCGGAAAGAATGGCTGGTACGGTCTGCTGCCCGGGCAGCATACCCGCCGCGACTTCCTCGATGAACTTTCCGCGGGCAAGCCATTGTCCGACCTGCTCGACCGCGACATCCTGGAAGCCGTCTCTTCTTCGCCGACTCCCTGACCCACGATTCAGCGGCAGGGGTTGAAGCGTATTGTCAGGCCTTGCCGCGGATCACACCGACGATCAGCAGCAGGATCACCGCGCCGACGACAGCCGTGACGATGGCGTTGAGTATGCCCGTTCCGACAGCGATGCCGAGCTCACCGAACAGCCAGCCGCCAAGGATCGCGCCGATGATGCCGACAACGATGTTGATCAGGATGCCCTGACCACCACCCTTGACGATGAGGCCTGCCAACCAACCGGCGATGCCGCCTACGATGAGCCAAATCAGAATACCTTCCATGCCAATCTCCCGAGTCACGATTAAATATGCAGATGCAATACCTGCAACCCCGGTTTCACCGTACTCCGATGACGGGGCAGACGCAATCCGGCTGGACAGCAGCAAAACTTTGCAGATGTCGTGGCTTCTCGTTGGATGGATGTCATAATCGCTCCCGATGAAGATTCCCGCCCGCTTGAAACCCCTGGCCGAGGACGGTCTGATCGACGAAGTGCTGCGCCCGCTCAAAAGCGGCAAGGAAGCCGATGTCTTCGTGGTCCGCTGCGGCGACCAGAAGCGCTGCGCCAAGGTATTCAAGGAAGCCAATGTGCGCGGTTTCAAGCAGGCCGCGCAGTACCAGGAAGGCCGCAACGTACGCAACAGCCGGCGTGCCCGGGCGATGAACAAGCGCACTCGCTACGGCCAGAAGGAACAGGAAAAGGAATGGCTGAACGCCGAGGTGGACGCACTCTATCGCCTGTCGGCCGCCGGCGTTCGAGTACCGCGACCGCATGGCTTCGTCGACGGCGTGCTGCTGATGGAGCTGATCGTTGATTCCGAAGGCAACGTGGCGCCGCGGCTCGACGGCATGACACTCAATTCAGAACAGGCACGCGAATACCACGACCGCATCATTGCCGAAATCGTGCGCATGCTGGCCGCCGGACTGATTCACGGCGACCTCTCGGAATTCAACGTGCTGGTCGACGACCACGGCCCGGTCATTATCGACCTACCGCAGGCGGTCAATGCCGCGGCCAACAACAGCGCAGCCATGATGCTCGTGCGCGACGTCGATCGCATGAGACGCTTTTTCGGCAAGTTCGCACCTGATTTGCTGGCGACCGAATACGGCAAGGAAATGTGGTCGCGCTACGCGTCCGGCGATCTCGATGCCGACAGCGCGTTGACCGGCACCTACCACCCCTCGACCGATGACGTGAATCTCGGCGAACTGATGGCCATCATCGACGCCGCCCGGGAAGAAGAAAAGGAGCGGCTGGAGCGGTTGCGGGAAGACGAATCAGATGATTTGCTAGAGTAACGATCGGTTTCACTCGCGGGCAGTTTCATGGGCAAGCTTCGGACAACGCTGAAATGGGGTTTTCCTCTTATTGTTGTGTTGCTGGTTTTGGTGGCCGCCGCCTGGGCGATTTCTCGGGCGGTGTATCCGACCGAGGCGCAGCGCGAGGCGGTTGCCGAGATGGAACAGCTCCCCGACTTTCCCGGTGAGAACGCGTTTGCGTTGTTGTGGACGCTCGAGCGTGATGTGCCAAACGACCGTCTCAAGGCCGTGATGGCGGAGGATATTCGCCGTTTCTCCGAGAAACCGGCCAACCCTGACCCTGACGAAGGCGAGTCCTGGGGCATCGAGTCGGTCGCCGAGGATTACCCTGACCTGACACCTACCGCCGAAGACCGGGAAATGTTCTGCAGACCTCGCGGGGACGACTGCCTGGCGCGGGTCCGTGAAGACATCGAAGCGTATTCCGCACTGCTCGATCGCAATCAGACGCTCCTCGACCGAGTCGAGAAGCTCCGAGATTATGACTACGTGCGATTTGAATTCCCGTACCGCATGGATACGCCGCTTCCGAGCTTTCAGAACATCTTCCTGCTACGGACCCGGCATGCTGTCGCGTTCGCACAGGGACAAACGCAGGAAGCGGTGGCAGCCACATGCCAGGATGTCGCCGCCTGGCGTCGTCTGGGCGCGCATTCGGACAACTTGATCACCAACCTGATCAGCGTTGCGAATTCGTCCGACAACAACGGTTCAATGCTTGCGAACATGCTTGCGGAGATGCCGGTCGATATGCCGCTTCCCGAACCATGCAACGACGCCCTGGCGCCGCCGACCCTTGTCGACGTGTCCATTTGCAACGCGATGCATGGCGAATTCAACACGTCGGCCAACAGCATCAGATCCCTGCCGGAGTCCGTGGAAAAGAGCAGCTACCTCGATCGACTGTCCTGGCCGCTGCTGTTCGACACCGAAGCGACGGTGGGCATGAGCGCGGAACAACTCCGGTCGTTCTGTAGCGAGCCCGAACGCGACCGGCTGCGCGCCGACCGGCGTGAAATACCCGAATCATCGCATCAGGGCATGCTTCGCTTTGCCTGTGTCGGAAACCCCATCGGGTGCATGATGAATTCGATTGCATTGCCGAGCTATACCGACTACCGCCACCGCCTGCAGGACTACGGCGCCAAACTGCGCGTCCTCGGCACCCTGGCCTGGATGCGGCGCCATGCCGAGGACGGACGTTCGCCCGCCGAACTGCTTGCTGATCGGCCCGACGACCTCAAGAGCCCGGCGCGCGATATCGGCTTTGGTCCCGAAGGACGCACGCTCCAGGTGCCGCTGTATGACACCAGTCGCAGCGAGCACTGGTCGATTCCCCTGCCGCCCGCGCTGCACTCGGCAACGAAACAGCAACAGGGCGACATGTAACACGATTGCCACCATGGCTCCCGCGCCGGCGGACGAATCAGAGCGCGTGAATGACTCGCTGCAGTGCTGTTCTGACTTCACCGGCAATCTCTGCCAGTTGCGGGTTTTCCACCGCCTGCATGGAGGCCTGCGGATCCACAGCGGACACTTCGACCCTGCCGTCTTCGAGCTCGCGCACGATCACGTTGCACGGCAGCATCGTTCCGATTTTCGGCTCCCGGCTCAGTGCCTGCCAGGCCATTTCGGGATTGCATGCGCCCAGAATCGTGTAGTAGGCCATGTCGCGATCGAGTTTCTTCTTCATGGTGGCCTGGACATCGATCTCGGTCAGCACGCCGAAACCCTCTTCGGACAGGGCTTCCATCGCGCGTTCGCGCGCCCGGGTCGGCGTCGTATCCAGCGTCTTGCTGATTTCATAGCTCATCAATCAAGCATGAACGGCCCGCCTCCCGAACTCTGTGCGCCATCGCACCCAGGGTTGCAAGGGTTCTACGCCCCTCCGGGAACCGACCCGATCAAGCTACCCCGAGCGCGGGCGCGTCACCAGGGCAATGCCGCCGATGATGAAGGCGCCGCCGACCACCGTCGGCCAACTCAGGGGCTCGGACAGCAAAAGCACGCCGGCGATGGCGGTGATGACCGGCACGGTCAGTTGGGATACCGCCGCCGTATGGGTGCCGATATGCTTCAACACCGCGTACCACACTGCGTAGCCCATCCCCGAGGCCACCGCACCGGATGCCACCGCCAGCGCCAGCCCGCGGCCATCCCACGACATGTCGCCCGCAAACAGCAGGCCCAGGCCGACGGCGGGCAAGGTCGCACGTGCAAAGTTTGCGGCCGTCACCCGCGTGGGGTCGCCAGCACCTTTTGCGCGCAGCGTGTAGATGCCCCAGGCGCAGCCGGCTGCCAGCATCAGGCCGGCGGCGAGAAGCGGCGGCGCCGACAGACCGGGCAAGAGCAGCCAGATCAGCCCGGCCAGCGCAAGCAGCACACCCAGCCACTGGAGGACGGAAAGCCGCTCGCCGCGAACCAGGCCCCAGGAAACCATCGTGACCTGCACCGCACCGAACAACAGCAATGCACCGGTCGCGGCCGTCAACGAGCGATAGGCCAGCGAGAAGGCAATGGCGTAACCGAACAGGGCCAGCGCCGAAGCCCAACTGCCGCGGCCTTCAGCGCCCGGGGCACGGAAGCGAACGACAAGCCACAGCATCACGGCGCCCGATGCAATCCGCACGGCGGTAAAACTGACCGGATCAATCGAGGTGCCGGACAGCGCCGCACGCGTGAGAATGGAATTGGCCGCGAACGCGACCAGCGCGACAACGCTCAGGAGCAAGACGAGTGCCGGACGCATCATGCCGCAACCCGAGCAGATGCGATGGGTATCCTCGTAATCGTCGAGATCACAATGCGGAGATGATACCGAGGACCGAACTCATCAGGTGAATTGGCAAAGCACCGTGGCCGCTGTCAGAACAGAAGTGCTTCGTCCGGAGAAGAGAACACGGACCGGACGTGATCCAGATAGCTATCCGTGCCGCCATGCTGCGGCGGCGCGTCGTCGCGCGAGGATTCGGATGCTTCGGCGGTCTCTCGACCTTCGTCGTGCTTGCTCTCTGGCATGAGGGTTACCCGGGTGTGCGTCCTTATCCAAACGTGAAACGGTCACGTTTCCTGCCAGCGCCAGCCATGGCGCTCCCACCAGGCACGGGCAATGGCGAGGTTCTCGCCGTTGTAGCGCGGGTCCAGTACGGTGCCCAACTCGACATAGTCGCTACCGGTTTCAGCCATCAGTGTCGGGTCCTGGGAGGCGAGCATCAGTGCATAGAGCACCAGCATCAACTCGTACTCATCCTCTGTGTCGAGCCTGGAGACCAGCGCGGGAATGGCCGGCTCGCCGATCTGCCCCAACCGCTCCGCCGCGATATACCAGGGCCGCGGATGCTCCTCTCCGCCGTAGGTTTCGACGAAATCGCGATCAGGCAGTCGACTAATGTAATAGTCGACCTCGTCCTCCTCGCTATCGAACAGCGGTGTCGCCGCGTCGCGGCCCTGCTTAGAAGCGGTGTTCGACACATCCTCCGCGGGCTCATCCGCCGGTGGCGCGGGTGCGGTTTCCCCTTGCTGTTCAGGTACACCACCAGCGCAGCCTGCCAGCAGGCCGGCGACCAGCGCGACGGGCAGCAACTTTGAAACCCACGGCGACATTACAAAATCTCCTGCTGCTTTCGGCTTCAGCATAGCGCGCCCGGGACATCCGTTGCCGCCTCCGAGGATAGAATCGTGGGCGTGGCAACCAATTAATGAGTGCTCGAATTGCAATTTCAGTTGACGTCTGACCATCTCGAAAGCGCCCTGGACGAAATCGCGGGGCGCGACAAGCATATTGCCGCTGCGCTGGAGAAAGTGGGTTATCCCGCGGAGCGCCGCATGGGCGAGCCCAGCTTCGAGCACTTTCTGAGAATCATCGTCGGGCAGCAGCTGTCGACAAAAGCGGCCGCCACCATCTTCGGCCGGGTCGAAGCCGCGCTGGAAGGCGACTTCCGGCCGGAGCGGGTGCTGGCCATGAGCGACGAGGACCTGCGCTCACTCGGCCTGTCGCGGCAGAAAATCGGCTACGCACGCGGCCTGTCGCAGGCCGTCCAGGAGGGCTCGCTGGTGCCGGCCGCGCTGGCCGAACTACCCGACGACGAGGTCATGGAACAGATCACCCGGCTCAAGGGTTTCGGGCGCTGGAGCGCGGAGATGTTCCTGCTGTTCTCGCTGGGCCGCCCCGACGTCTGGCCGGCCGACGACCTCGCCATACAGGCCGGCCTGCACCGCATCAAGAACATGCGCAAACGCCCGGACCGAAAGCGAACCGACGCCGTCGCCAAACCCTGGCGACCCTATCGCGGCGCGGTAGCGATCTTCGTCTGGCACTACTATTCGAACGCACCGATGTAGTGATGCTTTTCGGTACAGCCGGATTGACCGGCGAACCAGAACTTCGGCACCGCAGGCCTGCTTGCTCAGTATGCTGAACGACCCCTTCTTGCCGCCATCGCCAGCGTCAGAAAGACCAGTGCCGCAATGCCCGGCCAGGTCAGAACCGGGATCGGAAGCGGCGCGAGAACGCTCCCTCGCAGAACGATCGAATCGGGTGACGAGCCGGCGTTGCTTACGATCTCGACCCCGTCCTCAAAGCGACCCGCCTGAGTCGCCGAGAAGCTCACGAGCAACGTACAGGATTCACCCGGCGCCAGGGTCAGCGGCAGGGGACTGCAGGCTGAGTCGTCCACGGAAAAAGGCGCGGCTGGTGCGCCGAAGCTGTCGATTACCAGGTTGGCAGCGCCGGAATTGAGCAGCGTCAGGGACTGCTGCTCACTTTGCCCAATGAGAAGTTCGGGGAAGTCGATCTCGTTCAGGCTCAGGCTCAGCTCGATGGCCACACAGTTGACCATCGCGCCATCGAAGTCCGCACCGGCCAGCGTGCCGTCGCCGTTGTTTACCGAACAGAACCGGCCATCCGGTTGCGCCAGAACAGTTACATCGAAAGCCGTTCCGTCGTCCTGCGGTGGAAAGGCAAACGGGCCGTCGCTGGTAATTGCCAGGTCTGCCCCGCCGTCGTTCTGCAGCACAACCTGATTACCTTCCAGCCCCGAAACGGTGCCGCCGACCGTAAATTGGTCGGTCGTACAGGTGACCTCGACGTCGGTCACATCCTCACCGGAGAGCGTGCCCGCACCCTCGGCGACGCTACAGGTCTGGGCGGGGTCGACGGGCTGAATCGCCACCGCCACGTCGTAATCACTGCCATCGTCCTGCGCGGCGAAGGTGAAGCTGCCGTCGGCAGTCAGAACCTGATCATCGCCGCCGTTGTTCTGCAATACCACCTGGTCCCCCGCCAGACCGGAAACCGTGCCACCGACGGTGAACGTCACCGTAGTGCAGTCGACCTGAACATCGTCGACATCGCCACTGACTAAAGTGCCGCTGCCTTCAGTCACGGCGCAGATCTGCTGCGGCATATCCGGTTGCGTCTCGACGGTGACTTCGTAGTCGGTATCGATCAGGAACCCGTCGGGAAACTCGAACGTCCCGGGCGAGTCGACGGTGAGAAGCTGCGCTTCATTGAGCGCCAATTCCACTTCCGATCCGGGGTTCAGCCCGGAGACGATACCGCCAACCTTGTAGAGCGGCTCGAAGTTCCAGACTTGGTTCTCGAGATCGATATGCGAGATCGTGACGGCATCAAGATTGCCGCTGTAACCGACATAGTCACTATCGGAGTTTCCGACGCTGATTCGCACGACAGGCTCGGATGCATCGGGGAAAGCCAGGAAGAGGGAATTGGGAGAGGCGGCCACAAAGTCGGAAATCGTGCCGGAAAAGCCCTCACAGCCCGGCTGATCGGTGAGGTTATTGAAACCGGTCCAGGTGCCGCCCAGCAGGTCATACGTGGCCCACGTGTCGCCGGTTGGCTGTGGTGCCGCCTGATGGAGTCGACAATCCGGTATGCCGTTGTTTTCGCTGTCGATATAGAGATCGACATACCAGCCGTCGGCCACGGAGGAACCTCCGGCCTCGTCATTGTAGGTCGTGATCGACAGTGAGTTGAGCCCCGAAACGGCCTGCCCGGAGTAAGGCGCGTTGCTGCGCATGAGGACGACCCGGGTGCCGGAATTGGAAATCTCCGCACCCAGGCTGCCGAATCCCAGCGGCGGCACACCCGGCCCGCTGACAAAATCGAAGGAAGCGCCGCTGTCGGGGGGAGAAACGGCCAAAGTCCAACCCGAAAGGTTGCCGGGCTGGACCACGACTTCTGACTGCGCCCTGGCGTCGGCCGGCAGCAAGGCGGTCAGACAACCCGCCACGAGCAGCACAGTAAAGAATCGAACGTAGTTCCACATCACGGATCCCCCTTTTTGTCGAATGAACCGCCCGATTCGACGGCCAGCGCGAGGGACCGTGGAGGCAGGCAGAAAAGACTACCAGCCTCTCCGTGACTGGGAGCACGTGGCGGCAATATTAGACAAAAGCGATTGCAAAGTCGAACGAAAGGCCCGCCTGCCTGACTTCGGCCTGGTTGAATTTCTGTTCGAAGACAGTTTCGAGGCTGAAATCTAGGGAGCTAGGGCGAAACCCGGCATTCCGGAGAGTGCCTCTGGCACTCTCCGGACTCAGCCGCGGCATGCTAACGTCATGGGAAGCCTGAGATTCCCGAGCTGCCTTGAAATACGTTTCTCTCTATCTGGCCGCCGTCCTGTCGCCGGCCGTGGCGGCTGAGGACTATCACCCGGCCGATATCCTCGGCTGGAAAGAGCAGTCCTTTGAAGGCCAGACGCACTACGTCCTGGCGACGGCCGACGAGGCCGGCGCCGGGCACGCGGCAGTTCGGGCGAGTTGCAGCGAATCCACCGCGTCCGGATTCGTACTGGAACGCGAACACCGCCTGGCCGACGCACCGGTGCTGGAATGGCGCTGGCGCGTGGACACCCTTTACTCCGGTGTCGATGAAACACGGAAAGACGGCGATGACTACCCGGCTCGCGTCTACGTCATCGCGGAGCGCTGGCCCGCTTTTCGAAGCCGCGCGATCAACTACGTATGGGCCAGCGCGCAGCCCGCGGGCGCGACCTGGGAAAACGCCTTCGCCGGCCAGTTCATGATGGTTGCGATTCGTTCGGGAAAAGAGCGACTCGGCGAATGGGTGACCGAACAGCGCAACGTGCTCGAGGACTTCAGGCAACTGCACGACCTCGAGCCGGAAAGCATCGACGCACTGGCGATCATGACCGACTGCGACAACGCCGGCCAGCCGGCCACGGCCTGGTACGGGCCCATCCGATGGCTTGAACCGGATGGTAATGGCGATCTCGCTGAAGGCGCCCCTTAATCGGCCGAATCGTCAACACCCGGCCAATCACTGCCAGTCCTGCATCACTCGTCGTACTTCTGCGTCAATCCATCCATCGAAGCGCCTTCGGTGTTGTGATAGATCTTCACCTGCGAGATCACGCTCGGACAGCCGGCGGCGACCATGTCGTCGTTCACCTTGCGGACGATCTGGAGCAGTTCATCCAGCTCGCCTTCCATGGTGGTCTCAAGGGGGCCGACGCGGTATTTGACGCCCGAGTCGGCGATCAGCGCAATCGCACGGTCGACGTAGGGAATCACGTTTTCGCCATCCGGCGTTTTCGGGATCACCTGCAAGCTCAGCAATGTCCTGGCCATGGTTCAGAATCTCCGGCAATGAATTATCAGTACGACTGAATTCGGTATGCTCGCATAAACACCCGCCCAGACTTCAGGTGAGGAATCAACAATGGACGTATTGCGCACCCCGGAAAACCGATTCGAGAATCTCCCCGAATTCGCCTTCGAGCCCCATTACATCCACGTGGACGATTTCGAGGGCGGCGACTTGCGCCTGCACTACCTTGATGAAGGCCCGAAAGACGCGCCGGTGGTCCTGCTGATGCACGGGGAGCCGTCCTGGTGCTACCTCTACCGCAAGATGATTCCGATCATTACCGACGCCGGCTATCGGGCCGTCGCACCGGACCTGATCGGCTTCGGCCGCTCCGACAAGCCCGCCGACCGCAACGACTACACCTTTGCACGCCACGTGGATTGGATGCAGGCCTTCCTGGACCAGACCGGGCTCGAGGACATCCATCTCGTTTGCCAGGACTGGGGCGGGTTGATCGGCCTGCGCCTGGTGGCCGCCCATCCCGATCGCTTCGCTTCGGTGGTCGCGGCCAACACCTTTCTACCCACCGGCGACACCGACCTCGGTTCGGCCTTCGAGAAATGGCGGCAGTTTTCCCAGGAGACGCCGGAATTCCATATCGCCGGCGTGATCAAGAGCGGCACCGTCGCTCCGCTGTCGGAGGACGTCCTGGCGGCCTACAACGCGCCCTTTCCGGACGAGCGCTACAAGGAAGGCGCGCGCCAGTTCCCCATGCTGGTGCCGGCCACCCCCGATGATCCCGAGACCCTGCCCAACCGCCGGGCCTGGCAGGTGCTCAGCCAGTGGCAGAAACCGTTCCTGACCGCCTTCAGCGACTCTGACCCCGTCACCGGCGGCGCCGAAAAGTACCTGCAGAAATTCATCTCCGGTGCACAGGGCCTCGAACACCCGACGATCGAAAACGCGGGCCATTTCCTTCAGGAAGACCAGGGCGAAGCGCTTGCCGATGTGGTGGTGCGATTCCTGCGCGAGAAAGCCTGAAGACCGGCAGCAGAAAAGGAGCCCGATTGGCGCTTACAATTCGGGCTTCGAAATCAAAGAATGGCCCGCTGAATTCCCCGGCCGAGGTTTGCATGTCGTTTTCCCTGCGTGATGCGTTTCGTACCCTGACCCTAGCCACAGTGGCGGCCGGCCTGATCGCCTGCAGTCAGCCCGAGCGCCGGCCCGAGCCGATCGACGATGCGCCGGCCGAGCGGCTGGAGCTGCAGTTGCTGCATTTCGCCGACGTCGATGGCGGCGGCACGCAGGCACTGGAGCACGTGGCGGAATTCTCCGCGCTGGTTTCTGCCTTTCGCGCCGAAATGCCGCAGCGCACGCTCCTGATCAGCTCCGGCGACAACTATGTTTCCGGACCGCTGTATCAGGCCAGCAACGATCCCAGCATGGCCGAGACCATCGGTTCGCCGGGCGTGGGCCGCGGTGAGATCGCCTTCCTCAATGCCATGGACGTGGACGTCAGCGCCGTGGGCAACCACGACCTCGACGGCGGCCCCGAGGAGTTCGCCGGGATCATCCAGCCCGACGATGATGGCTGGCCGGGCTCGCGCTTTCCCTGGCTGGCGACCAACCTGGATTTCTCCGACGAACCGAACCTGGCCGGGCTGGTGAGTTCGGACGGGCTGGGTGCCGACGCCATCGAAGGCCGCCTGGCCGGCTCGGCCGTGCTGGAAGTCGACGGTCGCCGCATCGGCGTGGTCGGGGCGGCAACGCCCACCCTGGACCGGATTACCTCCACCGGCGGGATCGGTGTCCGCCCGGCAGACGCCGACGATATCGACGCACTGGCCGGCATCATCCAGGACGCCGTGGACGACCTGGCAGCCGACGGGGTGGACATCATCATCCTGGCCGCGCACATGCAACAGCTCGATGTCGAGCGGGCCCTGGCCGAGCGACTCGGACACGTGGATGTCGTCATCGGCGGCGGCTCCAACACCATCCTGGCCGATTCCGATAGCCGGCTGCATCCCGGCGACGTGGCCGTGGATGACTATCCGGTGGTCTATCGATCCCCCCTGGAGGAACCCGTGCTGCTGGTCAACACCGACGGCGACTACCGATACCTGGGCCGTCTGTTGCTCCGCTTCGACGCCGAGGGCGTTATCGAACTCGAGCATCTCGATGACAGCCGCGCGGGTGTCTGGGCCAGTAAGACATCGATGATCGAAGACCGCGGCGCCGAACCCATGCCCGAGGTCGTGGCCATCCGCGACGCGTTCTGGCGCACGCTGGAGGCCAAGGAAGGCCACGTGCTCGGCTACACCGATCGCTTCCTGGACGGTCGCCGGACCATGGTGCGAACGCGCGAGACCAACCTGGGCCGCCTGTGGGCCCAATCCACGCTTTGGCTGGGACGCAAAAAAGAACCCGAGGCGGTGATGGCCTTCCGCAACGGCGGCGGCATCCGCGGCCCGATCGGCGAAGTGCGCGTACCGCCGGGCAGCCGGGATGCCAGCACCGTCCGGCTGGGGCCGCCGGCCGGCAACCGCTTCCGCCCCGAAGGCAGCATCTCGCGCCTGGACCTGGAAACCGCCCTGGCCTTCAACGGCGAGCTGGTCGGCCTGACCCTGACCGCGGGCGAGCTCTACGACATCATGGAATACGGCGTCTCCGGCGTCGCCCCCGGCGCCACGCCGGGCTGGTTCCCGCAGTTTGCCGGGCTGCGAGTGGCCTACGACCCGTCGCGCCCGGCCCGGCAACCGCTGAAACCCGGAAAGGGCGATATCAACCAGGGTGCCGACAGCAACGGCGAGCGCGTGCGCGACCTGGCCGTGGCGGCACCCGACGGCACGATCACGCAACTGATCAGTGGCGGCGACTGGGTGGGCGATCCCGACCAGCGCTTCCGCGTGATCTCGCTGGCCTTCCTCGCCCAGTGCGTGCCGCTACCGGATCGCCAGGATCAGGAACTGTCACCCTGCGGCGACGGCTATCCCCTGCGCGGGCTCAGCGACCCGCAAAGACGCAATCTCGTCGGGCTGGACTATCCGAACGTGACCATCGACTTCGTCACGCCCGGCACCGAGCAATACGCCCTGGCGGCTTACCTAGCCGAGTTCCACGGTACGCCGGAAAAAGCCATCCAGCTACCGCCCCAGCCGGAAGGCGAACGGGCCTGGATGATCGAACAGCTAGTGAAGCAACGATAGGCCGCCAGGTGCCAGCACAAAAACCCCGGCACCGTCACCGGCGCCGGGGTAGAAGGTCTGGCAGATTTGTCCGGATCGTGGATCAGGCCAGGTCGAAGCGGTCTGCGTTCATCACCTTGTTCCAGGCGCCGATGAAGTCCTCGACGAACTTCTCCTGGTTGTCGTCCTGGGCGTAGAGCTCGGCGTAGGAACGCAGGATCGAGTTCGAGCCGAACACCAGGTCGGCGCGGGTCGCCGTCCACTTGACCTCGTCGCTCTTGCGATCGCGGATCTCGTAGAGGTTGCTGCCCTTGGGCACCCAGCGGTAGTTCATGTCGGTCAGGTTGACGAAGAAGTCGTTGGTCAGCTGACCTTCCCGGTCGGTGAACACACCGTGCGCGGTGCCGCCGTGGTTGGTGCCCAGCACCCGCATGCCGCCGACGAGCACCGTCATCTCCGGCGCACTCAGGCCCAGCAGCTGGGTGTGGTCGAGCATCATTTCCTCGGGTGTGACGACGTAGTCCTTCTTCTGCCAGTTGCGATAGCCGTCGGCCAGGGGCTCGAGGTACTGGAAGGAATCGGCGTCGGTCTGCTCGTCGGTGGCGTCCCCGCGTCCCGGCGCGAACGGCACAGTGACGTCGTGGCCGGCCGCCTTGGCGGCCTGCTCGATGCCGACGCCGCCGCCGAGCACGATCACGTCGGCCACGCTGGCGCCGGTATCGGCGGCGATCTTTTCATACACCGACAGCACGCGGGCGAGGCGCTCGGGCTCGTTGCCTTCCCAGTCCTTCTGCGGCGCCAGGCGAATGCGCGCGCCGTTGGCACCGCCGCGGTAATCCGAAGCGCGGAAGGTGCGCGCGCTGTCCCAGGCGGTGGCGACCATCTCGCCGATCGACAGACCGGCCTCGGCAATCTTCGCCTTGACGGCGTCGACGTCGTAGTCGGTGCTGCCGGCCGGCACCGGATCCTGCCAGATCAGGTCCTCATCCGGCACTTCCGGGCCGATGTAGCGCGACTTCGGGCCCAGGTCGCGGTGGGTGAGCTTGAACCAGGCTCGGGCGAACACCTCGTCGAAGTACTCGGGGTTGTTGTAGAGCTTCTCGGAGATCTTGCGGTATTCCGGGTCGACCTTCAGCGCCATGTCGGCGTCGGTCATGATCGGATTCAGGCGGATCGAGGGGTCTTCGACGTCGACCGGCATGTCCTCTTCGGCAATGTCGACCGGCTCGTACTGCCAGGCGCCAGCCGGGCTCTTCTTAAGCTCCCAGTCGTAATTCAGCAGCAGGGCGAAGTAGCCGTTGTCCCACTTCGTCGGATGCGTGGTCCAGGCGCCTTCGATACCGCTGGTGACGGTATCGCGGCCGATGCCGCGGGTGACGTGGTTGTTCCAGCCCAGGCCCTGCTCTTCGACGTCGGCGGCTTCCGGTTCGGGGCCCAGCTTGGCGGCATCGCCGTTGCCGTGGCACTTGCCCACGGTGTGACCGCCGGCGGTCAGGGCCACGGTTTCCTCGTCGTTCATCGCCATGCGCTCGAAGGTCACGCGCATGTCGCGCGCGGTCTTGAGCGGGTCGGGATTGCCGTCGACGCCCTCGGGGTTGACGTAGATCAGGCCCATCATCACCGCGGCGAGGGGATTTTCGAGCGATTCGCGGTCACCGGTGTAGCGGCCTTCCGGGTTGTCGCTCGGCGCCAGCCATTCCTTCTCCGAGCCCCAGTAGGTGTCGATTTCGGGGTGCCAGATGTCCTCGCGTCCGAAGGAGAATCCGAAGGTCTTGAAGCCCATGGACTCGTAGCCCACGTTGCCGGCCAGGATGATCAGGTCGGCCCAGGAAATCCTGTTGCCGTACTTCTTCTTGATCGGCCACAGCAGGCGCCGCGCCTTGTCGAGGTTGGCGTTGTCGGGCCAGCTGTTGATCGGCGCAAAACGCTGGTTGCCGGTATTGCCGCCGCCACGACCGTCGGCCACGCGGTAGGTACCGGCCGCGTGCCAGGCCATGCGGATCATCAGGCCGCCGTAGTGACCCCAGTCGGCCGGCCACCAGTCCTGGGAGTCGGTCATCAACTCGGCGAGGTCTTTCTTCAGCGCGTCGACGTCGAGTTTCTCGAGCTCTTCGCGATAATTGAAGTCCTGGCCCAGGGGATTGGTCTTGGTGTCGTGCTGGTGCAGGATGTCCAAGTTCAGGGTCTTGGGCCACCATTCCATATTGGAATTGCCCACGGCCGTGTTGCCACCGTGCATTACGGGGCACTTGCCTTCATTCGCCATCTTCACTTCTCCAGTTCGGGGTATCGGTTGCGGCGGTAAGGCCGTTGCTAGCTGTCCACCGCGTAAAATTAGGTAGATCTAATATACAGGAGTGCGGAGCCGGGACCAATCTGATTTTCAGATGATGGCGATAGGTAAAAGGCATCCCAGGTTTCTTAACGATAGAAACCTCCAATTACATAAGTATGTGCTAATATATAGTTCCTCTAGATAAGGAGTGCATGCAATGTCCTTGATCCGAGCCCTGCAGGTTCTGACCCTTTCCGCTTTCCTGGCCGTCAGCTTTGGCGGTGCTGCCGAGCAGCCGGCCCAGCCCGAAGTCGACAAGTTGGTCATTCTTTCCAGCGATTCGCTCCAGACCCAGGGCATGGCCTTGGTGCTGGCCACCGCGCTCGAGGCCCGCGGCAATTCCATTCATGTTCTGCTGTGCGACCAGGCTGGACAACTGGCGATCAAGGACTACCAGCCGGACTCGCTGGCACCGCGCGACATGACGCCAAAGGATCTCCTGATGGGCCTTATGAAAAAAGGTACCGCCGTTCAGGTATGTGCCTTGTTCCTACCCAACAGCGAGTACACCGAAGCCGATCTGATCGACGGCGTCACCGTCGCCAAGCCGCCGGAAATCGCCGGCCTGATGGACCAGCCGGAGACGGACGTCCTCACCTACTGACGCGGGCCGTCGGGTTGGAAACTGCGGCGGACATACCTACGATTTGTAATGTGCGAACGGCCGATCGCGGGAGGCGGCCGTTCGCGGTGACGCGCAGAATGCTGACCGTCCGGTTTGCTCGAGCCGTCAGCTCGCGTGGCGATTCAGGTACTGCGCAATCTGGTCCTTGAGATGCACACGGCGTTCGCGGGCGTGTTTCTCGGTGTCGCTACTGACGGCCTCGACTTCGGTCTCCATCCGATGAACCTGCCGATTGACGGTGTGATACTCGTCCGCCAGCTTCCTGAAGTGGGAATCCGTTTCCTTCAGCTGGTGGATCGTTTCCGCGTACTCGGGAAATTCCTCGGCCAGTTCGTGCGGGGTATGCGTCATTGCAGGATGCCTTTAGCGGGGAAGGGGATCATCGTCACCGGCTCAAGGTAACACTTCGCGCCACTTCAGCGAGGGTTCGCAAACAACGTCGCCGTTCCCGTAACCACTTCGCCCTCGGCGTCTTCCGGGATATCCTCCGGCGCGCCGACGACAATCAGACCGCCGCCTGCACCGAGCGCCGTCCCGAACCGGTCGTAGGCACCCGGCGTCGAAGGCGCCAGCCGCTTCTGCAGTATCCAGTCCTCCTCACCCGGGGCGAATGCCCAGGCCGCGCCGGTATCGCGCTCGGGTTCATCCACGCGCGGTGCCCCCACCACGGCCAAGTCATCGGCCAGCGCCACGGCATGACCGAACTGGTCACGATCGGACGGTTCCGGCGCGGTGAGCTTTGCGATCTCCCGCCAGCTCTCACCGTCTTGCTCGAAAACGTAGGCCGCACCCTCGTCGCTGCCGCCCAGGTCGGCAAAACGCGCGCCCACCAGCGCACGGTCACCGGCCAGGGCCACGGCATCGCCAAAGCCGTCGCCGCCGGCACCATCCGAGGGCGTCAGCCGCGCAGCCTGTTGCCATTGGCCACCGTTGCGCTCGAACAGGTAGGCGCTGCCGGGGGAATCCTTGGCCGGCACGTTGCCGCTGGCACCGACCAGAATTCGATCCCCATCGACGGCAACGGCCGAGCCGAAGCGCTCGCCGGCGGACTCCGGCGTCAGCTCCACGACTTTCTTCCAGCCATCCGCACTGCGCTCGTAGACCAGCGCGGCGCCGGAATCGCTGCCAGCGGCATCGGCGCCGGGCGCCCCGATCACCGCCAGCGCGCCATCGAGCGCGACGGCCACGCCGGCCATGTCGTTCTTTCCGGGGCTTTCGCGGTGAACCTTGGCCGCCTGATGCCATTGCTCGCCCTCGCGCTCGAACAGGTAGGCGGCGCCCTCATTGAGCTCTCCCAACATGACGCGCGGCGCGCCGATGAGGATTGAATCGCCACTGATGGCAACCGCCGCGCCAAAGGCATCGGCCAGCTCGCCATCGTCGGCCGCCAACGTTGCCGCCAACTCCACGGCACCGTCGCCGCCCGCACTGAACAGGTAGGCTGCACCGACATCATCGCGCGCCAGGTCGGTGGACGAGGCACCCACCAGTAAGCGACCGGCATCCACCGCCACCGCCGTCCCCAACAAGTCGCCATCGGAAGCCTCGGGTGCAACGAAGGTCACCGGTGACTCGCCAACAGCGTCGGGCGCAAGAAAGATTCCGGAACCGGCAAGCAGGGCGCAGGATAGAACGGGCAATAACCAGCCATCAGCCAGTCGACGTATTGGCATGTTGTCTCCAGGGTGTGCGAACAAATCAGCTTCGAGGTGCAAGGCCCCGAAGGTGTGGTCACTCTACTAACGGGAGCCCTGATCGAATCCTGTCAGGGGCATCCTCGAAAGCCATTATCTCAGCCAAGCGAGCGAACTCAGCATCTCATCAGCAGCGAGAGCTGCCACCTCAACTTCAATTCCAGCAATTGCCAACACCCATCTGGACCCAGTGAGGCCCAATGCGCGGGACAAATCGTGAGTGTCCTGGCTTTTTCGCTCGCCGCAGCATGGACGGATCAGCGCTACTATAACGAGCGTGCCTTCGGGATGGTGCACCCAAGATGAAGATCGTTGCTGCAATCCTGGTTTGTCTCCTCGTCGGCGCCGTGGCGCTGGTGGTCCTGCTGATGATGGATCGGCGCTCGGATAGCGCTGAATGGCAAAGGCTCGCGGCGCTACAGCCCGCCACGCCAGAGCGCTTTGATCCGGAGATGGTCGCCGACCTGCCCGAGCCGGCACGCCGGTATTTTGGCTATGTGATTCGACCGGGCACGCCGATACTGCCGGTGGTCGAGATCGACATGCGCGGGCAGTTCAGCCTCGGCAGCAAGCAGGACCCCCGCTACCAGCCAATGGCAGCGAACCAGATCCTGGCGGCACCCGGGGGTTTCGTCTGGGCGATGCGCACGCGCGACGGCATGCCGATCTCCGGATCCGATTCCGGGCGTTGGACGCGCTTTCGGATTCTTGGCCTGATTCCCGTGGCGCGGCTTGGCGGCGATCCTGACCATACCCGTTCGGCCTTCGGGCGCTATGTGGGCGAGGCCATGATCTGGTCGCCTGCGGCCCTACTACCCGGGCCGGACGTTACATGGGCGGCCGTGGACGAGGACACCGCCCGCGTTACGGTCACACACGGCGACCTCGAGCAGGCCGTCAATGTCACGGTCGACCAAGACGGCCGCCCGATTGAGGTTGCTTTCCAGCGATGGAGCAACGCCAACCCGGACAAGGTCCACCGGCTGCAGCCGTTCGGGGCCGTCATGTCGGATTTCCGCGAGGTGGATGGCTACAGGCTTCCGTTCCACGTCGAGGCCGGCAACCTGTACGGCACCGATGACTACTTTCCCTTCTTCCTGGCGGAGGTGACAGCCATCCGCTTTCCGAAAAGCACACCGTGACATGCGAATCCTCCGCCAGCTGAGCTAGCCCGTGGGTCGTGGCTCGCCGGCGCGCGTGGGCGGGATCACGGTGGTCACCGCGCCCTTGCGGCTGAACATCGTGTCTCGGTGCCACCAGACGGCGATGACCGCCACGGCCACCAGAATCCATGTATCCCACGGCTGCGCGTCCGGCCAGAACGGATTGTTCAGCTGCCAGTGAAACAGCATCGGCCAGAGTAGACTGCCCCGCGCGCTGTTGAAGATCGGTGTGACCAGCACCCCCAATGTGACATTCCCGATAAAAAAGGGCAGGAAGCTCCAGTCGGCGAAGACGACCCCGGCGAGGAAAAAGGCCGGGAGATGCCAGATCCCCCACGTCGCGCCGATGATGAGACCCGCCCAGATCGGTGCGACGTGCCGTTGAAGCACCGGCTGCATCACACCGCGCCAGCCGAATTCTTCGATCGGGCCGAGAAAGAGCATCATGAACAGGATGGCCAGGACCGGCCCCACACCCTCGGGCGGCATGGGCGCAAGCACCGGCCCGCCCTTGATGAACGAGCCGGCGACGAAAACGAGCGGCAGCACGAGCAGGATGAAGACCGCCCAGCGCCAGGACCCGCGCCACATCAATAGCCGGGAGCAAAACGCGCGGATGCCCGGCAGACCGCCATACCGATAGACCACCCAGAAAGCAGCGATGGCCGGCGACCAGGTAGCGAGGAAGTACAGGGGATGCGACCCGCTGATCGGGCCGAACATTCCGGCGGCCAGGTCCGGCAACAGAATATAGGCGCCGATCACACACCAGGTGATCAAGAACGCTACACCAAGATATGGAACCAGAGCCGAGCCTGGAATCGTTCTGGAGCGAGGAGAGCTTGGCTCGGTTGGCATCGGGAAAGCCCTGCGTGTCGTGGGGGAAGCGATCGCTTCGTCACAATATACGACGAGCTTTACCCTAGCGTGTACGCAAATTCGAGCAAGCGGGCAATCGTCGCAATCGTTTACCTGTAGACGAAAGGCCTTCAACCACAAAAGAGGTGGAAGCACTAATGCTGAAAGCAGCAGACCTCGGCCATCAGCATAGGCAATGGAGCAGTTGCGGTTTGCGCGACAGGCGCAAGGAGCGAGTGCGGAATGCCGTCATGCGTGGATGAAAGGTGTTTCCAAGGAGTTCGCCTTGAACGAGCAAGGCGAACAGCCTGCCCCCTGGTAGCGCTCCCTGACCTGTATATCCGACTGATCCGGACGAGCCACGTGCCCACCTGCGCGAAGTCGGCCGTAGACCGCCAACTGATCACCCAATCGCTGCCTCTTCGGCTTCAATACCAGCAGCTTAAAAAGCCCAGCCGGTTGCCTTCCGTTCAGTTCGCCGGAAGAATCGTGGGCGCTCTGGCTCTTCCCGGTTTTTGCTCCCTATTCAGAACCTGTGACCTCGCCGTCAATGGCTTTGACCTCTCCCTTACGAATCTCCAGGAGATTCCCCCGAAATTCTTGTATAGCCTTTTGGATAAGGTCGCGAATTTTCGGCTCAATTTCATCAGCAAGACACTCAGCATTCTTCCGTTCCGACGCCTCAAGATAGCGGACCCCGGACGCGAGCCTGGCGCCAAAGTGAAGAGCAAGAAGATATCGTTGATCTGAAATACTTCCACCTCTAACCCTTTCCAAGGCTTCCCGCACGTTTCCCGACTCAAGCAATCCGACACACGCCCAAAACTGACGCGACTCCATTTCCGCAGAATCACTTGACGCCTCTTGTTGCCATTCATTTATATTTTCAATTGACTTGTTAAGAACAGACAGCGCAACAGCATCTCGAGTCAACAAGTAGTCCATCATAAAGTCAACGGTCGGATACCGTGCTTCTTCGAGCTCTTTGAACCGATCGGCAAATATAGGGAATAGTGATTCTACGCAGTACTTCCAGACCTCAACTCTATCTGCAATATCTGACATATAACATGTCTGAATCGCAAGGCCTATAGTCACAATAGACTGCCAGGTTGCGTGCCCGTTAGACTCAAGCAACGTATCGACTATACGCTTTGCTGACTGCGGCCTCTCACCAAAGTGAAAGACCACGGCGTTTTGCCACCACTCCTCCTTGACTAATGGGACCAGCTCCGCCGCACCAGTTACGCCTCGGCCCGCGAAAAACTCCTGCAACATATGATGTCTAAATTTAAACTTACCTCGCTCTTCCTTAAAGAGCTCAGACCTAATTAGCGTCTCTTCCAAAAGAATGGAAGCATCAGCCTCCTGGCCAATCTGCTCCAATGCATCCAGGAAAAATGCCTCCATCTCAGGACGACGGAACTCAACCCGATTTTGTCGGTGGAGCATAAACGCGAATCCACATAAAAGCTTGTCTTTTAAAGGCGCTTGATACTGCTGCTCAACGCCCTTCGACTCATCCCATCGCCCCAACATGAGCTCTGTATACTTTTTGAAGAGCTCCGTAATGTTTGCAGGGACATCAGACCTCACAAGTTTATTAGTTGCAATGAATATGGAAACCAATAACGGATTCAATTCGATGCCATGGATGGAGTTTATTCTTCGCAGTGTTTCTTGGGTTTCGGAAGCAGGTATGGTTTCTTTCTTTTGTATTTTCTTGAGGATCCTCTCAGCCTGCTTAAATTCAAGAGGCATTATTTCGTACTGCTCAAAGTTCAGTGCACGAAGCGATCTCAGAACGTGTTGAATCTGCCGACTGCTCACAATTACGCTGTTATTCGGGAACTTCTTCATGAAATCTGCGATGGATTTCATCAGGAGATCTATATCCTGAGAGGAGCCGATCTCATCAACGGCATCAATCAGAAAAACTAAACGCCCCTCATCTAGATCTTCTGACGAAAAAACATCGTTATCAGACTCACATATATCCTTCGCTATGTCGTTCATGAGAGTCTCAAGAGTCTTATTCGAGTCCCCGACTAACTCACACGCTTCGGCAACAAGAGGGATCTTGGCATTTCTACTTTTGCCTACGCTCATGCGCGCCAGAGAATAGGCTACCCTCTTAACAAGCTCGGTCTTCCCGCTTCCTGCGTCACCAGTAATGAGCGCCCTAGATGGCAAATGCTCTATAAAACTTGTACTGGTGAAATCTCTAGTTTCGATGACATCCTTAATTTGGCCGACCCTTCTCCGCGGATTGACGGTCCGCTTCATTAGGTGAAGATCTATTTGTTGATCAAAATCCAATGCCGCAACCAGGTTTCCCTTCTTTGATTTATTAAGATTCCCAACATTACCGAAAGTGTTTGATAGGGCACGTAGATATGGATATAGATCGGTTTCAATACCGATCCATATCTCTGGACAATGCTTGTCAATAAGGGGAATTAAGTCGTCTCGATCTTGGAAGCGAAGCCGGGCGTCTCTAACTTGCCCCAAGACATATTCCCTTGCCTTCTCATTCATTCTGCCCGACGTACAGAAGATTACTTCTTTAGCATAGATATCGCTTTTGGTTGAAATGCACTTGAATGGGGTTTCAAGCGCTGTCCTAAGTTGAGCCACAATGTTGGCAATGTTTGTACTGGCTTTTGCTGCCATATTGATATTGCCAATCTTCGTTTGGAGAAACATGTGGCGCTTCTCACCAAAGCTATCTATCTCGTAAAACACCGCGTCCTTCCCCAGCTCTTCCGGGCCATCCAGATCGCGACCATCCGAGTAGCCGACCCGGCGATAAAGCCGCCTCACCACCTTCTCCCTAAACTCATCTTCCGAAAGAGAGTTTAGGAATTTATATTTCTGATCTATGCCAACATCCATACTCGCCCCTATTCTCGTAATGAAACAATTAAGAATTTAGTGCCTCTATGGCCGGCAATTCCTTTCCCTCAACATACTCCAAGAACGCCCCACCTGCCGTCGAAATGTAATCAATACGATCCGCCACATGAAACTTCTCGATCGCCGCGATGGTATCGCCGCCGCCAGCGAGCGTGAATCCCTTGCAGGCTGCCACAGCGTGGGCAATGGCCTGGGTGCCGGAGTGGAACGCCTCGAATTCGAATACGCCGACCGGTCCGTTCCAGACGACGGTGCCGGCCTGGCGGACGATGCCGGCGAGCTTGCCGGCGGACTCGGGGCCGATGTCGAGGATCATTTCTTCCTTGCGGACGCGGCCGACGGATCTCAGCGTGGCGTGGGCGTCTTCGTGGAAGCGTTCGGCTGTGAGGACGTCGGAAGGTAGCGGGATGGCTGCGCCCTTGTCCTCGGCGCGCTTGATCAGTTCCTTTGCGGTGTCGACCAGGTCCTTCTCGTACAGGGAGCCGCCCACGTCGTAGCCGGCGGCAACCAGGAAGGTGTTGGCGATGCCGCCGCCGACGATGAGCTGGTCGACCTTGTCGATCAGCGCCTCGAGGATGGTGAGCTTGCTGGATACCTTGGCGCCGCCGACGATTGCGACCATCGGGCGCTCGGGCTCGGCCAGGGCTTTTTCCAGGGACTCGATTTCGCGCGCCAGTAGCGGGCCGGCGCAGGCGACCTTGCTGTGACGAATCACGCCCTCGGTGGAGGCCTGGGCGCGGTGGGCGGTGGCGAAGGCGTCGAAGACCAGGACATCGGCCAGGCTCGCCATCTTTTTGGCCAGCTCGTCGTCGTTGGCCTTTTCGCCTTTCAGGAAGCGGACGTTCTCGAGCAGGACGACCTGGCCCTTGTCGACGTCCACGCCGTCGATCCAGTCGCGCTTGAGTTCGACGGTCTTGCCCAGCATTTCGCCGAGCTTGTCGGCCACCGGGGCCAGGGTGAATTCCTCATCGAAGCCGCCCTCTTCCGGGCGGCCGAGGTGGGACATGACCATGACGGCCGCGCCGGCGTCGACGGCCTGGCGGATGGTGGGCAGGGCCGCTTCGATGCGCGCCGCCGAGGTGACCTGGCCGTTGCGGATGGGCACGTTGAGGTCGGCGCGGATGAGGACGCGTTTGCCTTGGATATCGACCTGGTCGAGGGTTTTCATCTTTTGGTTTCCTGGTTGGCTTGTTGGGGGCTCGTTTATGGCGCCAGTTTAGAGAGGGGTGGGGTGTTGCTCAAGGGTTGTTTCGGGTTCGGGGTTCGGGGTTCGGGGTTCGGGAAACGGCGGGATTCGTTATCCGGGGTCGCGCACATCATCGGGGGCCAAGCCGGGCCGTGCCAAATTTCGGCGCGTGAGGTCCCGGATAAGCGCTTTGCGCTTTCCGGGACGACAGATTGGGGAGGCCGGGGCGACACGGGGGCATGTCGGGGTGGTTTCGGGTACATTTCGGGTTGGTGTCGTGTTCAATTTCTCGGCCCGAAGCGAGGATGAGACCACCTCGAAACCAAAGGAACCGCCCATGATTGTCCGAAAACTCAGGCTCCGGAACGGCTGGTCGCAGGATCAGCTGGCTGAATTCACCGGCGTGACGGTACGCACCATTCAGCGGCTCGAGCGCGGGCAGAAACCGAGTCTGGAGACGGCCAAGGCATTGGCGGCGGTATTCGAGGTGGACTGTTCAACTTTCACTTCGGAGCAAGACGACATGACTGAAAAAGAAGAAATCAAGCGAGACGAGATCGAGGCCATGGAATACGCCAAGGGGGTCAAGGACTTCCTGAGCGGCGTGGTGGTGTATTTCATCCTGGCGACCGTTTTCTTTGCAAGCTGGGGATTCGACAAGCCGTTGCTGTACATCGTGTTCGGCGGCGTCGGGCTGGGCCTGGTGTTTCAGGGGCTGATGGCCTACGAGGTCATTCGCCTGCCCTTCCAGAACATGGAGCGGCGGATTGCGGAGAAGAGGCTCGGGCGGAAACTCTGACGGTACCGGTTGGCTGGTTAGCTTGTTGGCTGGTTCGGCGGCCTTGCAGCAGTGCGGGGCGGCTTCGCCGCGAGGGGCACTGCCCGGCTGATGGTTTGTCGCGACCTGGAGATCGCTCCCACGCCCAGTCAAAACCCGCATGCGAAAAGGCCCGGCGATTTACCGGGCCTTTTTTGCAGGTCCCGGCTCGGGGGCCGGGACGACATCTCCTACTGTCATCCCGGAAACGGCGGTAGCCGTTATCCGGGATCTCGCACATCATCGGTGCCGATAAGGCAGGCCGTGCCAATCTGGTGAGCGCGAGGTCCCGGATAGCCGCTTGGCGGCTTCCGGGACGACACGGGACGCTTACTTCTTGGCCATCTCCAGCGCGGTGTCGAGCATGCGGTTGGAGAAGCCCCACTCGTTGTCGTACCACGAGAAGACCTTGACCAGGCGGCCGGCGGTCTTGGTGAGGGTGGCGTCGAAGATGGACGAGCGAGGGTCGTGGTTGAAGTCGCTCGAAACCAGCGGCTCGGTGTTGTAGCCGAGGATGCCCTTGAGCTCGCCTTCGCTCGCCTTCTTGACCGCGTCGTTGATTTCGTCGACCGAGGTATCGCGGCCGGCAATGAAGCACAGGTCCACCACCGAGACGTTGATGGTCGGCACGCGGATGGAGTAGCCGTCGAGCTTGCCGTCGAGTTCGGGCATGACCAGGCCGACGGCCGCGGCCGCACCGGTCTTGGTCGGGATTTGGTTCATGGCGGCGGCACGGGCGCGACGCGGGTCCTTGTGATAGACGTCGGTCAGGACCTGGTCGTTGGTGTAGGAGTGGATCGTGGTCATCAGGCCCGATTCCACGCCCACCGCTTCGTGCAGCGGCTTGACCAGCGGGGCCAGGCAGTTGGTGGTGCACGAGGCGTTGGAGGCGATGTCGTCGTCGGCCGTGAGGATGCCGTGGTTGACGCCGTAGACGATGGTCGGCAGGTCCTTGCCGGCCGGCGCGGAGATCAGCACCTTGCGGGCGCCGCCTTTCAGGTGGGCCGAAGCCTTGTCCTTGCTGGCGAAGATGCCGGTGCACTCGAGCACCACGTCGACGCCCATCTCGCCCCAGGGCAGGTTGGCCGGGTCGCGCTCGGCGAGCACGCGGATCTTGTCGCCGTTGACCACCAGGTGGTCGCCCTCGACCGAGACCTCGCCCGGGAACTGGCCGTGCGCGGTGTCGCGCTTGGTCAGCAGGGCGTTGGTTTCGACGTCGGCCAGGTCGTTGATGGCGACGATCTGAATTTCGCTGGTGCGATCGGCTTCATAGAGCGCGCGCAGCACGTTACGGCCGATGCGGCCGTAGCCGTTGATGGCAACCTTGATGGACATGACTGGAGTCTCCGCAAGTCTTGGATTTGGGGAATCCGCTAATTGTACTGCGGTGCGGGCCTGCGGGCCAACTTATGGGGTTATTCGGGCTTGGTGCCGTGGGGTTGCCACGCAGAGCCGCGGAGGGGCAGAGGGAAAACAGCGAGAGAAAAAAGAAAATGGGATTCCTGAAGACGCCTCAGATTCTGAACCAGCCGAGAACTCCAACTGAGCAGCAATGAAAAAGGCGGGCCTCAGCCCGCCTTCTCGCTCTTTTGTTTTCCTCTGCGGCTCCGCTCCTCAGCGGCTCTGCGTGATAACGGCTACCGCCCGCAAAGCCTGCTAGAGCACTTCGCGGACGGCGGAGACAACCGCCTCGGTGGTGAAACCGAACTCCTTGAACAAATCCTCCGCGGGCGCGGACGATCCAAAGGTGTCCATGCCGATGACCTTGCCGTGCTGGCCGACGAAGGGCCACCAGTAGTAGGTGACGCCGGCTTCGATGGCGACGCGGGCGGTGATGGCGGCTGGCAGCACGGATTCGCGATAGGCCTCGTCCTGTTCGAGGAAGCGGCCGGGGTTGGGCATGGAGACGACGCGGACTTTCTTGCCGTCCTGCGCCAGTTGCTCGGCGGCTTCCATGGCCAGGCCGACTTCCGAGCCGGTGGCGATGAGGATGGCTTCGGGCTGGCCGCCTTCGGCCTCCTTGAGGATGTAGCCGCCCCGGGTGATCGCCTTGATCTGCTGCTCGTCCTTTTCCAGGTGCGGCAGGCCCTGGCGGGTGAGCACCAGCGCGGTCGGGTCCTTGCGGCGCTTGAGGGCCTCGGCCCAGGCGACGGCGGTTTCGACCTTGTCGGCCGGGCGCCAGACGTCCAGGTTGGGGATCATGCGGAGGCTGGTGGTGTGCTCGACCGGCTGGTGCGTGGGGCCGTCCTCGCCCAGGCCGATCGAATCATGCGTATAGACGTGGATGGCGCCGGTGGGGATCAGCGCGGACATGCGCACGGCGTTGCGCGCGTAGTCGCTGAACACCAGGAAGGTGCCCGAATAAGGAATGAAGCCGCCGTGCAGGTACAGGCCGTTGACGATGGCGGTCATGCCGAACTCGCGCACGCCGTAGTAGATGTAGTTGCCGTTGGCCGCGTCGTCGAGCACGTCGACGCTGCCGGACCAGTTGGTGTTGTTCGAGCCGGTCAGGTCGGCCGAGCCGCCGATCAGCTCGGGCAGGTGCGGGGCGAATGCCTCGATGCTGGCGCCCGAGGCCTTGCGGGTGGCGACCTTCTTGTCGTCGCACTGCATCTTCGCCAGCACCTTTTCGACCAGGCCGTCGAAGTCGTCCGGCAGTTCACCCTTCATGCGCCGCTCGAACTCGGCGGCCTTGTCCGGGTGGGCGGCCTTGTAGGCTTCGAAACGCTCGTTCCATTCCTGCTCGGCAGCCGCGCCTTTCTCGCGCGCGTCCCAGCCGGCGCGGATGGCGTCGGGAATCTCGAAAGGCTCGTAGTCCCAGCCCAGCTGCTTGCGGGCGGCGGCGACTTCGTCCTCGCCCAGGGCGGCGCCGTGCACGCCGGCGGTGCCGGCCTTGTTGGGGGCACCGAAGCCGATGGTGGTCTTGCAGCAGATCAGCGTGGGCTTGTCATGGACGGCCACGGCTCGGTCGATGGCGGCCGAGACGGCCTCGGCGCTGTGGCCGTCGACGTCCTCGACCACGTGCCAGCCGTAAGCCTTGAAGCGCGCCGGGGTGTCGTCGTTGAACCAGCCGTCGGTGTCGCCGTCGATGGAAATCTGGTTGTCGTCATAGAAGACGACCAGTTTGCCCAGCTCGAGCGTGCCGGCCAGGGAGCAGGCCTCGTGCGAGATGCCTTCCATCAGGCAGCCGTCGCCGGCAAACACCCAGGTGTGGTGGTCGACGATGGTGTGCTCGTCGGTGTTGTAGCGCGCGGCCAGCAGTTTTTCGGCCAGCGCCATGCCGACGCCGTTGGCCAGGCCCTGCCCCAGCGGGCCGGTGGTGGTCTCCACGCCCGGCGCGTCCTTGCGCTCGGGGTGGCCCGGCGTCATGGAATGCAGCTGGCGGAAGTTCCTGAGCTCTTCCATCGGCAGGTCGTAGCCGGTCAGGTGCAGCACGCTGTAGAGCAGCATCGAGCCGTGGCCGTTGGAGACGACGAAACGGTCGCGGTCCCACCAGTCGGGGTTGGCTGGGTTGTGCTTGTGATGGTCGTTGAAGAGCACCTCGGCGATATCGGCCATGCCCATGGGCATGCCCGGGTGGCCGCTGTTGGCGCGCTCGACGGCGTCCATGGACAGGGCCCGTACGGCGTTGGCGAGTTGGCGGCGATCCTGGCTGGGCTGGGTCATGAAACTTCTGCTGCCTGCTTGTAATGTGGGCGGGAAAGCCGCACATTTTACCGTCCCCTGGCTGGTGCGGGGCAAGACCGGATCATCGCGCCGCCGCCGGAACGTGGCAAAGCGCGATCGATTCCCGAACAATTGCGGGGATTCCGGGAACTTGCGTTATTTTTTGCGAGTGCATCCTGCGCCAAGCTTTGCTAAACTATAAATTAGCGAAAACTTTACCGGGCCAGCGACGTCAAAGAGGGGCAATCTGGTCGTTTCTATCGGATACGAGGGAAATGGGTCGCCTCAAGCACATCGCAATTGTGACAGCGCTGCTCGCCGCCGGGGCCCAAGCCCAGACGGGCGATGATGTGCCGTGGTCGATTGTGCCCGACGAGAACGCCGCCACGCCGGCCTCGACCGATGCGCCGGTCCTCCAGGTCATCGCCGATCGTTCCCCGCTGGGATTGCCCGGCGATTCCCCGCGCCTGTCGCTGGCCATGCCGCTGTCGAACCGCCGCGGCCCGGCCGATAACGACGGCGATGACGGCGCTTTCTCCTGGTCGCTGAAGGCATGGCAGATGAACACCGCCAGCCTGGCGCACATCCAGTGCAGCCAGGGCACGATGACCATGAATTCCTACCTGGCGCAGGACTGTCGTTTTGTCGACCAGCCCCTGCCCAGCGACTCGGTCAACCTCCTGCAGGTCTCCGGCGACTGGATGGCCGCACCCGGCCTGCAGCTGGGCATTAGCGCCTTTCGCGGTGATGATGCCGACGGCAGCGCCGAGCGCGCCTTCGCCTACGATCTCGCCCCCGAGCTGCTTGCCCGCCAGCGCGCCGCCGGCACCCCGGAGGGCGCCGTCGAGGGCCTGGACGTCAACGTCAGTTTCGGCCTCCAGACCGAGCGCGTCGGTGAGTTCCTGGTCGGGCTGCAGCTGGCGCGTTATCGCCAGCGCATGAGCCTGGCCGAGCTGGGCATGACCGCCCAGCCACGCGAACTTCAGAATGACATGCAGTACAGCAACAGCGCCCAGTTCCTGCTGGGATGGCGCCGCGGCAGTTTCAGCGGGGAAATGCTCGGCCATCATCGTGAACTGCCTCTGTGGATGGGTGCCGATCAGGCACCGTCGACCCTGAACTCTTTCGACCTGGAGTTCTCCTGGCACGCGCAACGCAACGCCTCGCTGTCCGTCGGCGTGAGCAATGTCATGGACTCGGCCCCCCGGGCCGACGAGCCCAGCGCCGAAGCCTCGCTTGAAGATCCGCTCGAAAGCGTCTACGGTCGCATTCCCTACGTGCGCTACAAGCACGACCTGTAAGAGCACGACGAACCCCGTCATCCATCGTGCCCCCATTCAGGGCTCGCCCCCTGTCGCCCGCGGGCAGCCCCGACTAACTGCACGCCGATTTGTTGCCACGAGCGACGAGCTGCAATGGGGCAGGATCGGTGACGGTGTTAATATTCGCCCACCAACCTGATCAAGAATCGAACCGGGAGATTCCAGAAATGCCCATTGCCGTCATTCGTTTCAGCATCGCGATGATCGCGCTCGCCTTCTGCACCGCCCCAGCGGCACAGGACGACTTCTCCTCGCTGGAGGAGCGCATGACAGGCGAGGAGTACATGGAGACCGGCCTGCACAAGCTCAACGAAGACGAGCTGGCCGCGCTCAACGAGTGGATTCGCGAGCGCTCGCTGACCGAGGAAGAAGCCCGTGAGCTCAATCAAAGGCGCGCTAGTGGCAGCGACAGCGAGACCGCCACGGCGGATCGCCGCGGCCTGCCTGACAGCGACGACGACGACGACGAGCGTCCGATCAAGAGCCGCATCGTCGGCACCTTCGAGGGCTGGCAAGGCGATACGGTGTTCGAACTGGAAAACGGCATGGTCTGGGAGCAGGACGAAAACGGCACGCACTACGTCCCGCCGATGGAATCACCGGAGGTCGAGATCCGGCCAGGCCTTTTTGGCACCTGGCAGCTCGTCGTGGAAGGCCAGAACCGCCGTCTGAAGGTCAAGCGCATCGAGTGATGCGCGCGCCGGCTTCTCCGGAAGCCGCTAGAATTCCGGGCGGTTGCGCTTCAACCTGAGCCAGAACAGCCACGCGCGACCGGCCAGGTACCCCAGGCCGCCGAGCGCGATCAGGCCGACCGGCAGGTAGGGCGGCGGCAGGGTCCACCCCTGCGGATCGGCCAGCCACCACCACAGGGCGCCGACCACCAGCGCGGCCATCGCCAGGTAAGTTACGTTCTTCGACTGCCAGACGCGCCGGCGCCAGCGCCGGCGCTTGTGCCGACTGACATCCTCTTGCGTCATTTCACCCAGCGGTAGTTCGCAGTGGGCGCAGATCGTGCTCTTGTCCGAAATTCGCCGGCCGCAGCCGGGACAGTTGATGATTGCCATGTCTCTATTGTAGCGATGTGAGCCTTAGGCTGCGTGGGTAGGGGGCGAGGTTCGATTCGATTGTTGGCTTGTTAGCTGGTTCGCTGGTTCGCTGGTTCGGCAATAGTATCCGTCACCCGCAAAGGCCTACGCGGCGCAGCCGCCCCCAATGCTTGACGGCTGCCGAACAAGCCAACAAGCGAACGAGCTAACCAGCCAACAGCGCCTGAAAGGTGCCCCGACGGAATTCGCGTCACCCCTGGTCAGGGAAAAACCGCAACGTGACAGCCAAGCCGCCCTTGTCGCGGTTGGCGAACTCGATGCGCCAGCCGTAGAGATCGCACAGGCGCTTGACGATGGACAGCCCCAGGCCCGAGCCTTTGGTGCCGCTGGCCTGGCGGCCGCGGAAGTGGCGGTCGAAGACATGCGGTAGCTCTTCCTCGGCGATGCCCGGACCGCTATCGAGAATACTCACCTGCCCGGCGTCCACCAGCACGCGCACCTCGCCCTCGGTGGTGTAGCGAATGGCGTTGCCGATGAGATTGCCCAGGGTCACGGCAATTACCGCTTCGGGCGCGATCACGTTGACCGCTTCGCGCTGGTCGACAACCAGCTCGAGCTCGCGGTCGCCGATCAGCGGTTCGTAGTTGCCGATCACCTGGCGGGCGATCTGGCCGACGTCGTGGGCGCGCCCTTCGCCGTCGGCGTCGCGCTCGGTCCGCACCAGATGCAGCAGGGCCGTGGTGATGTCGGTGGACTGGCGGGCGGCCCGGGCAATACGCAGCAGGCGCTCTCTCGTGCGCTCGTCCTGTTCGGGCTGGGCCAGCATCAACTCGGTGGCGCCGGAGATGACCGCCAGCGGCGTGCGCAACTCGTGCGAAACATCGGCGTTGAAGGCCTTGTCGCGCTCGACCAGGTCCTTGAGGCGATGGGCGTAGTCGTCGAGTGCGGCGGCAAGCTGGCCGACCTCGTCGTCGGGAAAGTGCCGGGCCAGGTCGCCGGGCGGCGAATGCTCGTCCATCGCCTCGATGCGACGGGCCAGCTCGGTCACCGGCGCCATGACGCGGCTCGACGACCAGATACCCAGCGCCAGCGAAAACAGCACGAACAGCACCACGGCCGCAGCCAGGGCGATCTGCAGGCGACGCGCCAGCTCCTGGTTCTCGGAGACGTCGTAGGTCAGAAACACCCAGAAGTCGTCGTCCTTGCGCACCGCCGCCTTGTACTGGCCGTCGTCGGTGCTGACATCGTGCACCCCGCTGGACAGGGTGCGGAAAGGCTGGGGCACGATATCGGCGCGCCCGGGGCGGGTCACGTAGCCCTCGATGCGGGTATAGAAGGGCTCGACCAGCGTGGGGTCTTCGCGCAGGTCGGCGATGTACTGGTCGATTTCGTCGGCCAGGGTGCGCGAGATGAGCGCATCGACCAGCCAGCTCTGTACCAGCAACACCGCCGCCGCGAACAGCACGCTCAGGAGCGTGCCGAACAACAGAAACGAGAAGATCAGTCGGCTTCTAAGACGACGCCGATACTTCATCCGGTTCAACCAGGCAATAGCCGATGCCGTGACGGGTCTGGATCATCGCTTGACCGAAGGGCTTGTCGATGGCCGCCCTCAGGCTGTGGATGTGAACACGAAGGCTGTCGCTGTCGGGCAGTTCTTCGCCCCAGACGTGGTGTTCGAGCTCGCGTCGGGTGACCACCGCCGGCGAAGCGGTCATCAGCTTCTCGAGCAGTTTGAGCCCGATGGGGTTGAGGTCGATGGACTTGTCGGCGCGCTTGACGGTGAGCGTTTCGAGGTTGAATTCGAGATCGCCCACCTGGAGTTCGCGCGGCTTGACGCGCTGGCCGCGGCGCGCCAGGACCTGAAGCCGAGCCTCGACCTCGCGCAACTCGAAAGGCTTGACCAGGTAATCGTCGGCGCCCGACTCGAAGCCGGTGAGCTTGTCCTCAAGCTGGTCGCGCGCGGTGAGCATCAACACCGGCGTGTCCTTGCGGCCGTCTTCCCTGAGCTTGCGGCAGACTTCGAGCCCGTCCATGCCGGGCAGGGCCAGGTCGAGGACGATGGCGTCGAATTCATTGACCACGGCCAGGTGCAGCCCGGTGACGCCGTCGTAGGCGTAGTCGACCTCGTGGTCGTGGTCGGACAGGAAATCGCCCAGATTGGCGGCGATGTCGCGGTTGTCTTCTATGATCAGGATCCGCATCAGCCGATTTGTTCCCTTTTCGAAAATGCGGTTAAAAAAATGCCCGGACGGAGGGGTCGACTCCGTCCGGGCCCACATTGCCCCGTAACCGTCAGTGCTGAAACCTTGCTCGCGTCGCACCAACGGTTTGAATAATACGCCCGGAATCGTTAATCCTGCGTTAAAGGCGCCAGAAAATGCCGTTACAACGGGCATTTAAGTGTTAAGGAGCAGCCTATCGCTCGCTGTCGACCAGGTTCATATCGCCCATCTTGCCCGAGAGCGAGTCGGCGTCACCGCCCTCGCTGAGCTTGACCGCCAGGCGCAGGTCGTTGGGCGAGTCGGCGTGTCGCAGCGCCTCCTCGTAGGTCACCATGCCTTCCTGGTAGAGCTCGAGCAGGCTCTGGTCGAAGGTCACCATGCCGTGGTGGCGCGAGTCCTTCATGATGTCCTTGATCTCCTCGATGGCGCCCTTGCGGATCTTTTCCTGGATCAGCGGCGTATTGAGCAGGATCTCCAGCGCCACGTGACGGCGGCTGCCGTCGACCGAGGGCAGCAGCTGCTGGGCGACGACGCCCTTCAAGTTGAAGCTCAGGTCGAGCAGGACCTGCGGGTGCCGGTCCTCCGGAAAGAAGTGCAGGATGCGATCCATCGCCTGGTTGGCGTTGTTGGCGTGGAGTGTCGTCAGGCACAGGTGGCCGGTCTCGGCGAAGGTGATGGCGTGCTCCATCGATTCGCGCGTGCGGATCTCGCCGATGAGAATGACATCGGGCGCCTGGCGCAGGGTGTTCTTCAGCGCGACCTCGAAGGAATCGGTATCAATGCCCACCTCGCGCTGGGTGACCAGGCTCTTGCGGTGCTTGTGCACGAACTCGATCGGGTCTTCGATGGTAATGATGTGGCCCGATGCGTTGATGTTTCGATAGCCGAGCATGGCTGCAAGCGTGGTGGATTTACCCGTCCCGGTCGCACCGACGAGGATGATGATGCCGCGCTTGACCATCGCCAGCTCTGAAAGCGATTCGGGCAGGTCGAGTTCCTCGAAGCTGGGAATCTTGGTTTCGATGCGGCGACAGACGATGCCGACACTGTTGCGCTGATGAAAGGCCGACACACGGAAGCGCGCCACGCCCTCGAGCGAGACGGCGAACTGGCACTCCTTGGTGGTACGAAATTCCTCGCTCTGTTCGGCGTTCATGATCGACTGGATGATGTCGTGCACCATCTCGTGGGTCAGCGCCTCGCGCGTGAGCGGCTTGATCTTGCCGTGCACCTTGATGCAGGGCGGTGCGCCCACGGTCACGAACAGGTCGGAGCCCTTGGATTCGTGAAGCTTGTGCAGCCAGTCCTGGATGCTGTTCATACCGTCTCCTTAATGTTCAAGCGCGCCGCTGAATCAGGCCAGCGCCGACTTGTTCTGGGCCTTGCGCACGGCTTCCTGCTTGTTGACCGCGCCGCGGCGCACCAGCTCGATCAGCGACTGGTCGAGCGTGGTCATGCCGGCGTTCTGCCCGGTCTGGATGGCCGAGTACATTTGCGCGACCTTGTCTTCGCGAATCAGGTTCTTGATGGCCGAGGTAGCCACCATGATCTCGTGTGCGGCCACGCGCCCGCCGCCGACCTTCTTGAGCAGGGTCTGCGAGATGACGGCCCGGAGGGATTCGGAAAGCATCGAACGCACCACCGGCTTTTCATCGCCGGGGAAGACGTCGATGATTCGGTCAATGGTCTTCGGCGCCGAGGATGTATGCAGCGTGGCAAAGACGACATGGCCGGTTTCGGCGGCGGTCAGGGCCAGGCGTACCGTTTCCATATCGCGCAACTCGCCGACCAGGATGATATCCGGGTCTTCGCGCAGCGCCGAACGCAGGGCCTGGTTGAAACCATGGGTGTCGCGGTGGACCTCGCGCTGGTTGATCAGGCAGCGCTGTGAGGTGTGGACGAATTCGATCGGATCCTCGATGGTGAGGATGTGGCCGGGCACGGTCTTGTTGAGATAGTCCATCATTGCCGCCAGCGTGGTCGACTTGCCCGAGCCGGTCGGCCCGGTGACCAGGATCAGGCCGCGCGGCACTTCCACGATATCCTTGAAGATGGCGGGCGCGTCCAGGTCTTCGAGCGTCCAGATGTCGTTGGGAATGACACGAAAGACCGAACCCATGCCGCGGTGATGGTGAAATGCATTGACACGGAAGCGCGCCAGGCCCGGTATGTTGTAGGAAAAGTCGACCTCGAGATTGGCCTCGTAGTCACGGCGCTGGTGGTCGTTCATGGTCGAGTAGATGAGCTCGGCCATTTCCTTGTTCTCGATCGCCGGCGTGTTGATACGATGAACGTCGCCGTCGACGCGGATCATGGGCGGCAGGCCGGCGGAGATATGCAGGTCGGACGCCTTGTTCTTGACGGTAAATGCGAGCAGCTCGGTAATATCCATGAATAACTCCCTGCCAATGGCCACGGACCTGCCGGTCTCGATTGCAAACGCAACCAGCTTTCCAGCACACCCACCGATCTTAGCGTAACTCGGCCATGAATCAAATCGCACCGAAAACAGCCCGCGAACGCCTCGAACAGACCCGGGCGCGCATCGACGCCGCCTGCCGGTCCGCCGACCGCTCCACCGACTCGGTCGCACTGCTGGCGGTGAGCAAGCGCAAGCCCGTCGAGGCGATCCGGGAGCTGTACGAACTGGGCCAGCGCGCATTCGGCGAAAACTACGTCGACGAGGGCGTGGGCAAGATCCGGGAGCTGGCCGACCTGGCGCTCGAGTGGCACTACATCGGCCCGATCCAGTCGAACAAGACAAAGCTGATCGCCGCGCATTTCGACTGGGTGGAGTCGATCGACCGCGCCAAGATCGTGCGGCGGCTCGCCGACCAGCGCCCGGACCACCTGCCGCCGCTGAAGGTGCTCATCCAGGTCAATCTCGACGACGAATCCCAGAAGGCCGGTTGCGCGCCGGAGCAGATCGCCGAACTGGCCGAGCAGATCGCGGACTCGGAGCGACTCGAGCTGCGCGGCCTGATGGCCATCCCCGCCCCGCGCGAGGACTTCGATGACCAGCGCGCCGTATTCGGCCGGCTGCGACGGCTTTTCGAAGCGCTCAGGGAGAAATACCCCGAAGCCGACACCCTTTCGGCAGGCATGACCGCCGACCTGGAAGCCGCCATCGCCGAGGGCTCGACGGAGATCCGGATCGGGACGGCGCTTTTTGGGCCGCGAGACTAAATCGTTGGCTGGTTGGCTGGTTCGCTTGTTCGGCATCCGGAAACATTGGTGGCCGGCAAAACCGCGAGGGAACTGGTGACAAACGGGTAGGCGGTACAACCACCATTCACCTCGCGGCGCAGCCGCCCCGCGCCACTCGGCAGCTGCCGAACCAGCCAACAAGCTAACAAGCCAACCAGCCAACGGCTTTCTTACTGGCACCCGCCACCAACACCCTTCTACAATAGAGGCCATGGACAACATAACGATCACCTTCATCGGCGGCGGCAACATGGGTCGCGCGCTGATTGGCGGCCTGGTTGCCGGCGGCACCCGGGCCGAGGCCATTCACGTGGCCGACCCCAGCGAGGAGCAGCGCCGGTCGCTGGCCGACGACCTGGGCGTGACGGTGCACGCCGACAACGCCGAGGCGGCGCGGGCCGCCGACGTGCTGGTGGTGGCCGTCAAGCCGCAGGTCATGGACGATGTGCTGGCCTCGGTGGCTGACGCCATCGACGCCGAAACCCTGGTGATTTCCGTGGCCGCCGGCATGCCCATCAGGCGCATCCGCAAGGCGCTCGGGGGGCACGACCGGATCGTGCGCGCGATGCCCAACACCCCGGCGCTGTACCAGGCCGGCATGACCGGACTGGCGGCCAGCGAGGGCGTGACCGAAATCGACCGCGAGCGCGCCAGCCAGGTACTCGAGGCCGCCGGGGAAGTCGCGTGGGTCGACGACGAAGCGCTGATGGACGTGGTCACGGCCATCTCCGGCTCCGGCCCGGCCTATTTCTTCTCGCTGGTCGAGCAGCTCACCGCCGCCGGCACGCGCGCCGGCCTGCCCGAAGAAACAGCGGCAAAGCTCGCCCGGCAGACCGCTTACGGCGCCGGCACCATGATGGCAAAGTCCGACGTTCCGGCCGGAGAACTCAGGAAGCGCGTCACTTCTCCCGGCGGCACGACCGCCGCCGCGCTGGAAAGCCTGGCCGAGAACGAGTTCGAGCGGATCGTCGATGAAGCCGTCCGGGTCGCCGTCCAGCGCGGCCGCGAACTGGGAGAAGGCTGATGGGCTCAGCCAGCCAGGCGTTCGCCTTCCTGATCGAAACACTGTTCCAGCTCTACCTGGCGGCACTCATGCTGCGCGTCCTGCTGGAGGCCCTGCGGGCGGACTATTACAACCCCGTCTGCCAGGCCCTGATCCGGGTCACCGACCCGCTGGTCAAACCGCTGTCGAAGATCATCCCGCGCGTCGGCCCGGTCAGCCTGGCCGGCATCACCTGGCTCTACATCCTGGAGCTGGTGATGCTGGTGATCCTGGCAGCCCTCGGCGGCTGGGCCATGGAATGGCCGGTGCTGTTGCTGCTGGCGGTCCTGCGCCTGATTCGCATGCTGCTGGTGCTCTACCTGGTACTGATCATCGTCGGTGTGATCCTGTCCTGGGTCGGCCAGGGCTTCCGCCACCCCATCGTGCCGCTGGTCTACCAGCTCACCGAACCGGTACTCGCCCCCATCCGCCGCGTACTGCCCCCGCTGGGCGGCTTCGACCTCTCACCCCTGATCGCCATCATCGTCATCCAGTTTTTGATCATCCTGCTGGGAGTGTGAGTCAAAACACTTAAACCACGGAAAACACGGAAATTCACGGAAGGAAAAGCGCTTTCATCCGTGTCTTTCCGTGCATTCCGTGGCTTCAATGTTTTCTTGGCGAACTTGGCGGTTCAATATTCTTTCTAAGTAATTGCCCCACTTGCCGGCCCCTTGCGAGCGGGAGTAGCATCGAAGGCAGTTCAATGACGAAGGCGCCAATGATGAAACACAAGCTTGCAGCCCTTTGCATCACTGCATTTGCCCTGCTGCTGGCGCCCGCCACGGCACCGGCCCAGCAGGCCGAGGATATCGGCAATTATCGCGTCCACTACAACGCACTCAATACCAACGCCCTGCCGCCCGAGGTTGCCGGCGCCTACGGCATCCAGCGCTCGGGCAGCCGCGCCATGCTCAACATCGCCGTGCTGCGCAAGGCTGAAAACGCCGACAGCATGGACACGCCGACCCACGCCAGGATCAGCGCCCGCGCGACCAACCTCACCGGCCAGGGGCGTGAAATCGAGTTACAGGAAGTCGAGGACGACGACGCGGTCTACTACATCGGCACCTTTCGCATTCACGACGAGGAATCGCTGACCTTCACCATCAGCGTCCAACCGGAAGGCAGCAATCGACCGCCGCAGGAGTTCAGCTTCCAGCAGCAGTTCTTTACGGACTGATCCCGGCCGCCTCGGCGGCCAGATGCTTGCGCCGGATGAACTCCGGATGAGGCACGGCCAGCAGGTCGGCCAGCCGGCGCAGTAACTGCTCTTCGTATCGGTCCACACGCCCGTCCGCCCAGGCTACGCGCCACAGCCATTCGACGAGTTGGGCGCGCTCGTCGCGGTCCAGGTGCGCCTTGAGATCGCGGGTGAAGTCATGAAGCGAGACCGACTCGCGGCGCAAGACTTCGGCATCCCGGATCAGCTCGTCCAGTTCGGCCTCGTCGATACCGAAGGCGTCCTGCATGGCGCGATGGATCACGGCAAGCTCCGAATCATCGCGTTGCTCGTCGGTGGCGGCCATCTCCAGCATGATGATCGCCGCCGCCCGCGCAATGAGTTTGGGATCGATGGGCTCGTCGTCGCTCGGCGCAACCCAGGCCCTCAGTTGTTCGAACCAGTCAGTCATGGTGAGAGATTCTCGCACACACCAACGAGATCGTTGATCAACGAACTCGGTAGTAGAGGGGTAACATAGCGTGATGACTCCTGAACGCAAGGCCCGTATCGAACAGGTGGCCGCCGGCAGGCAGCCGGATCTGACCGTCTTTCTCGAGCGAGTCCACAAAGCCCACAACGTAGCCGCCATCCTGCGCACCTGTGATGCCGTGGGCGTGATGGAAGCCCATGCCGTACCGCCCACCGGCGGCATCCCGCCGCTCAACCATACCGCCCAGGGCGCGCAACGCTGGGTCAAACTGCACCGCCACCACGACGCCGTGGAGGGCCTCCGAGGGCTGAAAGAGAAGGGCTTCAGCCTTTACGCGGCCCACTTTTCAGACGAGGCCGTGGATTTTCGCCAGCCCGACTACACGCAGCCGACGGCGATCGTGCTCGGAACCGAGAAATTTGGCGTCAGCGACGAGGCCCTGGCCGAATGCGACGGCGAAATCCTCATCCCCATGGCCGGCATGACCCAGAGCCTCAACGTCTCGGTCGCCACCGCCCTGATCCTCTACGAAGCCCAGCGCCAGCGCCAGGCCGCCGGCCTGTACAAGCCGCATTCGCTCGAGGAAGAACCGTGGAAGAGCCTTGCTGAACAGTGGATCGAGAGAGAGATGGAGAGGCGCCGCAAGGGGAGATGAAATAGCTCGAGAGACACTCCATGCCAAGGGAGAGTCTCGATCCACTGAAATCCGAAATACGAATATCGAAATCCGAAACAAGCACGAAGCACGAAATTCGAAACAAAAACACTTCAGACCGCCGCGTTTCGTATTTGGGTTTTCGAATTTGTTTCGGATTTGGTGCTTCGAATTTCGTATTTGCTCTTCCACTTAGGGATAGAGCAGTGACTCCTCCCACTCCCCCTCGACCAGCTCAAAGCACACCCGCTCGTGCAACCGGTACTCCCGTCCGTACCAGAACTCGACGCGGCGGGGTCTGACGCGGAAACCCGACCAGTGCTCGGGGCGGGGAACGTCCCGGCCTTCGAACTTCTTCTCAAAGTACGCGAAGCGTTCGAGGAATTCCTCGCGGCTTTCCATCGGCCGCGACTGCTGCGAGGCCCAGGCGCCGATCTGGCTGCCGCGGGGACGGCTGGCGAAGTAGGTGTCGGCTTCCGCGTCGATGACCGGCTCGGCATGACCGTCAATTAGTACCTGCTCGGCGGTTTCGCGCCACCAGAACACCAGCGACACATCGGCATGCGCCTGGAGGTGCCGGCCCTTGCGTGAACCGAGATTGGTATAGAAGACAAAGCCGTGCTCGTCCATGTCCTTGAGCAGCACCGTGCGCGCGGCCGGGCGGCCGTGCTCGTCGACGGTGGCCAGGGTCATGGCCGTGGGCTCGGGAATGCCGGTCTCAACGGCCCGGTCGAAGCCCTTTCGGAATCTTTCGACCATGGCGCCGGTCATGTCGATGAATTCGGTCATTGCAGCAACTCCTGGTAACCGGAGCGGTAGTCGGGATGAATCAGCCGGTAGCCGCTGGCGAGCAGGCGGGCATTGGCCACGCGCTTGCCCTGTCCGCCGCTGCCTGTCTCGCGCGACGGGGCCGCGGCATGGAGCTGCCCGGCCAGCCAGTCGAGCACCTCGCAGCGCCGTGCCGATCGGCTGTCGGTGGCGCAGTAGAGCGTTTCGGGCGCCTCGAGCGTGAGCAGGTGGGCGAGCACGCCCGCACAATCATCGGCATGGATGCGGTTGGTCCACTGCGGCGGATTCTCGCGGCAGCTCGCCTCACCGGCGGCCACCTTGCGCACGAGAAAGTCGCGGCCGGGCCCGTAGATACCCGAAAACCGCACCACCACGGCTTCCGGCGCCGATCGCGCGGCAAGCGCTTCGGCCTCGAGCAGGACGCGGCCGTTGAAGCGTGCCGGCTCGGTCTCGCTGGCCTCGTCCACCCATTCGCCCTCGTCCTGGCCGTAGACGGCCGTACTCGAAACGAAGATCAGCCGGCGGGCGCGGACCCGCTCGAAGAGGTTGGCCAGCCCCTGAAAGTAGGCGCGTCGATAACCGGCTTCATCGTACTGATCAGGCGTGGCCTGGTAGACCACGGCATCCCAGTCGCCGGCGACGGCGGCCAGGGTTCCGGGCTCGGACAGATCGGCGGAAACGGGAATGATGGTTTCCGGCAGGGCCTCGACGCGGCGGCGCAGGCCGCTCACCTGCCATTGGTCGCGATCCAGCCGCCCGGCCAGGCGAATGCCGAGATCACCGCAGCCGGCGATCAGCAGCCGCTTCACGACGGGGCGGGCTCCGGTGTCGGCCCGTCATCGTCTCCACCGCCGAGGTCGCGCGGCGGCAGCTTGCGCAGCCAGATCAGCCACACCACCAGGGCATCGAGAATGATCAGCGCCTGCCAGAGGTAGAGGTGAAACCATTCGAACCAGGTCATGTTCCACTGGCCGAGATAGAACAGGCTGATGATCCGCACCAGGTTGAGCGCCTGGATGGCGACGAAACCAATCGCGAACCCGACTAGCTTGTGTTTGAACGGCGCCGGGAAAGCAAAGATGGCAGCGAACAGGATGATCAGCGCCTCGACGCCGTTGCAGCCCGGCTCGATGCTGACGGCGAAACCGGATTCGATGTCCTGGATCACCTTGCCGGAAGAGGCCACACCACTGTCGAACAGCTCGATCAGGAAAACGCTGACTTTGGCGATGCCGGCGGTGAACGGCAATATGACGTGCTGCTGGACGGGCTGCAGCACCTCCACGGTGAACAGGCCCAACAGCAGGACGACGAAAAGAATCGAGAAGCGCAGCATGATCCGGTCTGGTCCATCCGAGGCGTGGACTGTCATGGTACCAAACCGCCGCGACATGGGCGCGAAGAAGCGGTCCGCCACGGGGTCGAAATCGTGTCGCCGTGATAGCATTGAAACCCGGTTGTTCCTGGCGGTTTCCTCTTTGCATGTACAGTCGATCGAACATTCCGATCATCGCCGAGCGGCGGTCCGCCAGCCTGCTTCCGGCATGACGGAAAAGGCCGCGCAGGACACGCCCGATCGCATCTTCCTGGTCGGGCCGATGGGTTCGGGCAAGACGACCGTGGGCCGACGCCTCGCGCGCAGCCTGGGCATGGCCTTCATCGACCTGGACCTGGAGCTGCAGGCACGCTGCGGCGTGGAAGTGGCCGTCATCTTCGACATCGAAGGAGAATCCGGTTTTCGCCAGCGCGAATCGGCCCTGCTCGACGAGCTGAGCCGGCGCGACGGCCTGGTACTGGCAACCGGCGGCGGCAGCGTCCTTGACGAGGGAAACCGGAAGATACTGAGCGAGCGCGGCCTGGTTGTGTACCTGCAAACCAGCGTCGAACAACAGCTTCGCCGACTGGAACGCGACAAGCAGCGGCCGCTGCTGCAGGCGCCAGACCGCCGGCGCCGACTGGTGGAAATGGCCGAGCGGCGAAACCCGATTTACGAATCCTGCGCCGACCTGATCATCCGCTCGGCCGACATCGCGCCCGCGGCCATGGCGGCCAATGTGGCCCGGCGCGTGCGCGACCATCATCAAAAGGCGAGGGCTTCATGAAGGTCACCCAGGTTCATACCGCAGGCGGGACCTATCCGGTCTATGCCGGGCAGGGTTTGCTGGCCATGTCGAGCATCTGGCAGCGCCACCTTGAGGGGCGTGTGCTGGTGGTCAGCGACGAAACCGTAGCCGGGCTCTATCTCGATCGCATCGGCCGGGTACTCGACGAGGATCGGCGCTGGCGCTCACTGGTGCTGCCCGCCGGCGAGGAGGCCAAGACGGTGGCCAACTGGCAGCGCGTGCTCGACGAGCTGGTCGAGATGGGCGCGCAACGGGATGCGACGGTGCTGGCGCTCGGCGGCGGCGTCATCGGCGACCTGGCCGGCTTTGCCGCGGCCAGCTACATGCGCGGTATCCGCGTCGTCCAGATGCCCACCACCCTGCTGGCGCAGGTGGATGCCGCCGTGGGCGGCAAGACCGGCGTCAATCATCCCGGCGGCAAGAACCTGATCGGCGCCTTCCACCAGCCGGCCGCCGTGGTGGCCGATATCGACACACTGATCAGCCTGGACGATCGCGACTATCGCGCCGGGATGGCCGAGGTGGTCAAGTACGGCGCGATCCGCGACGAGCGATTCTTTTCCTGGCTGGAGAGCCGGGCCGAGCCACTTAGCCGGCGTATGCCCGATGCCCTGCTCGAAGCGGTACACGCCTCGGTCACGCACAAGGCCGAGGTGGTAGCCGCCGACGAACGCGAAGCCGGCGAGCGGGCCCTGCTGAACTTCGGCCATACCTTCGGCCACGCGCTGGAAACCGCTACCGGCTACACGCGTTACCGTCACGGCGAAGCGGTGGCCATCGGCATGGTGCTGGGCGCGCGATTGAGCGAGTTGCTGGGCAAGCTGCGGGTGGGCACTTCCGAAAGACTGGTGCACCTGCTCGATCGTCTCGGTTTGCCGACGACGCTGCCGGAGGACATCGATCGAGATCGTCTGCTGGCCCTGATGCGACTGGACAAGAAAAACCGTGCCGACCGGATTCGCGTGGTGCTGCTCGAGGAGATCGGGCGGGCCGTCGTGGAGACCTGTCCGGCGGACGACATCCGCGAAATACTGGAACGTTCATGACCCCGAGATCCGATTCCCTCCTGATGCGCGCGCTGCGGCGCGAGCCCGTCGAGCGCACTCCCATCTGGCTGATGCGCCAGGCCGGCCGCTACCTGCCCGAATACCTCGCCACCCGCGAGAAGGCGGGCAGTTTCCTCAAGCTGGCCGGCACGCCCGAACTCGCCTGCGAGGTCACCCTGCAGCCGATCGAGCGCTACGGCTTTGACGCCGCGATCCTGTTCTCCGACATCCTGATCCTGCCGCACGTCATGGGTCGCGGGCTGGGTTTCAAGCCGGGCGAGGGGCCGTACTTCGAGCGTCCGGTCAGAACGGTAGCCGACATCGACGGCCTGCCCATGCCCGACCCGGAAGACGATACCGGCTACGTCATGGATGCGGTGCGCCTGATCCGCGAATCACTGTCCGATGACACGCCGCTGATCGGTTTCGCCGGCAGTCCGTGGACTGTGGCCACCTACATGATCGAGGGCAAGGGCAGCAAGGACTTCGCACGGGCCAAGAAAATGCTGCTGGCCGAACCCGAAGCCGCCGGGCGGCTGATGAACCACCTGGCCGACGCCACCGCCGATTACCTGGCCGCCCAGGTCGCTGCCGGCGCCGACGCGCTGATGGTGTTCGACTCCTGGGGCGGTGTGCTCTCGCCGAGGCTCTACGAGCAGTTCTCGCTCGCCTCGCAGCAGCGTATCGTCGAGAAGCTCAAGGCAAGCTGCCCCGGTACGCCGGTGATCCTGTTCGGCAAGGGCTGCGGGCAGCATCTCGAAAAACTGGCCGAGACCGGTTGTACCGGCCTGGGCGTGGACTGGACGCTGGATCTGTCCGAGGCGCGCGTGCGCGTGGGCGACCGGGTCGCCCTGCAGGGCAACCTCGACCCGGCGGTGCTGCTGACCAACCCCGAGGTCATCGCCGAGGAAACGAAGCGTGTGCTCGACAGCTTCGGTAGCGGCCCCGGCCACATCTTCAACCTGGGCCACGGCATCACCCCCGACGTTCCGCCCGAACACGTGTCGGTGCTGGTCGAAACCGTGCGCGAGTACAGCCGCAAGCAGTGATGGCGCGGCGGCTCATCGCGTTGTCGCTGGCGGTCTTCCTGGCCGCCTGCGCCACGCGGCCGGCCGATGTCGTTACCGTACACATCTTCTCCAACCAGCCCGATCACCCCGAGGTGATTGCGCTCGGCGAGCAGCTCGAGGCCGCCGGTTACCGCCACCGCATCACCTATGCCGAAACCCCCGGCGGGCTGGAAGTAGCCGAGACGGTGATCGTCCACGGTGACAGCACTTCCGCCTTCAACCGTGCGCAGGAACTCGAGGCTCTGTTTGCAGCGCCGGGCGATTCGATCCGCATCGAACGCGAGGGCTACGGCAATCACCATTTCACCGCCGGCAATCTCGGGATTTACATCCACCTGCCCGATTCAGATCGGAAACCACAGCTGAAGGTACGCGCCCACCTGGCGGGCACCTGCGAGGGCCGCCCGCTCGAACTGTTCCTGCGGGTCGACCGCAGCTATCGGCTGGAGCGGCAGAGATGGGAAGACGACTACACACTGGTCGATGCCGGCAATGAGCGCGGCGATTGGGCGCCGAGCGGCGCAGGCTACGCCATGACGACGTCCGGCGACGCCGAGTGGTCACTGGAACCGCCGCTGGACACCGACCCGGCGGTCAACGTGTACTTCGTCAGCGGGCATCCGGATTTCGGCGGCTGCCGGCTGGCGGAACCGCTATAGGGTTGGCATTGAGTAATCCGGAGTTCGTCCTCGTTTGGGAAAATAACCGTGCTCGGAAAATCCCAAATTCCAAGTACCAAGTACCAAACAAATTCGAATAACCGAAATTCGAATGATCTAAACGGACGAGTTGCTGTGCGCCACGAGCGCGAAACGCTCTGACGCCCGGGCGGGTCACCCTCGCCGATGCCCGCCCGCCATCATTCAGCCGCCCTGAGAACGCAGTTGTTTTTCCAGCTTGGCCCAGGTATCGCGCAGGGTCACCGCGCGATTGAGGACGGGCTTGTCCGGCGACGTCTCGGGATCGGGCACAAAATAGCCCAGGCGTTCGAACTGGAAGAACTCGCCGGGCCCGGCATCGTCGATGCCGGCCTCGACGCGGGCGTCTTCGAGTACCTCGAGCGAATCCGGGTTGAGGTGCTCGACGAAGTCACGTTCCTTGTCGCCGGCCGGATGGGGCACCTTGAACAGGCGGTCATAGAGGCGCACTTCGGTCTTGACGGCGTGGTCGGCCGATACCCAGTGGATGGTGCCCTTGACCTTGCGGTCGGCGCCCGGCTGGCCGGATCGCGTTTCGGGGTCGAAGCTGCAATGCAGCTCGACCACGTTACCGGCCTCGTCCTTGATCACTTCGTCGCACTGGATAATGAAGGCATTGCGCAGGCGGACCTCGCCGCCGGGCTTGAGCCGAAAGAACTTCTTCGGCGCCTCTTCCATGAAGTCGTCCTGCTCGATGTAGAGCTCGCGGGTAAGGGCAACCTTGCGGGTCCCCATCTCCGGGTCCTGCGGATGGTTGGCGGCCTCGACCCACTCGGTCTCGCCCTCGGGGAAATTGGTCAGGACCAGCTTGAGCGGACGCAGAACCGCCATTCGGCGCGGAGCACGCACGTTGAGGTCGTCACGCAGGTTTCGTTCCAGTGCGCCGAAGGGAATGATCGACTCGGACTTTGTCACCCCGATCTCGTTGCAGAAATTCCTGAGCGACTCGGGGGTGAAGCCGCGGCGGCGAATACCGGCGATGGTCGGCAGGCGCGGGTCGTTCCAGCCGTCGACATGGCCCTCGTCGACCAGGCGGGTCAGCTTGCGCTTGGACAGAACCGTGAAGTCGAGATTGAGCCGCGAGAACTCGATCTGATAAGGCCGCGAGGGCACCGGCAGGTGCTCGATCAACCAGTCGTAGAGCGGGCGATGATCCTCGAACTCGAGCGTGCACAGGGAATGGGTAATGTGCTCGATGGCGTCTGACTGGCCATGGGCGAAGTCGTAGCTGGGGTAGATACACCAGGTTTCGCCAGTACGCGGATGGGCCTTGTGCCGGATGCGATAGATCACGGGGTCGCGTAGGTTGATATTCGCTGCCGCCATGTCGATCTTCGCGCGCAACACGTAGGCGCCGTCTTCGAATTCGCCGGCACGCATGCGCTCGAACAGCTCGCGGCTTTCGGCCGGGTCGCGATCCCGGTCGGGACTCGGCGTGCCCGGCTCGGTCAGGGTGCCTCGCTGCTCGCGAATGGCATCGGCGTCCTGGCCGTCGATGTAGGCCAGGCCGTTGTCGATCAGGTGCAGGGCATATTCGTACAGTTTCTCGAAGTAGTCCGATGCGTAGCACTCGTTCTTCCACTCGAATCCCAGCCAGGCGACATCTTCCTTGATGGCGTCGGCATAGCGCTGCTCTTCCTTCGCCGGGTTGGTGTCGTCGAAGCGCAGGTTGGTGTATCCGCCAAACTCCTCGGCCAGGCTGAAGTTGAGCACGATGGACTTGGCGTGACCCAGGTGCAGGTAGCCGTTGGGCTCCGGCGGAAAGCGGGTGACGATTTCATCGTACTGACCGGCCTCCAGTTCCTTTCGGATCCGGTTGCGAATGAAGTTGGTCGGCGCGGCTGGGCTATCGCTAGTCATGGGATTGGCACGTTTGATCTGAGCCGCGCATTATACCGGCAGCAAGGGATTCTCCGTACCGCCCCGGCTTTGCCGCTCCTGAAACCCTGAGCCGACGCGAAGCGTCGTCCCGGACACCGATCCGGGACCTCGCACATTTGCGCCGGCACGGTCATGCTCACTGCCACCCGAGCGGTGCGAGGCTCCGGATAATCACGCGCTACCGGCATTACGGAAGCCCTTCTTTCGCCTGGCGGCGGAAACCGGCCTTCCTCCATTGCCTGCGCTACGCGATTTCCGGGGCGACAAGTTTGCCCGAACCACGGTGGACCCCCCCGTTCCGGTACGCTACAGTTTGCGCATCCCGAAATACCGGAATCGATTGCATGACCCAGGAATATCGCTTCGACCACCACAAGCTGAGCACGCAGATTCTATTCGCCCTGGTTCTGGGCCTGGGGACCGGCCTTGTCATCAACCTCTTTCTGGGTGACGTAAGCTGGATCCAGAAATGGCTCGTTAACGGCGTTTTCGAGGTCGTTGGCGAGATGTTCGTGCGCTTTCTCAGCATGTTGATCGTGCCGATCGTGTTCGTGTCGCTCATCTCCGGCGTGGCTTCCCTGGCTGACCCGAAGAGCCTGGGGCGGGTCAGTTCCAAGGCCATCGGCTTGTACCTGATCACGACCTGCATCGCGATCGTACTGGCACTGCTGGCGGGCATGGTGTTCCAGACCGGAGTCGGCGCCAGCCCGGTGGGCATGGACACGCCCGAGATTTCCGAGGCGCCGTCCTTTGCACAGGTTCTCATCGACCTGGTGCCGAGCAACCCGGTGCAGGCGATGGCCGAAGGCAATATGCTGCCGATCATCATCTTCTCGATCCTGCTGGGCCTGGCCATGTCCTTCGCCGGGGAGTCCGGAAAGCGGATCGGCGAATTCTTCAACGACTTCATGGAAGTGGTCATGAAGCTCGTCGGCATCGTCATGCTGATCGCCCCCTACGGGGTGTTCGCATTGATTGCCGGTATGGCAGCCACCACGGGCTGGGGCACTTTCGCAGGCGTTCTGAAGTACGTGTTCCTGGTGCTGGGCATGCTCATCATCCACGCGGCCGTGGTCTACCCGCTGCTTCTCAAGACCTTCACCGGCCTGAGCCCGATCACCTTCTATCGCCAGTTCCGCGACGTGATGGCCTTCGCCTTCTCGACCGCTTCCTCAGGCGCAACCATCCCGGTCACATTGAGGGCGGTGCAGGAGCGCCTGGGCGCCAGTAACCGGATCAGCTCGTTCACGGTCCCGCTGGGTGCGACCATCAATATGGACGGCACGGCCATCATGCAGGGCATTGCCGTGGGCTTCATCGCCCAGTACTACGGCGTGGATTTGTCTCTGACGCAGTACCTGATGGTGATCTTCATGGTCGTCATGGCCTCGATCGGCGCGGCCGGCGTACCGGGCGTCGGTCTCATACTGCTGGCCGGGGTGCTGGCCCAGGTCGGTCTGCCGACCGAAGGTATCGCGCTGATCCTGGGCGTGGATCGTCTACTCGACATGACTCGGACCGCGGTGAATGTCACCGGTGACGCAACCGTGACTTGCATTGTGGCCAATAGCGAAGGCGAACTGGACACGGATCGCTTCAATGACCTGCGAAGCGGCGCAGTGCCCGCGCGCCAGGAAACGTAGGCGTCGCGAGGGCTCCTCCGGGGCGTTGCCTGGATTTATTCCCCCAGGCCTGGCAACCCGTCGAGCGCTTCACGGATCCGCGCAGCCCAGAAGGGTGCCCGCCGCGCCGCCTTCTGCGCGTGCCCGAGATCTTCGTAGCCCGAAGGATTTTCGGCCACGACTTCGTAGAGGTTGAATTGAACTTCGCCGGAGCGGTCCACGATAAACAAACCCGGCGTGCCGTGAACACCCCATTGCTCCGCGACCTTGTCCGCGTCCGCGAAGACAATGAAGTCGAAACCGTTTTCCTCGATCAGATGCGCGGGGTCCTTCTTGTCGCGGAAATTCAGGGCGTAAACGGTGATGGCTTCACCGTATTCGTCCCGAAGGCTCTGGATATGCGGCATCAGGGCCTGGCAATAAGGGCACCAACTGGCCCAGAAGAGATAAATGCCAATGCCTTCCTGCTCGGCCGGCAGGGTGTAGGACTCGCCCTCGAGACTGTCCAGGGTGAAGGAGGCGGGCGCCTGTGCTTGCACCCCAAGGGTGGCCAGCAGGCAGATGGCTGCAGCGAGTGCTCGCATGGGATATCCGAATGGGTAAGGAATCGAGCTTCAGCTTACCGGATCGCCGGGGTGGCATGTCCATCAGTGGAAGTACCTACGAGCCGGCGCGACCGATGGTCTCGCGCTCGCTAGCCTGCATATCCAGGGCGTTCCGCATGGCCCGCGGCGCACCCAGTGCAAAGGCGAGCGCCGAAAGCGTACAGGCGGCCATGACCAGTGCGACGGGCAAGGGGGTCGCACCCACGAGCACGGTCGAAAGCGCGCTGATCAGCCCGCCCAGCGCAAACTGCGTGGCACCGAGCAGCGCGCTGGCCGTCCCGCCAAGCCTAGGGAAGAACTCCAGGGCATTGGCAATATTGTTTGGGATGATCACGCCCATACATCCGCCTGTCACCACCAGGCAGATCGCAACGGACAGGAGTCCACCCCCGGTCGCGAGCACGGCGATCAGGGAAACCACGGCAACGGCCTGAATGATGCAACCGGCACGCAGGATCCGGGTCGAGTGGAAGGACTGGAGCAGTCGACGATTGAGCAGATTGGCGGCGACCATCGCGACGACATTAGCGGCGAACAGCAGCGAAAATGTCCGATTCGACACGCCGAACCAGTCCTGGTAGATAAACGAGGCGTGCGTGATGAATACCAGCATCACGCTGAAGGACAGGGTTTGGATGGCAATAAAACGCATGGTCGTGCCGTGGGTGACAACCTGGACGTAGTTGGTCACCAGTGTCCGCGCGGGGGTTCGGGTCTTTTCCGCGACAGGCAGATTTCGAAAAAGGAAGCGCTGCAGGGTGCCTGCCACCACCAACGCGTAAAGCGCCAGAAACAGGAAAATCGCCGGCCAGCTGAACTGATAGAGCAATAGCGACCCGATCGCCGGAGCCAGCGCCGGTGCCACCAGCATCACGATGCCGATGAGCGAAAACAGGCTGGCCGAGGCCTGGCCATGGGTTCGGTCCCGAACGATCGCCGGCACGGACACCGCACAACACGCCCCGCCAATCGCCTGCGCCATTCGCCACAGCATCATCGCGCCGAGGCTATCGGACAGGGCGACCATCACACTGGCGACGGCAAAGATAGCCAGCCCGCTGAACAAGACCACCCGCCGCCCGTAGCGATCGGAAAGTGGCCCTGCCACAAGCTGCGCCAGCCCGAGGGCGAACACGTAAATACTCAACGTACGCCCCACCGCCGGCAGGTCCACACCCAGGTCCGCGGCGATATCCGGAAATGCAGGCAAATACGTATCGAGCGCAAACGGCCCGATAGCCACAGTTATGCCCAAAAGTATGGCAAAGCGAAGGGTGGACACGGAATGAAGTGTTGAGAATCAGCAATTAGCTTGCCACATCCACCATCACAGGAGAGTTGCGAAGTTCGCAAGATCAGCTAATGAATTCAAACAATCGCGCGACCCGAAGGGTCGCGACAGCGTAAATGCCTGGCAGCGTAGTCCGGAGCGGCATGGCGGCTTGAGCCAAAGGCGAAAGAAGCCTTGTCGCGGAGGACGGCCACGCGTGACCGTTGGTCACTGCCAGCCCCTGAGGATGCCGTGCGGGCATAAAAAAACCCCGGCGCTCGCGGGGAGCACCGGGGTTTCCGGATAAATGCCTGGCAGTGACCTACTCTCGCACGGCTAATGCCGCACTACCATCGGCGCTGGCGCGTTTCACTTCCGAGTTCGGGATGGGATCGGGTGGGTCCACGCCGCTATTGCCACCAGGCAAGCTAAATCGGGAATCTGTTCAAAAGCGTCAGTCGTGTCGTCGCAAGGAGAGCGTAAACAACTCTCCAATTGGCTTTGGTGTTATATGACCAAGCCTCACGGGCAATTAGTACTGGTTAGCTTCATACATTACTGTACTTCCACATCCAGCCTATCAACCTGGTCGTCTTCCAGGGCCCTACAGGGACCTCAAGGGTCCAGTGAAACCTAATCTTGGAATGGGCTTCCCGCTTAGATGCTTTCAGCGGTTATCCCTGCCGATCGTAGCTACCCGGCAATGCATCTGGCGATACAACCGGAACACCAGCGGATCGTCCACTCCGGTCCTCTCGTACTAGGAGCAGATTTCCTCAAGTTTCAAGCGCCCACGGCAGATAGGGACCGAACTGTCTCACGACGTTCTAAACCCAGCTCGCGTACCACTTTAAATGGCGAACAGCCATACCCTTGGGACCGGCTACAGCCCCAGGATGTGATGAGCCGACATCGAGGTGCCAAACACCGCCGTCGATATGAACTCTTGGGCGGTATCAGCCTGTTATCCCCGGAGTACCTTTTATCCGTTGAGCGATGGCCCTTCCATACAGAACCACCGGATCACTAAGACCTACTTTCGTACCTGCTCGATCCGTCGATCTCGCAGTCAAGCACCCTTGTGCCTTTGCACTCACCGCACGATGTCCGACCGTGCTGAGGGTACCTTCGTGCTCCTCCGTTACTCTTTGGGAGGAGACCGCCCCAGTCAAACTACCCACCACACATTGTTCCTGAACCGGATAACGGTTCGAGGTTAGAACTCCAGTTACCCCAGGGTGGTATTTCAAGGTTGGCTCCACGCAGACTAGCGTCCACGCTTCAAAGCCTCCCACCTATCCTACACAGGAATAACCGAAGTTCAATGTGAAGCTATAGTAAAGGTTCACGGGGTCTTTCCGTCTTGCCGCGGGTACGCCGCATCTTCACGGCGAATTCAATTTCACTGAGTCTCGGGTGGAGACAGTGTGGCCATCGTTACGCCATTCGTGCAGGTCGGAACTTACCCGACAAGGAATTTCGCTACCTTAGGACCGTTATAGTTACGGCCGCCGTTTACCGGGGCTTCGATCAAGAGCTTCGTCCGAAGACTAACCCCATCACTTAACCTTCCGGCACCGGGCAGGCGTCACACCCTATACGTCCACTTACGTGTTTGCAGAGTGCTGTGTTTTTAATAAACAGTCGCAGCCACCTGGTCACTGCGGCCTCCAGAAGCTCAGAGAGCAAGTCTCGTCACCGCCAGAGGCGTACCTTCTCCCGAAGTTACGGTACCATTTTGCCTAGTTCCTTCACCCGAGTTCTCTCAAGCGCCTTGGGATTCTCACCCTGCCTACCTGTGTCGGTTTACGGTACGGTCAATTGTTACCTGAAGCTTAGAAGATTTTCCTGGAAGCATGGCATCAATACCTTCGCCCCACATAGGGGGCTCCCCATCACGTCTCGGCATTGATCCCCCGGATTTGCCTAAGGGACCTGCCTACCTGCTTGGACCGGGACAACCAACGCCCGGCGCACATAGCCTTCTCCGTCTCTCCATCGCAGTAACAATTGGTGCAGGAATATTAACCTGCTTCCCATCGACTACGCGTTTCCGCCTCGCCTTAGG